>NZ_JAQFUY010000023.1:0-68674 GCF_027716745.1 Bacillus cereus group sp. Bc010
AAAGCGGCGGCGCTAGCAAAACAAAAAGGAGAAGGAACAGAAGAAGAAAAGGCCAAGGCGAAAGCGGCGGCGCTAGCAAAACAAAAAAGAGAAGGAATGGAAGAAGGAACAGAAGAAGAAAAGGCGAAAGCAAAGGCGAAGGCAGCAGCAGCCGCAAAAGCGAAAGCAGCGGCGCTAGCAAAACAAAAAAGAGAAGGAACAGAAGAAGTGACGGAAGAGGAAAGGGCAAAAGCGAAAGCGGCGGCGTTAGCAAAACAAAAAAGAGAAGGAATGGAAGAAGTAACAGAAGAAGAAAAGGCCAAGGCGAAAGCAATTGCAGCAGCGAAGGCAAAAGCGGCAGCGGCTGCAAGGGCGAAGACGAAGGGTGCTGAAGGTAAGAAGGAAGAGGAAGCGAAGCAGGAAGAGCCATCTGTGAATCAACTGTATTTAAATCAGTATGTTGAAGTTATTAAGGGAAAAGTAGGAGAGGGTGCTTTAGTAGATTGCTACATTAATAAACTTTCCAAAGAGGTGCCAACTCTTGTAGTGGAACCCTCAAAATATTATGAAGTAATGGAGTTACTGCGATCCCATGAGGAACTTGCATTTGATTATATGTCAGAGTTACATGCGACGGATTTTGTGACACACATGGAAGTGTATGTTCATTTATTTTCATATGGAAAGAAACAGTCAGTAGCGGTAAAGGTGAAGCTGGATAGGGAAGCGCCGCAAGTAGAATCGGTGACGCCGCTTTGGAAAGGGGCGGACTGGCCAGAGCGGGAAGCGTATGATTTGCTCGGTATTGTATTTAAGGGACATCCGAATTTATCGCGTATTTTAATGCCCGATGATTGGATAGGTCATCCGCTTAGGAAAGATTATGAACCGTATGATGTGGAGGTGTAGCTAAATGATCCGTACGGAAGAAATGCTTTTGAATGTAGGTCCTCAGCATCCAAGTACGCACGGTGTGTTCAGGCTTGTTATTAAGATTGACGGGGAAATTATTAAAGAAGCTACACCGGTTATTGGATATTTGCATCGCGGGACTGAAAAGATTGCGGAAAGCTTACAGTATACGCAAATTATCCCTTATACAGATCGGATGGACTATTTATCAGCCATGACGAATAATTACGTCATTTGCCATGCTGTAGAGACGATGATGGGGCTTGAAATCCCGGAGCGAGCCGAATACTTGCGAGTACTTGCAATGGAACTTGGAAGGATTGCGAGTCATCTCGTTTGGTGGGGAACAAATCTTCTCGATATAGGAGCGGTCAGCCCGTTTTTATACGCGTTCCGTGAGCGGGAGATGATTATTAATTTATTAAACGAATTATGCGGTGCCCGGCTTACTTTTAACTATATGAGAGTCGGCGGTGTAAAGTGGGATGCGCCGGACGGTTGGATTGAAAAAGTGGAAGAATTTGTTCCGTATATGAGAGAGCAATTGGCGGGTTACCATGATCTCGTTAGTGGCAATGAGATTTTCTTAAATCGTGTAAAAGGCGTTGGTATATATAGCGAAGAAGATGCAATTTCGTATTCTTTAAGCGGAGCGAATTTGCGGTGCACCGGAGTAAACTGGGATCTTCGCAAGGATGAACCGTACTCCATTTACGACCGTTTTGATTTCGATATTCCTGTTGGGAGCGTGGGGGATGCTTGGGATCGCTACGTTTGCCGCATGCAGGAAATTGAGGAGTCCTTAAAAATTGTCGAGCAAGCTGTCCAGCATTTCCCGAAAGAAGGAGCAGTACTTGCGAAAGTACCGAAGATTATTAAGGCTCCTAAAGGGGAAGCATTCGTCCGTATAGAGTCGCCGCGAGGAGAGATTGGTTGCTATATTGCTAGTGACGGAAAGAAAGAGCCATACCGTTTGAAGTTTCGCAGGCCGTCTTTTTACAATTTGCAAATTTTACCGAAGTTATTGAAAGGTGAAAACATCGCCAATTTAATTACGATTTTAGGTGGAGTGGATATTGTACTTGGGGAGGTTGATGGCTAATGATTGAAACGCTCTTACAATCACCTTCTAGCTGGACGAATTTCTTCATTTTTTTCGGATTAGCGGTGCTCCTATTATTTGCAGTCCTTGGCTTCGTTACATATGGAATTTTGGCAGAACGGAAAGTGATGGGTTTTATGCAAGGGCGGATTGGGCCAAACCAAGTTGGAGGCCGGTTTGGTCTGTTGCAAACGGTAGCCGATGTTTTAAAACTATTACTGAAAGAGGATAGTATTCCGAAGGCGGCAGATAAACCGTTATTTATATTAGCGCCTGTCATTGCATTCGCTCCAGCATTTATGGTGCTTGCAGTCATCCCGTTTACTGATAAATTTCAGTTCGCAGATATTGGCGTAGGCTTACTGTATTACATTGCTGTTTCTGGCATTACGACGATTGGTGTCGTAACCGGAGGATGGGCATCGAATAATAAATATTCCCTTTTAGGGGGGATGCGCGCAGCGGCGCAAATGATTTCTTATGAAATTCCGCTCGTAATGAGTGTAATCGGGATCGTTTTATTAGCTGGTAGCCTAAATTTAAATGAAATCGTAGCAGCGCAGGAAAATGTTTGGTATATTTTCGTGCAACCAATCGGTTTCATCGTATTTTTAATCGCAGCAGTAGCAGAGTTAAATAGGACGCCGTTTGATTTACCAGAAGCTGAGTCGGAGCTTGTTTCTGGATATCATACGGAATACTCAGGGTTTCGCTGGGCGTTCTTCATGCTTTCAGAGTACGTATATTTCTTCGGGATGGCATCTTTAATTACAGTGCTCTTTTTAGGCGGATGGAATCCAGTTATGTTCCTTGGATTTATCCCAGGTGCCGTATGGTTTGCTTTAAAGTTTAGCAGTGTAGTTTTTCTATTAATTTGGTTCCGTGTTACGTTTCCACGTATAAGAGGTGATCAGTTAATGGAGTTTGGCTGGAAAGTATTATTGCCAATTGCACTTGCAAATATTTTCTTAACGGCATTGATTAAGGAGTTATTCTTCTAATCTATGAGGGGGGTGCCAGTAAGAGATGAAAGGTCTATTTAAAGGACTAAAATATACACTAAGCAATTTGAGTAAGAAGAAGGTAACTTATGATTATCCGAACCAACCGTTGCCATTGCCAGATCGTTTTCGAGGGATTCAAAAGTTTTATCCAGAAAAGTGTATCGTTTGTAACCAGTGCTCCAACATTTGTCCGACAGACTGTATTCAGTTAACGGGGAAAAAACATCCGGATCCTACGAAAAAAGGAAAAATTATCGACACGTACGATATTAATTTTGAAATTTGTATTCTTTGTGATTTATGTACAGAAGTTTGTCCGACAGAGGCGATTGTTATGACAAATAACTTTGAACTGGCGGAATATTCACGGGATGACTTATTTAAAAATTTGCAGTGGCTCGATGAAAACGATGAAAACGTCAGGAAGGAGAATAAAGCATGAATGGCGAGTTTATAGCATTCTTTATACTATCCTTGTCTGCAATTATCGGCGGCGTTCTTATGTTGAATTTAACGAAAGTCATGCATATGATGCTAGCTCTCGTTCTGACATTTCTCAGCATTGCAGGTTTGTACTTTCTTTTATCAGCTGAATTTATCGGGGTTGCACAAATTTTACTTTACTCGGGTGCGATCACAATTATTATGATTTTTGGCATTATGTTAACGAAACATAACGCAGAAAATGAATCACGTCTTACGCTTCGAAAATGGATTATCTTCTTTGCGGTTGTAGCATTTGGGGCAGTTATGTATTTCGCTGTTAACAATATTGATTTTGCAAATGAAAGCACACAAGGAAGTTTACCTCTCCATGAAAAAAACACACTTCAAATCGGTACACTTCTCTATTCAAAATATATTATTCCATTTGAGCTAACCTCAGTTATTTTACTTGTAGCACTTGTTGGCGCAATTATTCTTGCGAAGAAGGATGAGAAAGAGGAGGATTCCAATGAGTAGCGTTCCTGCTTCTGCGTATTTAACGCTTGCGATTATTTTATTTTGCATCGGTTTATTTGGAGCTTTAACGAAGCGCAATACAGTAATTGTATTAGTTTGTATTGAATTAATGCTGAACGCAGCCAATTTAAATTTAGTAGCGTTTAGTAAATTAGGTTTGTTCCCAAATTTAACAGGGCAAATTTTCTCTCTGTTTACGATGGCCGTAGCAGCAGCGGAGGCGGCGGTAGGACTCGCCATTTTAATTGCTTTATATCGTAATCGTACGACAGTTCATGTAGATGAAATGGATACGCTTAAAGGATAACATTGTGACCGAAAAGGGGGAAGGAAACAATGATCGATTATGCATGGCTCATACCGCTTTTCCCGCTTGTTTCGTTTTTGTTATTAATTATATTCGGGAAGAAAATTAGAGAAGGAAGCAGTGTACTTAGTATTTTCTTCGTCTTTCTCTCCTTTATATTTGCGGTACTTGTATTAATAGAACGGTTTTCGACAGTACCAGTGAAGCATAAGTGGGTATGGCTTAGAGCTGGAGATATTGATATATCATTTGGCTTTGAAGTGACAGCATTAGGGGCTTTAATGCTGTTTATCGTTACACTTGTGAGTTTACTTGTACACGTGTATTCGAAAGGTTATATGAAAGGTGAGGAAAGATTACCAACCTTTTATGCCTATTTAGGACTCTTTACATTTGCGATGCTCGGGCTTGTTATATCACCGAATTTATTACAGCTTTATATATTTTGGGAGTTAGTCGGCCTCGGTTCGTTCTTACTCATCGGTTTTTATTTCTTTAAAGAAGAAGCGAAGGCTGCTGCGAAAAAAGCTTTTATTATGACACGTATTGGCGATGTCGGTTTATTTATTGGGATGATCTTAATTTTCTGGCATGCAGGTAGTTTTGAATATGACGCAATTTTTAGAGCGATTCATACGGGTGATCTGACTCCGACAATGATTACAATAACGGCGATTTTAATTTTTATCGGAGCGATGGGGAAATCAGGTCAGTTCCCGCTTCATACGTGGTTACCGGATGCAATGGAAGGGCCGACGCCTGTTTCGGCACTTATTCATGCGGCGACAATGGTCGCAGCTGGCGTATATTTAGTGGCAACGATGTTTCCGCTATTTTCAGCAAGTGCGGTGGCGATGCAGACGGTAGCAATTGTTGGAGCCTTCACTGCAATCTTTGCAGCTTCCATCGGTCTTGTACAAACGGATATAAAGAGAGTACTTGCTTATTCTACAGTTAGCCAGCTCGGGTATATGATGCTTGCACTAGGATCTGCCGGTTATGTAGCTGGTGTGTTCCATTTAACGACACACGCTTTTTTTAAAGCATTACTATTTTTGGCAGCAGGAAGTGTCATTCATGCAGTGCATACGCAAAACATTAATAAAATGGGCGGTTTACAGAAGAAGATGAAAGTAACGGGTGCCTTATTTTTAATCGGTACTCTTGCAATTAGTGGTGTGCCACTCCTTTCCGGCTTCTTTAGTAAAGATGAAATTTTAGCGGCAGCTTGGATGAACGGCAATTACGTTTTATTCGTCTTAGCGATACTTGCAGCATTCCTAACAGCGTTCTACATGTTCCGCCTATACTTTCTTGTCTTTACGGGGGAAGCGAAGACGAAGGAAGATGTGCATGAATCGCCCCGCATCATGACGTATCCGATGATTGTCCTTGGCGTTCTTGCAGTCGTGGCAGGCTATATAAATACACCGTGGTTTGGAACGTTTCTCGGAGATTGGCTTACGAAAGATGTAGCGTTTAAAGTGCGAGAGGGGCACGGGCCAGTTTGGATTATGATTGTTGCGACGCTCGTTTCTTTGACAGGGATTGCTCTTGCATATGTCATATATGGCAAGAAATCTATTTCTAGAGATTGGGCTGGTGGCGAGGACTCGTCTCTTTATAAACTTTTGAAAGAAAAATATTATGTGGATGAATTATACAATATGACGGTGCTTCCTATTACGAAAGGAATCGCTCATGTGCTTCGCCTATTTGAAGTGTATGTAGTCGAAGGAATTGCCGTTTTAATAGGGAGCTTAGTGAAAGGGATAAGTGGAATTGGCTCTAGACTCCAAAACGGAAATGTACAAGTGTACGGGACTGTAACAGCCGTTTCACTTGCAGTACTCTTCATTATTTTGCTCTATACGGGAGGGGATTTACGATGAATGATTTGTTATTAACGTTCTTCATTTTTTCCCCGCTTTTAGGAATTCTCTTACTTACATTCACACCGAAAAAAGAATCGCGTACAGTGCGAGCGCTCGGTTTATTTGGAACAGCGCTTCCATTCGGAATCGCTATCGTCCTCGCTTGTACATATGCTTCTGGAAAGAGTTTGTCTCTATTTGATGAAAAAGTGAAATGGATTACATTTGGGGATTTTGCAGCGGTGGATAAAAGGTGGTTTTCCATTTATTACGAGCTTGGTATTGATGGTTTATCGCTCATTATGATGGTACTAACGTCCCTTCTAGCGATGCTTGCAGCGATTGCAGCATTTACTATTAAAAGAAACTTGAAAGCATTTTATATGCTGTTACTTATGTTAGAAATAGGGATGCTCGGTGTCTTCACTGCTCAAAATTTAATATTGTTCTTTATCTTCTTTGAAATTACATTGCCACCGATGTTTTTATTAATTGGGAAGTGGGGGAAATTGTCGAGTGAAAAGGCTGCTTATAGTTATTTAATATATAACGGTATTGGCTCCGCTATTTTGCTCATCGTTTTCTCGGTTTTATTTGCGAAAACAGGTACAACCAATATTACAGAGCTTAAAGAAATATTAACGAGTGTAGGTGCTGGTGGAGGAATGGCTGTCCCAAATAGCTTACAGTTCGGTTTGTTTCTTAGTATAATGATTGCTTTTGCAATTAAGCTACCCGTTTTCCCGTTACATCGCTGGATGGTCAATGTACATATTGAAGCACATCCGGCTGTAGTTATGCTTCATGCAGGTGTTTTACTGAAGATTGGAGCATACGGTATAATCCGCTTCGGACAGGGGTTATTCCCGGAATACTTTCGCGAGTTTGCAACGCTCATTGCGATTTTAGGGGTCATTAATTTATTGTACGGAGCCTTCTTAGCGCTCATTCAAACGGACTTCCGGAAGGTGCTTGCTTACTCTAGTATTTCACATATGGGTATTGTATTAATGGGCCTTGGGGCGTTAAATGCACCAGGTACACAAGGCGCTTTATTCCAAGTTGTTTCGCACGGTTTAATTGCGGCCTTACTCTTTTTCTTACTTGGTGTTATAGAACAGCGCTTTGGAACGTCGGATATTACAGCGCTTGGCGGACTTGCAAAAAGTGTACCGGTACTTAGCGGCTTTTTCTTAGCGGGAGGAATGGCATCGCTTGGATTGCCAGGGATGTCCGGATTTGTTAGCGAATTTCTTGCCTTTCTCGGTTTATTCCAAGGAGAGCCAGTTATTGCTGCGGCAGGAGTACTTGGCATCATTTTAACCGCTGTATACGTATTAAGAGCAACGCTGCAAGTAACATTTGGTAAGAAAGAGTGGGAAGCGAAAGCTGATATACACGGTTGGGAGTATGTTCCTATATTGCTACTTATCTTCTGCATTATTGCAATTGGCGTAATGCCAGAAATACTAGGGGATCCGCTTCAAAATACGTTGAAAACATTGGGGGTGAAGTAGGATGGATATGAATACGTTACTTAGCTTATCGTGGCATCTCATGGTGCCAGAATTCATTATTCTCGGAGCTGCCATCCTTCTTTCCATATGTGATTTGTTTTTTAAGCTGAACCATAGATACGTAGCACTTGGTGCAATCGCGGCGGTCGTATTAGCAATCGTGTCACTAATTACGCTATATAGCGAACCAGCGGGAGATATTTTAAATGGATCATTTGTGTTAGATGGATTTTCAAAAGGATTTAAAACGTTGTTGTTAGGCGGGGCGGCCCTCATTTTATGCATCGCAATGAGCGACGATAAGAAAAATCCAATTGAAGATAAGGGAGAATATTATTACTTATTTTTAATGGCGCTTCTTGGGGCGATGTTTATGGCTTCTAGCGTTGATTTCATTACACTTTTCGTCGGTTTAGAATTGCTTTCACTTTCTTCCTACATTTTAGTAGGAATACGAAAAAAGAACCGTGCATCAAATGAAGCAGCAATGAAATATGTCATTAATGGAGGAATTGGAACGGCAATTACGCTTTTTGGAATGAGTTATTTGTACGGTATTACAGGGTCAACTAATATCGTGGATATGCAAAAAGTATTTGCCGGGGAACTGGCTGGTGGTATTCAGTTATTGCTAGCTCTCGCATTTCTACTATTACTCGTTGGGCTTTCATTCAAAATTGCGACAGTGCCGTTTCATATGTGGGCGCCTGATGTGTATGAGGGAGCGGCTACACCTGTTACCGCTTTTCTTGGAACGATTTCTAAAATTGCTGGGTTCTTACTCATTATTCGTCTGTTCCTCATGGTTTTTGCAAGTGTATCGGTGCAAGGAGACATGCAATCTTTATACGGACGTATGAGCATATACATCGCTGTGCTAGCTAGTATTACGATGATTATTGGAAATGTAGTCGCATTAAAGCAATATAACGTAAAACGCTTATTTGCTTATTCAGGAATCGCACATGCAGGATATTTACTCGTACCGCTTGTAGCAGTATCGCCATTTACGATGGATAGCATGTGGTTTTACATGCTTGCGTATATGCTTATGAATATAGGCGCGTTTGCAATTATCCACGGCTTAATCTTACAAAGCGACAAAGAAAATATGACCATTTTCACTGGATTATATAAAAGGTCGCCATTTACAGCGATCGTGATGACGATTTTTATTTTATCGCTAGCGGGGATACCAGGAACAGCTGGTTTCATTGGGAAAATTAACATCTTTTTAGGGGCCCTTCATGTAGAGCCAGCTCATTACGTACTAGCTTCTATTATGATGGGGACGACAGTCATTTCATTCGTATATTATTTCCGTATTTTACAGCAAATGTTTTTCCGTACGGGAGAAGTAGAAGAGAAAATTCGTTTGCCACTCAATATAAAGGTTGTGATGAGCCTTTGCGCAATTTCAATTGTAATACTAGGGATTATGCCGATGGTTGGGTACAATTTCTTTTATGAATATTTTCCATTAATGAAAGATTTCTTCTTCTTAGGGAACGTGGTACAATAGTGAAAATAAAAGGTGTGGAGTCGTTACTCTGCGCTTTTTATTTTGTGTGAACTACGATTGAAAATGCATATAAGTATACGCTTTTAAAGAGAAAATTACGATGTAAAATGTAAGATGCTTATTTGTATTTGAAAAAGTGTGGCTCCTACTTACTATGGTATCGTTTTTATAGTGTTTCGTAAGTAGTAGCTGGGTAAAAAGGAGTCGGTTTTTTGGCACATCTTTTAGGGCAACAAGCACTGATTGCCATCGTTTCGCATTTATTGTTTATTACCATTACGTGGTGGGCCTTACAAGGTATTCACATTGAGCGTTTAATGAAGCCTGGAAAGGTGATGCAGACGAGAGTATTACTCATCTTAATTACAATTGCAATTGGGACATCTGTAAGTAACTTTTTCCTTGATTATTTAGGCTATTCAAAGAGTTTAACGTATTTAGTAAAGTAAGTGTATAGAACCTCAAATCTCCGTTAACAATGGGGATAGGAGGGGATGAAATTGAAGCTTAAAGCCATTCTTATTGTTGCATTAAGTGTTGTTTTATTTTTGGTTGGGTATAGAGAGATGAAACCAATCAGCGATGAACAGAAGATGGAGAACATGATCGCAGCTGTAGAGAAAAATGATGCTAAAGTAGAGAAATGGTCATGGTTAGCACGAGAAACAAAAACAATTTCTAATATACATACGTTTCAAAAGTTGTTAAACGATGTGAAGGATAAGGCGAATATTCAAAAGTGGGAATTAGAGCAATCTCCAGATGGATATAAAGCTACATCCTATAAAAAGTATTCTTCTTATGAAGAACGAGTAGTAGTAACTTGGAGTAAGGAAAATACTAAAGAAAACACTTTCATTATCTTTGAAGTAAGCGGGGCAAAATGGGACCCGAAGTATATTCAGAAAACGAATAAAATTTTTAGTGAAAAACCTATAATTTACACTTGTGTTCAAGGTGTACTGAATGATAAGATTGAAGGTGTTTTGCAAAATAAAACCAATCAGGTTTTGAAAGATCTTTCAGCAAGAGCGATCGAACAGATAGAAGAAAGAGCATTTGTGTCAGTCTCCGCATACAATAAAAAGTGGGATGACGCTCTTTCAACAAATAGAGAGAAAATAAATGTGCAAATAGCAATACGTTCTACAGACAACAAAGATACAATTGTGGTTGGCACACCGATCATAACTTCTGAGTATTGAGTGAATAGATACTGAAAAAAGGACACGGAGGGGAATAATTTGGAAAAGATCATCGTCCGTGGCGGAAAGCGGTTAAAAGGCACAGTGCGTGTTGAGGGCGCAAAAAATGCTGTATTACCTATAATCGCTGCAGCCCTATTAGCGAGTGATGGAAAGAATGTACTATCTGAAGTACCAGTTTTGTCTGATGTATACACAATTAATGAGGTATTACGTCATTTAAATGCTGAAGTCGTATTTGAAAATAACCAAGTAACAATTGATGCTTCTAAAGAGCTAAACATTGAAGCACCATTTGAATATGTACGTAAAATGCGTGCATCTGTTCAAGTAATGGGACCTTTATTAGCACGTAACGGTCGTGCTCGTATTGCACTTCCTGGTGGATGTGCAATTGGTTCACGTCCAATTGACCAACATTTAAAAGGCTTCGAAGCAATGGGAGCAAAAGTACAGGTTGGTAACGGTTTTGTTGAGGCATACGTTGAGGGAGAACTAAAAGGAGCTAAAATTTATTTAGACTTCCCAAGCGTGGGCGCGACAGAAAACATTATGTCTGCAGCTACATTAGCAAAAGGGACAACAATCCTTGAAAACGCAGCGAAAGAACCAGAAATCGTTGACTTAGCTAACTTCTTAAATGCGATGGGAGCGAAAGTACGCGGAGCTGGAACTGGAACGATTCGTATCGAAGGCGTTGATAAATTATATGGTGCAAACCACTCTATTATTCCTGACCGTATTGAAGCGGGAACATTCATGGTTGCAGCGGCAATTACTGGTGGAGACATCTTAATTGAAAATGCTGTGCCTGAACATTTACGCTCAATTACAGCGAAGATGGAAGAAATGGGTGTTAAAATTATTGAGGAAAATGAAGGTGTACGTGTTATCGGCCCAGATAAGTTAAAAGCGGTTGATATTAAAACTATGCCTCACCCAGGTTTCCCAACAGACATGCAATCACAAATGATGGCATTATTACTACAAGCTGATGGAACAAGTATGATTACAGAAACGGTATTTGAAAACCGCTTTATGCACGTTGAAGAATTCCGTCGTATGAATGCTGATATTAAAATCGAAGGTCGTTCTGTTATTATGAACGGTCCAAACAGCTTACAAGGTGCTGAAGTAGCAGCAACTGATTTACGTGCTGCAGCTGCATTAATCTTAGCTGGTTTAGTATCAGAAGGTTACACTCGTGTAACTGAGTTAAAACATCTTGACCGTGGCTATGTAAACTTCCATAAGAAATTAGCTGCATTAGGTGCAACTATTGAACGTGTAAACGAAAAAGTAGAAGAAGTGAAAGAACAAGAAGTTTCTGATCTTCACGCTTAATTGAAATAGTCTCTATGTCTTTTGACATAGGGGCTATTTTTTTGGGCTTATTACTGTTATAGTCAAGAAATTCTATACTTATGCACGTACCAGTAAAAATATTTAGAAAATTTTTGTTTTATATGGATCCCCTTAAGTATGTTCTAAAAGAAAGAGTTGTTCCATAAGAATGAATGGAGTAAAGCTTTTTTTATCCCGCTTTAATGGGCAGTAAGACCCACACCTCAAAATTCAGCAAAAGCAAAGAAGTTAGGTGGGGGTCGGGCTGCCCATAAAAGCACGATTGGTTCAACTAATAATCAGTGGGGGATGAAGGAAACCCCCACTGATTAAAGTTTCACTTTATATTGGGGGAAATAAGATGAAATTTTCAAAGCCACTTTTTATTACAGTAGCGCTTCTCATAGCGCTCGTTATCATTGTACCTGCTGCTCTTGTGATTCCGTTTGCGAAAGCAAAAGTAGAGGAAAAAGCAGCTTCTAAAACTCCTCCAGCGATAGAAAGTATACCAGCTCCAGGGAAAGTGGATACAGCGGTTCAAGTTGCTGTATATCGTGAGAAACAGAAAAAGGTAGAGTCATTACCTATGGAGGAGTATGTGACCGGTGTAGTAGCTTCTGAGATGAATGCCAGTTTTGAAATAGAGGCGCTAAAGGCGCAGGCATTAGCAGCGAGAACATTTGTCGTGCAGCGTATGCTAAGCGGAGGTAAGAAAAACAATGCGGACGTGACAGATACGGTGAAAGATCAAGTGTACAAAAGTAAAGAAGAATTGAAGAAACAATGGGGCAATAACTACGAAAATAATTTGAAGAAAATTGAAGAAGCTGTTTCAAAAACCGCAGGACAAGTTTTAACGTATGAGGGAAAACCAATCTCAGCATCCTTCTTCTCAACGAGTAATGGCCGGACAGAAAATGCGGCTGATTATTGGGGAAATGATTATCCGTACTTAAAGAGCGTAGATAGTCCGTGGGATCAAGCTTCTCCGAAATTTACGAGCGAGCAAACTTTTACAGTAGCTGATTTTCAAAAACGTCTCGGGGTGAAAGTGCTAGCAGACGGAAAAGTTGGTGATATTAAAGGGCGTACGGAAGGAAAGCGTGTAAAAGATGTAGCATTTCAGGGGAAAACATTAACCGGAAGAGATGTACGTGACAAATTAGATTTACGCTCCTCTGATTTCACGTGGAAACAAGAGGGAGATAAAATCGTTGTTACGACGAAAGGCTTCGGCCACGGCGTTGGCATGAGCCAATATGGAGCGAATGGTATGGCGGCGGAAGGAAAGAAATATACAGATATCGTCGCTCATTATTATAAAGGTGTCGAAATAAAGACGATGAACGATTATGAAGGTAAGTTGATGGTGAAGAAGTAGGTGTCAGGGTCTCCTGGCACCTACTTTTTTGTTTAAAATATCATAATTTTCCATTAACTGTTTGGTATAATAGGATAAAAAGTATTTGGGGGAGACAAAATGGCGTTACTGGAGTTGAAACAGTTAGGGAAGACGAACCAGTTACCGACAGTTGAACTGAAGGTTGAGAAGGGGAAATGTGTTGTTTTGCAATGTAATAACCATACAGCTAAAGTGTTACACCGCATTATTATTGGTCAGGAAGAAGCTTCAACTGGCAATGTGCTATTTGAAGGTGAAGCGATTGGAAAGAGAAATTATTCTCGCATCGGCTTTTGTTTTTTGAAAGATGAAGCATATGATCGTTTGAAGGTGAAGGAATACTTTAATTTTTTAATAGGGTTGTATGAATCGAATATGAGTATAGAAGAAGTTGTACAATATGTCGGCCTCTTAGATAAATTAAACGTTAAAATAGAAAAACTATCATTTTCAGAGAAACGTCGTCTTCATATTGGGCGAGTGATGATTCATAATCCGGATTTAGTTATTTTGGAAGAACCAGAGCAAAATGTAGATACAGAGAGTACGATTATGATTCGAAAAGCAATTATGAAAATGAAAGAGCAAGGAAAGGCGATTTTTATTACATCATCTTTCCTATCGGATGCCCTTTCGTTAACAGAAGATGTATACATATTAAACAATGATGGTGTGAAAAAAGTAGAAATCGAACGAGAGGAAGCAGAAGAAGTCGATGAAGAAAAAGTCGTTCAAATGATTCCGCAAATGAAGTTAGAAAGAATACCAGCGAAAGTGAATGATAAAATCATTTTACTTGATCCGATGGAAATTCATTTCATCGAAACGCAAAACGGAGTGACACATATTCACGTTCGTGAAGGGGATTTCGTATGCACATTAACATTAAGTGAACTAGAAGCAAGATTAACAGGTTTTGGTTTCTTTAGATGTCATCGTTCTTATCTTGTGAATTTACAAAGAGTACGAGAAGTAATTACTTGGACTCGTAACAGTTTCAGCTTAATTTTAGACGACGAAAGAAAAAGTTCAATTCCGCTTTCGAAAGGACGAATGGATGAGTTGAAAGGTGTAATTGGGCTATAAAAAGTGCTCCAATAAGCTCAAAATACGATCCATTCACCGGTAAAAATACTCCTTTTACCGGTATTTTACTGCGTAAACCCTTTGATTTTCATATGATTGAGTCAAGAAAAGCGAAACAAACAAACGAAAAGCGCTAAAGCGACTTTCATCTATAAAAGAAAAAAACAAAGGGGATGACGAGATGACATTGGCAATTGAAATGAAAGATGTAATGAAAAGTTTCAACGAAAAAACGGCACTTCGAAATGTAAATATTGAGGTGAAGCAAGGAGAAATTTTTGGATTCCTCGGACCGAGTGGATCTGGGAAAACGACAACAGTAAAAATATTAACTTCTCAATTACTTCATAGCGTTGGAACGGTAAAAGTATTAGGGAAAGATATTACAGGACCAAGCAGCATCGATTATAAACGAATTGGTATTTTAACAGACAATAGCGGTTTATATGAAAGACTTAGCATTTATGATAATCTACTACTATTTTGTGACTTATACAATTGTAAAAAAGAACGAATCGATGAAGTATTAGCGCAAGTGAACTTATTAGATGATAAAAAAACATTAGTAAAGAAACTATCAAAGGGAATGAAGCAGCGCGTTACATTAGCTAGAGCAATCCTTCATAAACCAGATATCCTCTTCTTAGATGAACCAACATCTGCACTCGATCCAGTAAACGTACAAAACATTCATAAAGTCTTAAAAGATTTAAATAAAGAAGGAACGACAATTTTCTTAACGACGCACAACATGGAAGAAGCAGAGACGCTTTGTAATCGCATCGCCTTTCTATGCGGCGGAGAAATTGTAGCGCTTGATACACCGGAAAACCTTCGCTTACAATACGCGAAAGATCAAATACAAGTCGTGTTAAAGGATAAGAAGAAAGAAACGGTACAAAAAGATGAATTAGGTGCAAAACGCATTTCAGAATGGATGAAAAAAGGAGAGCTATTATCTATCCATTCTCACGAGCCAACGCTAGGCGATATCTTTATTGAAGTTACTGGGAGGGGATTATAATGACATTTTCAATGAGACGTGTATCAGCTATTTTTAGAAAAGAAGTACAAGATTTTAAGGCAAATTCACAAGTGCTGCTAATGGCATCTTTACCAATTATATTTGCATTTATATATAGCAGGTTTGGACAAGGGAGTGCAGGGGTTGGCATTATTACTTTAATGGCCTTTCTATTTGTTGCTGGGTTTGTTCAATCGATGGTAATCGCAGAAGAAAAAGAAAAACATACATTGCGTGTGTTAATGCTATCGCCAGCTTCTTCTGTTGAAGTTCTTCTTGGGAAAAGTATATTAACAGCATGTTTAACGCTAGGTATTTCTATTGTAAACTTATTCATTTTAGATCAATTAAGTGGAAATTTCTTATTACTAGCATTTGTTTTCTTATGTGGAACAATTCTATTTACTTTAATTGGAACGGTGATTGGATTACTAGCTGAGTCTGTCCCACAAACATCACTAATTGGAATGCCAATATTAATGACGATGTATTTAGCTGTACAATTTGAGCCAATGGTTGAAAATAAAGTAATTAAGACAATGATTAGTTATCTTCCAACATTTCATCTTGAAAAGGCAATTAAAAGCTTAGTAGAGGGTGCTGGGTTTAGTAGTATTAGTGGGCATATGATAAATGTTGGAGCTTGGCTTATTATTTCACTTATTGCATGTTTAATCGTGTATAAAAAGAAACAATTAGATTAAAAACTGAGCCGAAACGCTCAGTTTTTTCTATTTTCTATCATTTCCTCGGAAATTTTACAATTCCTATACATATTTTTACAGATTTTGTCGAAAAGTAATTAGTTATACGTTGTATAGGATGCGTGAATATTGTTCAAAATGATTGCTGAGGTGATGATGGAATGCGAGGAAGAAATAATAAAAAGTCGCAAAAGGTAGTACATTTATTTCAAAAAAGATGGGTATTTCCGGCACTATACATTGCTTGTGCAGCGGTAATTTTAATGGTTGCGCTATGGTTCCAAGGAGCTAATACGAAGAAGACTCCGAACCAAGATCAAGCAACGCCGTATACACAAACGGAAGATCCAGCAGTACCAGTAACGAAGTCTTCAGAAGTAGTGAAAATGCCAGCTCCTGCTAATGCAGAAGTAGTCGTACAGAAGAAGTTCTATGAAGATGCAGCAACTGAGGCGGAACAAGAAAAAGCACTTGTCTTTTATAACAACACATATTCCCCGAACAAAGGAATTGACATTGCTGCGAAGAATGGAAAAGAATTCAATGTTACAGCTGCTTTAAGTGGCACAGTAACGAAGGCTGAAAAAGATTCACTTCTTGGTTATGTTGTAACAGTCGATAGCGGAAATGGTGTAGCAGCTTCTTATCAAAGTTTAGGCAGTGTAAAAGTAGAAAAAGGTGCACGAGTTGTACAAGGTGAAGTATTAGGAAAATCCGGTCTAAGTGCAATGAATAAAGAAGCAGGTTCTCACGTTCACTTTGAAGTACGTAAAGACAATGTGGCTGTGAACCCTGAGCGCTACTTAAATAAGTCAGTAGCAGAAATTAAAGCTGATGCAGGTGCTGCAAAGGCAACGAACGCTTCTGGTAAAAAAGCTGATGACAAATCTCAAAAAGAAGAAAAGTCAACGAGCACGAAACCAGAAAGTAAAACAGAAGACAAGTCTCAAAAAGAAGAGAAATCAACTAGCGGTTCAACTAGTGACAAAAAAGAAGAACCGAAGAAAGAAGAAAAATTAACAAATGGTTCTACAGAATCATCTAACAGTTCTTCTTCACAAGAATAAGAAAGTGAAAAAATCAGTTCTCACTAGGAGAGCTGATTTTTTTATTTCCATATAAAAATACTCAATTTCGAGAAAAAAGTTGCAATAACAAGGAAAAATGACGAGATTCACGAATATATATTACAAAAAGGAGGGGATACTGTGTCATTTTTGTTTGTTCTGTCGACTGCTATTATTTTATTGTTTGTTTTATTTACTTTATATTATTACATTGCCGGTAAGAAAGAGGTTCCCCACCATCAATTGTTAGAAGAAGAGTTAGAACGAGAAGAATGACGCCTTATATATAAGGTGTCATTTTTTTTCGCCAAAATAGTCACTGTTAACGTATTTCTCACAAAAAAACGTAATTTTTCTTAACTTAGTCCGCAAAAATAGTGAACATGTAGCATATATCAGTAGTGCGGGCAATACAATGGTATAAACCAAAGCAAAGAGAGTGTTTGAGGTGAGAAATCGTGAATCATTTCATTATAAATCCAAGAATGTTTAACGCTTACAAACAGCACTCACACTTACTTCTTAGTCGTATGCAGCGAGGCTCATTTCACCCTTCTCACATCCAATTTAGGGAGGCGAGTGGTGTGCACGATTACATCAAAGAGAGAACTATCAAGATTGGTAAGTATATCGTGGAGACAAGAAAGACAGTGCGTGTCATTGCAAAGGAATTTGGGGTATCAAAGAGTACAGTCCATAAAGATTTAACGGAACGTCTACCAGAAATTAATCCAGAGCTCGCAAATGAAGTGAAAGAAATTCTTGATTATCATAAGTCTATTCGTCATTTAAGAGGCGGAGAAGCAACAAAACAAAAGTATAGAAAAGAAGATGTAGAAAAGCCGGTACGTCAATAAATATGCGATCGCAAACATTCCGTTTCAATTCGGTAATATTTTTCAGAAGAATTCTTTTTGCGAATATTACGTTTCTGTTAAATTTATGATAAAATCAGAAATTAGGTGTAAAAGAATTCGGGTGTAACCTGATTTTGAATATCGAGGAGGAAAAGACGGGAATGTTTGCGCGAGATATCGGAATTGACCTAGGTACGGCTAACGTATTAATCCATGTTAAAGGTAAGGGTATTGTATTAAATGAGCCATCTGTTGTTGCTATTGATCGTAACACAGGTAAAGTATTAGCAGTAGGTGAAGAAGCAAGAAGTATGGTGGGACGTACGCCTGGTAATATTGTAGCCATTCGTCCACTAAAAGATGGTGTAATCGCAGATTTCGAAATTACAGAAGCAATGTTAAAGTATTTCATTAACAAATTGGACGTAAAGAGCTTCTTTTCAAAACCTCGCATTTTAATTTGTTGTCCAACAAATATCACATCAGTAGAACAAAAAGCAATTCGTGAGGCTGCTGAACGTTCAGGTGGTAAAACAGTATTTTTAGAAGAAGAACCAAAAGTAGCCGCAGTTGGTGCTGGTATGGAAATCTTCCAACCAAGCGGTAACATGGTTGTTGATATTGGTGGAGGTACAACAGATATCGCTGTACTATCTATGGGTGATATTGTTACCTCTTCCTCTATCAAAATGGCTGGCGATAAGTTTGATATGGAGATCTTAAACTACATTAAACGTAAGTATAAGCTATTAATTGGAGAACGTACTTCAGAAGATATTAAAATTAAAGTTGGTACAGTATTCCCAGGTGCACGTAGCGAAGAACTTGAAATTCGCGGACGTGACATGGTAACAGGTTTACCACGTACAATTACAGTATGCTCAGAAGAAATTACAGAAGCATTAAAAGAAAATGCGGCTGTTATTGTACAAGCTGCAAAAGGCGTACTAGAGCGCACACCACCAGAATTATCAGCGGACATCATCGACCGCGGTGTCATTCTAACAGGCGGTGGAGCTTTACTACACGGTATCGACATGCTTCTAGCAGAAGAACTAAAAGTACCAGTATTAATTGCTGAAAACCCAATGCACTGCGTTGCGGTTGGTACAGGTATTATGTTAGAGAATATCGATAGATTACCAAAGCGTGCTTTACGATAAAGTGAAAGGAACTAAGGTGTAAACCTTAGTTCTTTTTTTGTATTTTTATTTTTTTATTTCGATTTTTTGAGAAAATAGAAGAAAAATAAAGAAAAACGAAGAATATAGGTAAAATATTCATATATATGGTTAAATTTAATATTTCCTTATTTGAAAACGTTTATAATATAATGAGTCGAATACGACATTAAGGCAAATCATGTGTTAATACATATTGCCTTTCCCTAATCTGGGCATACACTCTTTTCTACCTCCGTGTCAGTTGCAAGGATGTGCAACTACTTTAAGAGAATAGAGTGTATGCATTTTTTTATAAATAGGAAGTAAAGTTTCACTTTATAATGACAAACAATAAACAAAATGGGATAATAAACAATATGTCCAAGTGGTAAGACCAATATTACAAAAGGGGCGATTGTTATATGCTAAATATAGAACAAATTAAAGAAATCATTCCTCACCGCTATCCATTTTTACTTGTTGATAAAATATTAGAAGTAGATGAAGGAAAAAGAGCGGTTGGAATTAAAAATGTATCCGCAAACGAAGAATTCTTTAACGGGCACTTTCCTGACTACGCAGTTATGCCCGGTGTACTTATTGTAGAAGCATTAGCACAAGTTGGAGCAGTTGCTGTATTAAAGAAAGAAGAAAACCGCGGAAGACTTGCTTTCTTCGCAGGTATCGACAATTGTCGTTTCAAAAAACAAGTACGTCCAGGTGATCAACTTCGTCTAGAAGTAGAAATGACGCGTGTACGTGGTCCAATCGGAAAAGGAAAAGCAATTGCAACAGTAGATGGTGAAGTTGCATGTGAAGCTGAAATTACATTTGCGATTGGTGATAAAAAAGAATAGATGTGAATTAAAAAAATTCTTCTGCAACATGCAGGAGAATTTTTTTAATTCATATATCTTTTATCTGAAATATTAAAATACAGATTAATCAGAATTCTTGTTGTAAATGAATGGAAGTTCGTATATAATGACGCTATAAATATCTTGGAATTAAGATAAATGATAGCGCGATAAAAATAGAGACGCGCTTGTCACATTATAAAGGTTATGAGATAGGACAAAGCTTATTATGATTGGTTATGATGAAGTGTAGAAGAAAGTGATGGGTAAAATTAACAGTATCAGTAAATGAAAAATGGGCGTAGCATATCGAACATAGAGAGATAAAGGGGAAAGTGTCGCATTTTGAAAAGAGGAGATCATACCATGTTCGGGAGAAAAAAAAGAAAACCATTACGACAATTAATTACACATAAAGAGCCTAAGTCACGTATTGCGGAACAATACCGTAACATCCGTACAAACATTGAGTTTACATCTATAGATAGCAGTATTCGTTCTATTGTTGTCACTTCGGCAAATCCGGGTGAAGGAAAAACAACGACTGTTTCCAATCTAGCAGTTGTTTTCGGTCAACAAGGGAAAAAGGTATTGTTAATTGGAGCAGACTTACGTAAGCCAACAATTCAAAACTTATTTGCTGTTCATAGCCCTAATGGCTTAACGAACCTATTATCAGGACAAGCGAAATTCATGCAATGTATTCAAAAAACAGATATAGAGAATGTTTATTTAATGGCTTCAGGTCCAATACCGCCAAACCCAGCTGAACTATTAAGTAGCCGGGCAATGGATGAGCTATTACTAGAAGCATATAACATGTTTGATATTATTTTAATCGACACACCACCAGTCCTTGCGGTTACCGATGCACAACTCTTAGCGAACAAATGCGATGGAATTGTACTTGTCGTACGTAGTGAAAAAACAGAAAAAGATAAAATCGTAAAAGCGAAGCAAATATTAGACAAAGCGTCTGGTAAATTACTTGGTGCTGTTTTAAATGATAAGAGAGAAGAAAAGGAACAATATGGATATTATTAAAAAATAGTATATAGAATAGTAAAATGTAAAAGCTGGCAAATATTTTTTGTCGGCTTTTTGAATTTTTATAAAATTTTTTATTGCATTATACAAAAAGGGTGATATAATGGAAATTTTGGAAAATCGTTGGAATGTGTTGTCATATTTAAGATTATTTTGTAAGATTATATGTGCTTGATGTGAATAAATGTCGAACGAAATCAATCAAAATAAAAAATGTAAGATTTATATGTTATAATTTTTCTTATGTGCAAATTTTAGAAAGTTGGAGGAACTTATGGAAGAAACAATTAGTTTGAAAGAGTTATTTCATATTTTTAAAAAACGTTTAGCAATGATCCTCGTAATCGCCTTTGGTGCCGCTATAGTAAGTGCTATCATTAGCTTCTTCTTTATGACACCAATCTATCAATCTTCGACGCAAATTCTTGTTAATCAGAAGAAGCAAGAGGGTACAGCAATTCAGTTAGGAGAAATTCAATCAAATATTCAATTGACGAATACATATAAGGTTATTATTAAAAGTCCAGTAATTTTAGATCAAGTGAATGAAAAATTAAATTTAAATATGACAACGCAATCTTTAAACGGGAAGATTAATGTTACGAATGAAAAAGATTCACAAGTCATTTCTGTAACAGTCGAGGATAAAGATCCAAAGTTATCTCGTGATATTGCAAATGCAACGGCAGATGTATTTAAAGGTGAAGTTGCAAAAATTATGAACGTGGATAACGTAACAGTACTATCGAAAGCTGAGGTTACTGAGAACCAATCTCCAATTAAACCGGCTCCAATGTTAAATGTAGTAATTGCCTTCGTTGTTGGCTTAATGGCTGCAGTTGGTCTTGCATTCTTACTAGAATACTTAGATAACACAGTAAAAAAAGAAGAAGATGTAGAGAACTTACTTGGTTTACCAGTGTTAGGTATTGTAGCTCGTATGGATGAAGAAACAATGAACGTGAAATCACACGCTCCATCATCAAGAAAAGTGAGGGGACAAACAATTGGCTCTTAATTTATTTAAAAAGAAAAAGAATCATCGTCAACGTCGTCAATTAATTGCTCATCAACAACCGAAATCACCAATTTCAGAACAATATCGTAATATTCGAACAAATGTTGAATTTGCAGCTGTTGATACGAATTTACACTCATTAATGGTAACGTCTGCGAACCCAAGTGAAGGGAAAACAACGACGACAGCGAATATGGCAGTCGTGTTTGCCCAACAAGGAAAGAAAGTATTATTAATTGATGCAGATATGCGTAAACCAGCGATGCATCAAATGTTTCAAGTAGATAATATTTTTGGGCTAACGAACGTATTAACACATAGTGAGCGTTTAGAAAAATGTGTACAAACGACATCAGTTGATAATCTGCACTTTTTAGCTTGTGGTCCGATTCCACCAAATCCAGCAGAATTGTTAGGCTCAAAATCAATGCAGGAGCTTCTGGCACAAGCATACAGTACGTACGATTTAGTTATTTTCGACTTACCACCGATTTTAGCTGTTACTGATGCGCAAATTATGGCAAATGTATGTGATGCTTCTATTCTTGTCGTTCGTAGTGAATCGACAGAGAAAGAAACAGCAGTAAAAGCAAAAGGTTTACTAGAATCAGCTAAAGGTAAGTTGTTAGGTGTTGTTCTGAATGATCGTGAACGTGAACAGGGCTTATATTATTACTACGGTGCAAATTAATGAAAAGAGTGAGATATGGGAAGAACATATCTCCTTTTTTTCCTTGAATATGAGGAATATCTCATATTCAAGGAAAAAAAGATTACTATAAGCGAGGGAGGACAAAACAAATGATTGATTTACATTGCCACATTTTATCTGGTATCGATGACGGTGCACAGACAATAACTGATAGTTTAGCGATGGCACAGCAAGCTGTGGCAGAAGGAATACATACAATTGTCGCAACACCACACCATCAAAATGGAAAATATGTAAATGAGCGTGCTTCTATTATTCATCAAGTGAAGCAATTAAATGATGAATTAGAGCAACATGAAATCCCACTGAAAGTTTTACCAGGGCAAGAGGTCAGGTTATACGGTGATTTATTAGAAGACTATGAAGCTGGTAAAATCGTTACTTTAAATGAAACAAACAAATACATATTCATTGAATTTCCATCTAATCATGTACCTCGTTACGCAGAACAACTATTCTATGAACTACGTGTAAAAGGAATGATCCCAATTATCGTTCACCCTGAACGTAATGCCGAGTTAATTGAGCGGCCAGATAAGTTATATAACCTTGTCAATAAAGGTGCATTAACACAAGTGACGGCAGGTAGCTTACTCGGTAAGTTTGGTAAAAAAATCAAAAAATTTTCACTGCAGCTTGTGGAACATAATTTAACCCATATGATCGCATCAGATGCACATAACACAACATCAAGAGGATTTCATTTAGCAGAAAGCTATGAACTAATAGAGAAAGAATTCGGTGCAACTGTTATGAATGATTTAAGAGAGAATCCGTATTTAATCATTAGCGGGAAAGCAATTTATAAAGAAGATCCAGAACAAATTCGTCGTAAAAAATTGTTTGGTATTTTTTAAATAAAGAATTGGTGATGTCTCCTAACCGTTATCAACGGAGGCACTCGGTCGTGCTGTGGGTAGAAATTTTTATTTCGAACCTACCTTAGACGCTTGTCGTCGGGGGTATGGCGTGAGGTTGGGTTAGATGCCCATCATTTATTTGTGTTAGAAACTCTACTTATGGAGTTGTAAAGACGACCCTATAAGTAGGGTTTTTGTTATTGTTACATATGGATGAAATAATATATTTGGGGATACTAGATTTGAAAAAAGTAAGAAAAGCAATTATTCCAGCTGCGGGACTGGGGACAAGATTTTTACCGGTAACAAAGGCAATGCCTAAAGAAATGTTACCGATCGTTGATAAACCAACAATTCAATACATAGTAGAAGAAGCGATAGAATCAGGAATTGAAGATATTATTATTGTTACTGGAAAAGGAAAACGTGCTATTGAAGATCATTTCGATCATTCTTTTGAACTAGAACAAAACCTTTTAGAAAAAGGAAAGTATGAAATGCTTGAGAAAGTACAAGCATCTTCAAAGATTAACATTCATTACATAAGACAGAAAGAACCGAAAGGGCTTGGACATGCAGTATGGTGTGCACGCAAATTTATTGGAAACGAGCCATTTGCGGTATTACTTGGTGATGATATTGTACAAGCTGAAACGCCATGTTTACGTCAATTGATGGATCAATATGAAGGGACACAATCATCGGTTATTGGTGTACAAACAGTACCAGAAAATGAAACACATCGTTACGGTATTATCGATCCAGTTGAACAAAATGATCGTCGTTATCAAGTGCGCCAATTTGTGGAGAAACCAGCAGAAGGTACAGCTCCATCAAATTTAGCAATTATGGGACGTTATGTATTAACACCAGAAATCTTTATGTTCCTAGAGGATCAACAAACGGGTGCTGGTGGAGAGATTCAGCTGACAGATGCCATTCAACGTTTAAATGAAATTCAACGTGTATTTGCTTATGATTTTGAAGGTATCCGTTACGATGTTGGAGAGAAGTTTGGATTTATTAAGACGACAATTGAGATGGCGCTACAAAATGAAGAATTAAATGTAGAGTTAATGAATTATATGAAAGAACTTGTAAAAAAGGAAGAGGTACATTCATAAGGGAATGTCCTTTTTTATTATAAATAAGATAGGAATTATATAAAGAAGGGAACATGTATATTGAGTTATCGAAAACGGCTCTCATTATTGATTTTATTAGATTCATTTATCGTATTAACTGCCGTGTATTTAAGTTATTGGTTCATACATCCAAATGTATTAAGCAAAATTCCTATGACAGTAGTTATTAGTTCTATTACATTATTGTGCAGTCATCATATTTTTGCCGCTATTTATAAGCTTTATAATAAGGCGTGGGAATATGCAAGTATTGGGGAATTAAAGCAAATATTTAAAGCTATTACACTTTCCATTATTGTAACAGCAATTGTGCAACAAATTATAAATCATGATATTTACGTTCGAATTTTAGCGATTGCATGGATGTTACACTTATTACTAATTGGTGGCTCTCGCTTTGTATGGCGTATGTTCCGTGATACGTATATTACAAAAGCTGCTGATAAAAAACGAACATTAATTATTGGCGCGGGTTCAGCAGGGACAATGGTAGTACGTCAATTACAACATAATAAAGAAGCAGACCTATATCCAATTGCATTTGTTGATGATGATAGAAATAAACAGAAATTAGAAATTTATAATGTGCCGGTTGTGGGTACAACAAATCATATTCAAGAAATTGTGGAAGATAACGATATTGAACATATTATTATTGCAATTCCTTCTTTAAATAGAAATCAAATAAACGAGATTTTTGAGAAGTGTAGAAAAACAAAGGCGAAAACGCAAATTGTACCGATGCTTGAAGATCTTTTAGATGGTAAGGTTTCTGTTAATGAATTCCGAGATGTACAAGTGGAAGATCTATTAGGAAGAGAGCTGATCCAATTAGATGATGCAGGGATTGGAGAAAAAATTACTGGTAAAACAATTTTAGTAACAGGTGCTGGTGGATCAATTGGTTCAGAAATTTGTCGTCAGGTGATGAAATATAAACCAGCAAAAATTGTCCTTTTAGGACATGGTGAAAACAGCATTTATAATATTGAGATGGAAATGAGAGTCACTTATAAAGATTCTGTGGAAATTACAACAGAAATCGCTGATATTCAAGATCGCCATAAAATCTTTGGAATAATGAAAAAGCATCAACCGTATATCGTGTATCATGCAGCTGCACATAAGCATGTTCCTTTAATGGAGCGTAATCCAGAAGAAGCTGTGAAAAATAATATTTTTGGTACGAAAAATGTAGCTGAAGCGGCAGATACGTTTAAAGTGAATACGTTTGTTATGGTTTCTACAGATAAAGCTGTAAATCCAACGAACGTAATGGGGGCTACAAAGCGATTTGCAGAAATGCTTGTACAGCATTTGGCAGCTGTAAGTACTAATACAAGATTCGTTGCCGTTCGATTTGGCAATGTCCTTGGAAGTAGGGGGAGTGTAATTCCTCTATTTAAGAAGCAAATTCAAAAAGGTGGACCTGTAACAGTTACTCACCCCGACATGATTCGTTACTTTATGACAATACCAGAAGCTTCTAGGTTAGTAATTCAAGCTGGTACGCTAGCTAGAGGTGGGGAATTATTCGTATTAGATATGGGGGATCCAGTCAAGATTGTAGATTTAGCTAAAAATTTAATTACCCTTTCAGGTTATTCTATTGAAGAAATTGGAATTAAATTTACTGGATTGAGACCAGGTGAAAAAATGTATGAAGAGCTCTTAAATGAAGGAGAAATTCATCCTGAGCAAATATTCCCGAAAATTCATATAGGAAAAGCTGTTTTAATAGATCAAGAAATTTTAAGACAATTCATGCATGATTTTAAAGAAATTAGTCAAGAGGAAATAAGAGAACGATTATTAGATATTGCGAATAATAAAATTCAGATGGATGTCTGAATTCAAGGGTGAATAAACACTTATACTAATTGTTAGTATAAGTGTTTATTTTATATTTGAAGATAGAAAAATTTAGAATTAAATATAGGGAGGACACAATTAAATGATTACTATAGAAGAAAGAAACATACCATTCTCTCCACCAGATATTACAGATGCGGAAATTGAAGAAGTTGTAAAAGCGATGAAATCTGGTTGGATTACAACTGGACCTAGAACGAAAGAATTAGAAAGAAGAATAGCTGAATACATTGGTGTAAATAAAGCAGTATGTTTAAATTCTGCTACAGCAGCTATGGAGCTAACGCTTCGTATTTTAGGAATCGGACCTGGTGATGAAGTTATTACATCGGCGTATACGTATACAGCATCTGCTTCGATTATAGATCACGTGGGCGCAAAAATTGTATTAGTTGACACAGCACCGGATTCTTTTGAAATGGATTATGAAAAACTTGCTGAGGCAATTACAGAGAAAACAAAGGTAATTATTCCAGTTGATATTGCTGGGAAAATGTGTGATTACGATGCGATATATAAGGTAATTGAAAGTAAAAAAGGGCTGTTTCAATCTAATAACGAGATCCAAGGTTTATTTAATAGGATTATTGTAATGACAGATGCAGCTCATGCTTTTGGGGCTGAAAGAAATGGTTTAAAATGTGGACAAGTAGCTGATTTTACTTGTTATTCTTTCCATGCTGTGAAAAATTTAACTACAGCAGAAGGTGGAGGGGTTGTTTGGAGAAATGGCCTTGGTTTAGATGATGAATGGATCTATAAACAATTTATGTTATATAGTCTTCACGGCCAATCAAAAGATGCTTTAGCTAAGACTCAAAAAGGTGCATGGGAGTATGATATTGTATATCCAGCTTATAAGTGTAATATGACTGATATTATGGCAGCTATTGGATTAGTACAGTTAGATAGATATGAACAATTGATGAAAAGACGACGAGAAATTATTGAAATGTATGATAGCGCGTTGAAACCTCTTGGAATTCAGACTTTACAACATTATGGGGAAGCACATAAGTCATCAGGACATCTTTACTTAACAAGGATACCTGGCATGGATGAATTTAAAAGAAATGAAATTATTGCAAAAATGGCTAATATGGGTGTGGCAAGCAATGTTCATTATAAGCCATTGCCAATGCTAACAGCGTATAAAGAGTTAGGTTTTGATATTAAGAATTACCCTAATGCTTTTGATATGTATAAAAATGAAATTACATTACCATTGCATACTTTATTAACAAATGAAGATGTAGAATATATTTGCCAAAGTTTAAAAATAGTGATGGAAGAAATTTGCTAGCAAAGAAGGATCTTCTGTAATAAATAAGGAGTGTAGAAGAGGTTGATATTAAAAAGATGGGAAAATATCCCTGAAAATATGAAGGTTCCAAGTGTGAAAAAATACTATGATATTCTATATAAAAAGAGATTTAGTTTATTCTTTAAGAGGGTATTTGATATAGTAATGGCTCTTATTGTGTTAATTGTTTCTCTTCCAGTGTTCATTTTTATAGGCATAGCTATTAAGTTGGATTCCCGAGGCCCTGTTCTATTTAGACAAGTTAGGGTAACTCAATATGGGAGAGAATTTAAAATTTTTAAGTTCCGTACAATGGTAATCAATGCAGATAAGCTTGGAACACAAGTAACTACAAAGAATGATAATAGAATTACTGGGGTTGGTAAATTTATAAGGAAAATAAGGTTGGATGAAATCCCTCAATTATTCAATGTATTATTAGGTGATATGAGTTTTGTTGGAACAAGACCTGAGGTTGTAAAGTATGTTGAAAAATATACAGATGAAATGTTAGCAACGTTGCTTTTACCAGCTGGAATTACTTCCAAAGCTAGTATTCAATACAAAAATGAGGAAAAACTTTTAAGTAATGCAGATAATGCTGATGAAGTTTATATAAATCAAGTCTTACCAGAAAAAATGAATTATAATTTACAAAGCATAGAAGAATTTAGTTTTTGGAGAGAGCTTGCAGTAATGCTACAAACATTAATAGCAGTTGTTAAGAAGGATAAATAGATATGTATGATAGAGCAAGTTAATAGAGTGCAAGAGATAAAAATTTACTAGGAGAATATGATGCAGAATAAAAAGTTAATTGCTTTACTCACAAACCATGATGATGATATTTATTGTTTTAGAAAAGAATTAATAGAAGGTTTAATTGAAGAAGGATATGAGTTATTAATTTCTTGTCCCTATGGAGAAAAACTTGAATTAATGAAAGAAATTAATTTTAAATACGATGATGTGAAAATTGATCGTAGGGGAACTAATGTAATTGCAGATTTTAAACTATTTATTCATTATTATAGATTACTTAAAAAGCATAGCCCCGATGTTGTCTTAGCTTATACTGCAAAGCCTAATGTATATGGGAGTATAGCTGCTAAATTATTGGGGATTCCATATATTAATAACGTAACTGGATTGGGAAGTGTAATAAATAAAAATGGCATATTGAAAAGTTTAATAATGTTTTTATTTAGAATCGCATTTAAAAAGTCTAAGTGCATATTTTTCCAAAATGAAGAAAATATGAAGGTAGCAAAGGAACAAGGTCTAGTATCTGGTTATCATCAACTAATCCCAGGTTCAGGGGTAAATACTGAGCGTTTTCCATTAGCTCCTTATCCAATGGATTCGGAAAAAATTATTTTTAATTATATTGGTCGCGTTATGAAAGATAAAAGTATAGATGACTATATAGAAGCAGCTACTAGACTAAAAAAAGAGTATAACAACATAGAGTTTAATATTATAGGATTTATAGAACCGACCGAAATGCATTACGCTGAAAAATTACAAAATCTTGAAAATGAAGGTATAACAGTTTATCGAGGAAGTCAGAAGGATGTTAAGCCTTTTATAGCTAGATCACATTGTACAATTCATCCATCTTCATACGGTGAAGGTATGTCAAATGTTCTCCTTGAAAGTGCATCTTCAGGTAGACCATTAATTACAACTGACATTTCAGGTTGTAGAGAGATAGTAGATAATGATGTTTCGGGTTTCATTTATCATGCTGGAGATGTAGATGAATTGGTAATCAAGATTAAATTATTTTTAGAAATGAATAATAAAGAGCGTAAGGAAATGGGTATTTTAGGAAGAGAAAAGGTTCGTAGAGAGTTTTCAAGGGATTTTGTTGTTGATGCGTATCGTGGCCAAATAGCTAAAATAGTTAAATAAAACTAAATATGTTTTATATTTTTAAATAATTTGTGTAGAAATCTACTAACAATATTATCGCGAGTGAAAAGTGTATAATTTTAAAGAATTAAAAAATATCAGTTGGTTTTTAGGGGGAAATATGAATTATAAAAGAATAATAAAGAGCCAAGAGTTAAGATTTAAAATCCTTGATTTGTTTAATTTTATGTCAGATGAACAAATGATCAAATTACAATACAGGATAAAAACTGGAAGGAAATTAAATTTGAAAAATCCGCAACGCTATACAGAAAAACTCCAGTGGTACAAGCTTAATTATCGTGATCCATTAATGGTACAATGTTCAGATAAATATGGGGTTAGAAGTTATGTTGAAAATAAAGGATTGGGACGTATATTAAATACTTTGTACGGAGTCTACAGTAATGCAGATGAAATTGATTTTGAATCTCTCCCTAACTCATTTGCAATTAAGGTTACAAACGGATCAGGTACCAATATATTTATAGAAGATAAAACCAAGATGAATATTGATTTAGTAAAAAAACAAATAGATGATTGGATGCACTTGAAGCATTGTTCATATGGGAGAGAATGGAGTTATTATAATGTACCACCGAGAATTATTATTGAGAAGCTAATTAAGCGAGATTCAAATAACGATTTACCGGATTATAAATTCTTTTGTTTTCACGGAAAAGTGCATTGTTTATACACAATGATAGACTATGTAGATAATCATGATAACGGGAAGTTAGGTTTCTATGATACAGAGTTCAATCAGCTACCATATAGGAGATTGGATTTTGGAGAAATCAAAGAAAAATTAAACAAACCAAAGAATTTTGATGAAATGCTAAAAATTGCTTCGAAATTATCAGAAGATTTTCCTCATGTAAGGGTAGATTTATATAATATAGATGGAGAAATATTGTTTGGTGAACTGACTTTTTATAATGCTAGTGGGTATACAAAGTTTTACCCAGATGAATTTGATTATATTTTAGGTGCACAATTTAGTTTACCGGAAAGGCTTAATGGTGATTGTGAATAATGAAGGGTTTATTTTGTTATGATGGTCCAATTAGTGAAGATATAAAGGGTAGTTATTATGGGGTTGCCCTTAATGAAAAAGTGTTATCCCGTTATTATTATATTGCTGATGAATTAAAAGTAGCTATTCGTGTTAAAAAGGTTACAGACGAAAAAATACTCCAAGGACTATCTAAGATAGAATTAGATAACTTTAGTGTAACTGCTTGCCCTAATCTTTCGTCAGTTAAGGGGATACTATTTAACCGAACAAAGGCAAAGAAAATTTTATCTGAAGAAATTAAAAATGCGGATTTTCTTATTGTACGTTTACCAAGTTTTATTGGCAATTTGAGCATTGATATAGCAAGAGAAATGGGAAAACCATATTTTGTTGAAGTCGTTGGTTGTCCGTGGGATGCCTTTTTAAATCTTGGAATAAAAGGTAAGCTTATTGCCCCTTATATGAAGATTGCTACAAGAAATCGCGTGAAGGAGGCTCCTTTTGCAGTCTATGTAACTAAAGAGTTTTTGCAAAAACGATATCCAACCAAAGGGGAGAATATAAACTGCTCTAATGTTGCGCTTATAGAGTTTGATGATGCAGTTTTAGAAAAACGCCTACAACGCATTCAACAAGATAATTCAAAGATAATTATTGGTACAACTGCGGCTGTAAATGTACGTTTTAAGGGACAACAATATATTATAGAAGCTTTAGGGAATTTAAAAAAACAAGGGATTACAAATTTTGAATATCATTTGACAGGTGCAGGAGACCAAACGTATTTAAAAGCGATAGCAAAAAAATATGAAGTTTTGGATCAAGTGAAATTTTTAGGTGCTATTCCCCATAATCAAATATTCGAGTGGTTAGATACTATTGATATTTATGCTCAACCTAGCCGACAAGAAGGATTACCACGCGCTTTAATTGAAGCGATGAGTAGAGGTTTGCCTGCTCTTGGTGCCAGAACAGCAGGGATTCCAGAATTATTAGAAAGTGAATTTATTTTTAGCAATACTAAGAAAAATATTGATGAAATATGTGCCATACTGAAAAAGTTTAATAATGAAGTTATGATAGCACAGTCAAATCGAAACTATATAGAAGCTAAGAAATATGATAAAGAGGTTATTGAAACACGCCGAAAAAACTTTTTCAAGAAATTTGCAAGCAGTTTAGGGGACAGATAATAAATGAAATATATAAGGGCTTTTTTTCGAAGATTATTTGCTTTTTTGTATTTAAATTGTATAAAAATCTTTCATTTTAGGGGTTTTAAGTTTTATCCTTGGCAAGTTATTTCCCTTTCAACGAGGTTCGTAATTCACGATAAAGGCAAAATAACTTTGGGAAAAAAAATAGGCACGAGAAGGAACGTGGAATTTCGTGTCTCTAAAAATGGACAGATTAATGTTGGAGATAAGTCTTTTTTTAATAATGGATGTTTAATAAATAGTATGGCTCAAGTTGATATAGGATCAAACACTCAATTAGGCCCTAATGTTTTGGTATTTGATCATGATCATGATTTTAGAGCAGATGCTGGAATTAAAGCCGGAGAGTTTAGAGAATCTCCTATTAGAATAGGAAATAATGTTTGGATTGGAGCAGGATGTGTAATTTTACGCGGCACTACCATTGGAGATAATTGTGTTGTTGCTGCTGGTTCGGTACTTAAAGGTGAGTATCCATCTAATAAGATAATTGTACAAAAAAGAGAAACAGTTTACAAAGAAATAATAAATTCATCTAAAGTTAAGGGTGACAGTTACAATGACAAAGGTATTACAGATAATTGATAGTATGGATCGTGGCGGTGCTCAGGTATTTGTTATGAATGTTCTTAGGAATATTAATAGGGAGAAATTTCAGTTTGATTTTCTTGTGACTACATCCAAAAAATGTGCATATGATGAGGAAATAAGAGAAATGGGAGGGAGAATTTATCGAGTTCCAAGCAGACGAGAAGGGATTTTTAAAAATTGGAGTAAGCTAAAAGATTTTTTTAAGGATAATAAGTATGATGTTGTACATTTTCATACTAGTTGCCCATCTTATATTGAACCGTTAATTGCAGCAAAAAGGGCAGGGGTTAAAAAAATAATTTTACATAGTCATAGTTCATCGGGGCCAAGCGGTTTCTATCATAAAATAATGCGTCGTATATATAGACCTCGAATCAATAAGTTTGCAACTCATTACTATGCGTGCTCTAAAGATGCTGCAAATTGGATGTATGGGAATTTCATAAAATCTAACAATATCACTGTAATACCCAATAGTATAGATACAGCTAAGTTTATTTATAGTACTAAGATTGCTGAAATGAAGAGAAATGAGTTAGGCATATCAAAAGAAAGTTTGGTAATTGGACATGTAGGAAGATTTGCTAAAATGAAAAATCATGAATTCCTAATTGATATTTTTAAGTTTTTAAATGAAAAGCACCGTGATAGTAAACTCCTTTTGATTGGAGATGGAGTATTATTAGACTCTATTAGAAATAAATCTCAAGAATTAGGGGTTTTTGAGAATGTTCTATTTTTAAAGGAGAGAGAAGATGTACACGAATTAATGCAGTCTATGGATATTCTGGTTATGCCATCAATATACGAGGGTCTACCACTTTCATTAGTAGAAGCACAAGCAAGTGGATTACCTTGTATTGTATCTGATACTGTTTCAATGGAAACAGCATTAACGGATTTAATTGAGTTTGTATCGTTAGATGATAATATTAGCAATTGGTACGATCTGATATTAGAAAAAACGGGTGATAGAGACAGGGAGCAGTATAATAAGGTTGTTAAGAAATCTGGTTATGATATTTCTCAGACAAGTAAGATGTTAGAGAGAGTATATACAAATGGAAAAATGTAGTATGAAAAGGATGAAATCAATTGCACAAAAGACGTCAAATTCCTTGTAATTTAAAATATGGGTATTTAATGGCGATAGTATGTATAGTAAATAGTATTTTTGCTTATAAGGCTTTAGTTGGTGATTTTTCATTAGAATTAAATACTGGAAAAGCATCGGATGCTATTATAATAATGTCGTGGTTAGGTATTATTACTTTATTTTTTGCGGGATATACTTGGAAAAAGAAGCATAATGAAATTATTTCCCCATATATGATCTTTTTTTTCACATTATATATCTATTGTTATGGTCAATCTATCCCGTGGATTTGGGGGTTAAGTGATTTTTATAAAGACCTTGTTTTAAGAGAGAGCCAAAGCTTTATAGTACAGGCTCAAGCGTACTCATTACCATTCCTTTCTCTGTTTCATTTGTTTGCGTTACTTTTTTCCAATAATTCTAGTGTGAAGCGTGAAACATATGATAATAGGAGTGTGGATAATAGAGCATTATTTACAACAGGCGTATTCTTTCTTGTTATTTCTACACCAGCATTTTTAATTAACTTATTTACAACAGTTAATCTAGTTATAAGTCATGGTTATGGAGGAATTTATCATTACAGGCCAGACTATCCTAAGTTTATTGATATATTATTGTATATGGGAAAGTTTTTTGAAGCTTCCTTAATATGTATTTTAATATCTAGACATAAAAATGCAGTAATAAGGAATTCTGTACTCGCTGTATTCTTAATGAATATTGTCATATCGTTATACACTGGTGAGAGAAATGGGGCTGTGGTCTCAGTTTTGGTTATAGTATGCGTGTGGCACTATATAATAAAAATGATTAATAAAAAGGAAGGTTTAATTCTCGGAATTGTTGCGTATTTATTTGTTGGTATTCTTAATGCTGTTGCAGTAGTTCGTGGACAAGTGGGTCATGGCATTACAGATATAATTATTGTACTTTTTTCAAAAGGATTTAATATAATTGGTGATTTTGTAGGAGAAGTTGGATGGAGTTTGACTTCTGTAGGATATACTATGCAATTCGTTCCTAATATGGAGGATTTTAGATATGGAAGTACGTTTTTATACGGATTGTCTACAATTATACCAAACTTAGGCTTTTGGGAGATTCATCCTGCAACGGTTAATGCACAATTAAGTGAATGGCTTCAAAATATGTTAGGTATAAGCTATGGACCTGGTTATACAATGATTGCTGAAACATATATAAATTTTGGATGGTTTGGTCTAATCATGGCTTGTTTAGAAGGAGCAGCAATTGGTTGGCTATTATCAAGAGTAAATAAGAACACTGCACGAAATAAACTATCTACTTCCGCTTTTGTAATAATATTTTTACTTGTAGATCTACAATCACTTGTTCGATCTTCATTTGTTGTAGCGTTTCGTGATTTTGCTTATATTCTAGGGGCAATTTTTATTGTTTATATATTATATCGAAATCATTATCGACAGAAGCTGTAGGTATTCATTTTATTATTTTTATGTAGGGCTACATAGCATATGTCTTATTAATTGACAATATTTTGTGAATTGAATAGTAGATAAATAAGATAATATTTTCCTAAAATGGGGGCTCACAATAAGTTTAAAGTTAGTTTTCGAGGCAAATGAGATTTCTTCTTTATCAAGAAAAATAAATTAATGCAGTTTTAATGTACAAATGGCTGTGTGATGTTTATATCTCTCATTTGTCCTATATAATCAAAAGTAAAATTTTTATAGTGTATAATCATAACATTTGTAGGTAGAGTATCAAAAGTTGAAGAGCTATAATACTGGGGAATTTACATTTTCTTGATAGCTATTTTTTAGAAAGACACAAAGATAAAAGAAGATTCTATATTCATAAGAATATTAAAGAAGTGAGTATAGTAACAAATAAATTTGAGGTTATCCCCTTGTAAAGTAATTTAACTTGTTGAAAAGGTGAGGTATGAAACATATATTAAATTTAATAAAAAAAAATAAAAAATTAATATGGGGAATCTTGTGGGTAGGATTAGGTAGTGTGATATCTTCTGCCAGTGTGTATCTTAGTTCTTTGATAATTGCAAGACTTTTGGGCATAGAGATGTATGGGAAGTATGCAATAATACAGTCCAATGTATATACTTTCGCTGCTATAGCAAGTGCGGGACTGGGGATAACAGCTACTAAATTCGTGTCGCAATATAGGGATTCTAATAAGGAAAAATGTGCTCAGGTAATATCTACAATGAGGGTAATTTCATTAATTACGAGTATAGCTTTTACAGCAATTGTCATTGGGGCCTCTTCATATTATGCGACAAATGTATTAAAGGATAGTAGTATAATTAGTCTGTTAAAAGTAGCAGCTTTCTATATTCTTTTTACTACACTAAATGCTTTTCAGATAGGAACCTTATTGGGATTTGAACTTTTTAATAAAGTGGCACGTGTTAATTTAGTTCAAGGTATATTTAATATTGTGATGACGACGATTTGCACCCTTTTATTCGGGATTATGGGAGCAATATTTGCCCTATCGTTAAGTTCCTTTTTAATTTGGATATATAACCATATAATTCTTAAAAAGATATATAAAGAGAAAGAGATATCAATAACTAAAATAAATAAATTAGATATGGATATTACATATGGGTTTTTATTACCAGCGGCATTATGTGGGATTATTTCAGGAGTAATTACATGGGGGAGCACGAACCTTATTGTTACATTAAAAGATGGGTATAACGAGTTAGCAATGTATAACGCAGCAAATAATTATAAAATAATAATTCTATATATACCCAATTTAATAGGAAGGGTAATGTTACCAACGTTATCTAATTATAAGAGTATGCAAGATAAACAAAGATATAACTCTTTAGTAAAAGTTAATTTTGCGATAAATATAGCAATGTCAGGAATTGTAGGGCTCATTATTGTTGTAAATTCAAAGCTTTTCTTTGGTCTATATGGTAATGATTTTTATGATCATAGCACATTAATGACTGTAATTATAATTGGTGCAATGTTAGATGTCATTTCCAACTTAATTCTACAACTTTTAGTTATAGAAAATAAAATGTGGTCACAGTTTACTGTAGTAGCCTTAAGGTATTTAACGCTATTTTTGGTTACATTTGCTTTTAGGGATAGTCTTGGAGGAGTAGCTCTAGGATTGGGATATATGGTAAGTACTATTGTGAATTTAGTATATTACGTAGTGTATTACTTTAATCGATATAAGAGAATAAAAGCTAAAAGGATTAATAATTAAATTTTATAATGTGGATGAGGATTAGGAGAGAGTGAATACTGATAGAGGGAATATCATCTTTGTGGATATTGCTACCAGCGATTATACTTGTAGAAAAAAGTCGTAGCATAGCATTGTTAGATTAGTCCTAATTGTTACGAAGAAAGCTTAACTGGATGGAAAAGTTTGTAATGTTATGATCAGGCATTTTAGGTTTAGATTTGGAAAAGAACCAAAATTGTATAGGAGAATTCAATAGTTTAAGGTGAAAGAAAAATATGGAAAAATTAATGTTTAAGAATTTTATTGTAGTATTGAAATAAAAAAGCATTAATTTTAAAAGGTAGGGGAAAATTTATGTTTAAAGTAGCTGTAGCAGGAACAGGATATGTCGGTCTAGTAGCTGGTGTATGTTTTGCCGAAGTAGGGCATCAAGTAACTTGCGTAGATATTGATGAGAAAAAAGTAGAATTAATGAAATCAGGCGTTTCTCCAATTTATGAAGAGGGTTTAGATGAGTTAATGCAGAAAAATTTTGCTGCCGGCAGAATAGATTATACCACTGATTATAAATCAGCATACAAAGATGCAGATGCAATATTTATTGGTGTAGGAACTCCTGAACAAGCTGATGGTTCTGCAAATCTTTCATATATTGCAACTGTTGCGAAACAAATTGCTGAAAGTGTAGAAAAAGATTGCCTTGTTGTTGTAAAATCAACAGTTCCAATTGGAACAAATGATAAAGTTGAGCAGTTTATTCAAGACTTTTTAGTTAATGATGTGAGAGTAGAAGTTGCATCGAATCCAGAATTTTTAGCGCAAGGTTCTGCTGTTCACGATACGTTATATGCAGAAAGGATTGTTATTGGCACAGAAAGTAAGTGGGCTGAAGAAGTATTAATGAGTCTTTATAAACCATTCCACTTGCCAATTGTTTCTGTTAATAGAAGATCAGCTGAAATGATTAAGTATGCTTCTAATGATTTCTTAGCTCTTAAAATTTCTTATATGAATGATATTGCAAATCTTTGTGAATTAGTTGGAGCGGACATTCAAGATGTTGCAAAAGGTATGAGCTTTGATGAGCGTATCGGAAGTAAGTTCTTGAATGCAGGTATTGGATTTGGAGGATCATGTTTCCCTAAAGATACTAAAGCATTGGAGTATTTAGCGAGACAAAATGGTTACGAATTGAAAACGGTAAAAGCCGCTATTGATGTAAATAAGGACCAAAAGACTTTATTATACAAAAAAGCGAGTCAAAGGTTAATTACTTTCAACGGTCTTAAAGTAGCAGTGCTAGGATTAACATTTAAACCGGGTACAGATGATTTAAGAGAAGCTGCATCTCTTGAAAATATTCCGCTATTATTAGAGCAGGGTGCAGATATTTATGCATTTGATCCAGTCGGCGCAACTAATTTTGCGAAAGTGTATCCGGGGGGAAGAAATAAGAACGGAAATATCACATACGTTACAAATATTGAACAAGCTTTAGAAGGTGCAAATGTTTGCTTTATCTTTACAGAATGGGGAGAAGTTAAGGCACTAACTCCAGAAATGTATAAAAAGCTAATGAGAACACCTCTAATTTATGACGGAAGAAACATGTATGATGTTCAAGCTATGCAAGAAGCGGGTATAGAGTATCATTCTATTGGTAGGAAATCAACAAGTAGAGAACGTATGAAGGAGTTGGATAACATTGAATTACAAATCTCTAGATAATAGTAAAATATATTTTGTTACGGGAGTGGCCGGTTTTGTAGGATACTTCTTATCTAAAAAATTATTAGAACAAGGTTGCCAAGTAATAGGTATCGATAATATAAATGATTATTATGATGTGAATCTGAAATTTGCTCGTTTAGAAAATCTTAAGCCATATGAGAAATTTAACTTTATTAAAGGGGATATTTCTGATAAGGAAATGGTTAATAAGGTTTTTGAAGAATACAAACCGAATATTGTTGTAAATTTAGCTGCACAAGCAGGTGTAAGATATTCGATTGAAAATCCTGATGTATATATTCAAAGTAATGTTATTGGTTTTTATAATATTTTAGAAGCTTGCAGACATTATCCGATTGATCATCTTGTATATGCGTCGTCTAGTTCTGTTTATGGTGCTAATAAAAAAGTTCCGTTTGAAGAAACAGATTTTGTAGACAATCCAGTATCACTTTATGCATCTACTAAGAAATCAAATGAACTAATGGCTCATACATATAGTCATTTGTATAAGATTCCGGCAACTGGACTTCGTTTCTTTACGGTGTATGGCCCTATGGGACGCCCAGATATGGCTTACTTTGGATTTACTGATAAATATTTCGCTGGTGAATCGATTAAGATATTTAATAATGGTGATTTTGACAATGATCTGTATCGAGACTTTACTTATATAGATGATATTGTTGAAGGAATCCAACGTCTTTTAAACAATCCACCTAAAGGTGATGTTGAACATAAAGTATTCAATATTGGAAATAATAATCCTGAAAAATTAATGGTATTCATCGAGACACTAGAGAAAGCATTAAGTAAAGCTTTAGGAAGAGAAGTTGTATTTGAGAAAGTGTTTGAACCTATTAAGCCAGGAGATGTACCAGCTACGTATGCATCAACTGATTTATTACAGAAAGCGGTAGATTTTAAACCTAAAACTTCTATAGAAAAAGGTTTGCAAGAATTTTCTAATTGGTATGTAGATTATTATAAAGTGAAATAATCAAAACTTTGCATTACTGTACAGGAAATATACTAGTTATGGAATCTCGTTCTTAGTATAATAGACTAAGTTAATATTTATGTTATCTGAATATTTATTTTGAATAATAGAAAGAAGAGGTCTATAGCAATGAAAAAGAAAATCCTATTATGGATACTAGGGATTATAGGAGTAATGATTATAGGTGGAGGAGTATATGCCTATAATGTATATTCTAAAGTCTCAAAAACATTAGATGAAGTTCATAAGCCGTTAAAGCGTGACCAAGGTAATAAACAAGAAGAAAAAATTAGTAAATCTGAACCGGTTTCAATCCTATTATTGGGTGCAGATGAGCAGGGTGAAGACAAAGGTCGTTCAGATTCTTTAATGGTTATCACGTTAAACCCTAATAATAATTCAATGAAAACAGTAAGTATCCCTCGTGATACATATACAGAAATTGTTGGAAAAGGAAAAAGTGATAAGATCAACCATGCCTATGCATTTGGTGGCGTTGATATGTCTGTAGCGACAGTAGAAAAATTCTTGAATGTCCCGATTAACTATTATATTGAAGTGAATATGGAAGGCTTTAAAGATATCGTCGACGCAGTTGGCGGTGTTGATGTGAATAATGATTTGGAGTTTTCTGTTAGGGAACACCATTTTCAAAAAGGCAATATCCATTTAAACGGTGACCAAGCACTAGCATTTACACGTATGCGTAAGGAAGACCCTCGCGGAGACTTCGGACGCCAAATGCGTCAACGTCAAGTGATGCAGGCTGTTATTAAGAAGGGCGCAAGCTTCTCTTCTTTATCAAGCTATGGTGATGTGTTAACAGCGATTCAAAAGAATGTGAAGACAAACTTAACGCAAGATCAAATGTTTGATATGCAAAAGAACTATAAAGATTGCTTGAAAAATAGTGAGGATATCCAAATCCCAGGGGACGGACACAAAGCCGCTGATGGTATTTGGTACTATTATGTTCCAGATGCAGCAAAGCAAGATCTAACGAATAAGTTAAGAGCGCATCTTGAAGTGACTAAGTAATATGTAATAACCCAACTCCTTTGGTAGGAGTTGGGTTTATTTTTGCGTGAATTTATATTAGTATTATATGTTGTGAGAATAATAGATGAGGTGAATCGATGAATAAGAAAGCAGTACTTGTCCTAGTTATTTTTGTATTGTTTATCGCTTCGGTTGTGAGCGGTAAATTATATTGGAATAAGAAGATTGCGAATGCAACAGGGCAGACGAGTGAAGTAACGAAAACGAAGTCTGAAGTTAAAGATAGTGGAACGAAGAAATCAGAGAAGAAACAAGATGCGAAATCATCTTTTAATGAAGCATATGCGAAGAATTTACCAGATGAAGTGAAAGAGAAGTTAAAGAAAGCCGCTGAGGATAAAAAGGCAGTAAACCTTGTTATTGTTGGTGATGAAGCTTCTTCATCTGCAAAAGATGCTTGGGCAGCTAAGCTAACAGCTAATTTAGAAACTGCTTACGGTAAAGGTTTATGGAATGTGAAGGTAAAGGAATATAAGGGTGAAAGCACAGAAGAGTTAATTGCGAATAAACGTGATAAAGAGATTGCGAAGGAAAATCCAGATGTGATTTTATTTGAACCACCATTCATTACTGACAATGGTAAAACTGGTAATGGAAACTCTGTAGCAAGTACGCAAAAGTTTGTACAAGCACTTTCTACTAGCGCAAAGGGTGCTAAAATTATGATTCAGCCATCAAACCCAGTGTATGGTGCGAAGAATTATCCAAAAGCAATTGAGGCGTTAAAGCAATTTGCGACGCAAAATGGTTATACATATGTGGATCATTGGGGAGCATGGCCTGATGCATCAACGAAGGCTATCCTGCCGTACTTAACAGAAGAGTTTGGTTTCCCAAGTGCTAAAGGGCATGAAGTGTGGGCGCAATATGTAACGGATTATTTTATAGCTAAATAAAATCTGTAGGAAGGAAATCATTTGTTTTATAAAAGATAAATGATTTCCTTTTTTATTAACATTTAATAGTACTGGGGGTATACTTATGGCAATACTTGTAACGGGTGGAGCAGGATATATCGGTAGTCATACATGCGTAGAATTACTGAATAATGATTATGAAATTATTGTAGTAGATAATTTGTCAAATAGCTCAATAGAGTCTATCAATCGAGTGAAAGAGTTAACAGGAAAACAATTTAAGTTTTATAAAGAGGATCTTGAGAATTACGAGGCACTGAATAAAATTTTTGAGGAAAATACAATTGAAGCTGTTATTCACTTTGCTGGTTTAAAAGCTGTAGGGGAATCGGTAGCAAAGCCATTAATGTACTATAATAATAATATTATTAGCACATTAGTATTATGTGAAGTGATGCAAAAGCGTAATGTGAAGAAGATGATTTTTAGTTCATCTGCAACGGTATATGGTATTCCAGAAACATCACCAATTACGGAAGAATTTCCATTAAGTGCTACAAATCCATATGGTCAAACGAAATTAATGATTGAACAGATGATGCGTGATGTAGCATTTGCAGATGCGGCATGGAGTATCGCATTACTTCGTTATTTCAATCCATTTGGTGCACATGAGAGTGGAAGAATTGGAGAAGATCCAAACGGAATTCCAAATAACTTAATGCCATATGTCACACAAGTGGCAGTAGGTAAACTAAAGGAATTAAGTGTATTTGGAAATGACTATCCAACGAAGGATGGTACGGGCGTTCGTGATTACATACATGTTGTAGACTTAGCGAATGGTCACGTAAAGGCACTTGAAAAAGTACTGAATACAACGGGAGTAGATGCTTATAACCTTGGTACAGGTACAGGTTATAGTGTGCTTGAGATGGTTGAAGCATTTGAAAAGGTTTCAGGCAAGAAAGTTCCTTATAAAATTACGGAGCGTCGTCCTGGTGATGTGGCGGTATGTTTTGCAGATGCATCAAAAGCAAAACGTGAATTAGGATGGGAAGCAAAACGTGGATTAGAAGAAATGTGTGCAGATTCTTGGAGATGGCAATCAAATAATAAAAATGGTTATATCACAAAATAGCATTAAGGTTTTAGTGTACACACTATAGGTAATTGGGATAGATGTCTATGGTATAATATATTATAAATTAAATAGTTCTAAGCCTGAAAATTTAGCTATGTGGAAAGTGGGTATACAATGAATTCAATCCTAATCTGCGGCGGAGCTGGTTATATCGGTTCTCACGCTGTGAAAAGGTTAGTAGACGAAGGTTTATCTGTAGTAGTAGTAGATAACTTACAAACGGGTCATGAGGATGCAATTACGGAAGGTGCTAAGTTTTATAATGGCGACCTTCGTGATAAAGCATTTTTAAGAGATGTGTTTACACAAGAAAATATTGAGGCAGTTATGCACTTTGCAGCTGATTCTTTAGTTGGGGTTAGTATGGAGAAGCCTCTTCAATATTATAATAATAACGTGTATGGTGCACTTTGCTTATTAGAGGTAATGGATGAGTTTAAGGTAGATAAGTTTATTTTCTCTTCTACTGCGGCGACGTATGGTGAGGTAGATGTAGAACTTATTACTGAGGAAACGATGACAAATCCAACGAATACGTATGGAGAGACGAAGTTAGCAATCGAGAAGATGCTTCATTGGTATAGCCAAGCTTCTAATTTACGTTATAAGATTTTCAGATACTTTAACGTGGCTGGTGCAACTCCAAATGGTATTATTGGGGAAGATCACCGTCCAGAGACGCATTTAATTCCTCTTGTGCTGCAAGTGGCATTAGGTCAACGTGAGAAGATTATGATGTTTGGTGATGATTATAATACACCAGATGGTACTTGTATCCGTGATTATATTCATGTTGAAGATTTAGTAGCAGCTCACTTCTTAGGTCTTAAAGACTTACAGAACGGCGGAGAGAGTGATTTCTATAACTTAGGAAATGGTAATGGTTTCAGTGTTAAAGAAATCGTTGATGCAGTTCGTGAAGTTACAAATCATGAAATTCCAGCTGAAGTAGCACCGCGCCGTGCGGGAGATCCAGCACGTTTAGTTGCTTCTTCTCAGAAAGCGAAAGAGAAGTTAGGTTGGGATCCTAAGTATGTAAATGTGAAGACAATCATTGAGCATGCTTGGAATTGGCATCAGAAGAAACCTAATGGTTATGATAAGTAAGACTAATAAGTGAAGGAGAGGGTATTGTCGTTCAACATATGTTCGACAATACCCTCTCTTTTTTTATAAGATTTTTGCTATACTAAACTGTACTATAATACAGGATGGAAGGAGGAGAATGATGAAAATACTTGTAGTGGATGATGAATCGAGTATTCGTAATTTGATTCGGATGCAGCTTGAGATGGAAGGATATGAAGTGCTTACGGCGGCTGACGGGAGAGAAGCTTTAGAGAGATGGAATGAAGGACCGGATGTTTTGATTTTGGATGTTATGCTTCCAGATACAGATGGGTATGAGTTACTTCGTTTGTTCCGGGAGAAGGATCGGGATATTCCAGTGCTCATGTTAACTGCGAAGAGTCAGATGAATGATAAATTGCTTGGCTTGCAGCTTGGTGCAGATGATTATGTGACGAAGCCGTTTAATTATGCGGAGCTTATTCTTCGGGTCAAGAATATGACGCGGCGCGTGAAGAAGAAGGAGGTAACGGTAAGCCATGAAGTAATCGGGGCGGGAGAGATAACGATTTGTCCTAAGGAAAGAAAAGTGCATGTGAGTGGGCAAGAGATTCAGTTAACGTACCGAGAGTTTAATTTATGTCAGTTGTTTGTTTCCAATCCGCAGCGTGTATTTATGAGAGATGAGTTACTTGAGAAAGTATGGGGATTTGAGTATATCGGAAATACGAGAGCGGTTGATATTATGGTGCAAAGATTGCGGAAGAAGTTAGGGAATAGCGGAGAATATATTAAGACAATTTATGGCGTTGGTTATAAACTGGATTGTTAAGTGGTGATGGTATGTCTTTAAAAAGAAATATGGTGTTTGGAATTGTTGGGCTGTTAATCCCGATATTTGTGCTTTTGTACGCAGTTGTTTATATTACGTTAGAAAAGAATATGTATCATAACGCGGCAAATTCTTTAGAAAAGTTAAGTGTAGAAGCACAAATTTATACGATGAATTATTTAGAGAAGGAAGCAGAGGTAGAGACGCTCGGTCCGAATTCACTTTTAATTGCTTCGTATTTAGCGAAGCGCATGGATGTCCGTGTACAGATGATCGGGAAGAATGGGGATGTTGTGGCGGATACGCAAAAGGGAGCACTTCTTCACCGGAATATTGATATTGAGAGTTCCTTGAAGGGGAAGAAATCTTATGTGTTTGAAGAGGGAGACCCAGCTCCAATTCTTTTGTTTTCAAGCCCGGTTTATTATGGAAACGATGTCATTGGTAGTGTTCGTTTTATAAATGAGTTAACGGGTGAGAAGGAAGTGTTAACAAATGTCGGTTGGACGTTTTTAATGACGTCTCTTTGTCTCGTAGCTGCAGGTATTTTCTTTGCGATTCGTTTGGCAAAGTCTCTTCATAAGCCGATTGATAAGTTAAGGCAAATGGCGCACCGGCTTGCGAATGGTGATTATAAAAGTAAGATTGAGCTAAATGAATATGTGGAAATTGCGCAGCTTTCAGCGTCTTTTAATGCGATGGCTGATGGGATTGAACTACATATTAAGCAATTGAAGGAAGAGAAAGAGAAGCAGAAAGATTTCTTAGATCGCATTACGCATGAGCTAAAAACACCGCTAACGGCGATTATTGGCTATGTGGATTTAATTCCGAAGTTAAAGGAGAAGGAAGATGTACAGGAGAGCTTGCGCTATGTAGCTGTAGAAAGTGAGCGTTTATTATCACTTGTAGAGGAATTACTTAAGTCTTCAAAGTACGGGACGAGTACGTTTGAAATATCACCTACAGTTGTGAATATAAAGGAATTAGCTGAAGAAGCAGTTTCAATCGTGAAACCTCGTCTGCAGAAGTTTGAGATTGAAGTTATTAATGAGTTAACAGATGTATATGTTGTTGCCGATTTCGATAAGACGAAACAGATCTTCTTAAATGTGCTAGATAATACGATAAAATATAGCGATGCTACGCAAATTCGTATGAATGTCATTGTAAATGAACGTGAGGCGAAGGTGTTTGTTCATGATGATGGCATTGGTATAGATGAAGGTGTGCTGGCAGAGTGGAATGAATCGCCAGAAGGGAAGGTACTTTCTTCTAGTTACGGGAATGGTTACGGTTTGTATATTTGTCAGGAGATTATGAATAAGCAGGGCGGAAGTATGCGGATTGAGAGTAGTGAAGAGGTTGGTACTACCATATTTATCACATTCTTACTTCCGAGACGGATGGAAGACATAAAAAACTTGAAAGCGGTTAAATGATACATTTATGAAACAATTATGCGGTATTTTCGAAACAACGTTTTTTTATCTTGGAGGTAGGCAGAAATGAAAAGGCTATCATTTCAAATTCTTATACTTGTCTTTTGTATAATTGTTTCTCTTATTTTGTTTTATGTGATGGAGAAGCAAATATATAATCGGATCACAATCGTGAATGACAAACAAGCTGTTTTACAAAGAGTGAATGAATCCCTGCCTACTGAAATGAAGGTTAGGCATGAAAAGTGGGGAGAAATTGTTATAACGGATGAAGTTCGTTTGCATACGATTGTTTCATTCTTTGACCGAATTCAAATCAATCCGAGCGAAGCTAAGAATCAAGAACAAGTATTTACTGGAGAAGTAACGTACTTGAATGGAAAGAAACGTACTTTTGCAGTAGGTGACTTGTTCCAGTACGGGGCTGATATGTACGGAAAGAATGGTACGGATCCAATGATTTCAGCATTGCAAACGTATTTGTTAAGCCTGTATTACACACCAGAACGTATTCATGATTTTTTTGCGTCAGCACAGGATGTCATAGTACGCCAAGGTGGTGTAGAACGTGCGGTGAATGTTACGCACATACTTGATTCGATTCGGTATGCAAAGCAAATTACAGATTACGGAGAAATCCAGAAGTTATTACAATCACAGAATGAACCGATCGCTTATATTACCGCTTATAAAAATGGTAAGCGTATAAAGAATGAGCGTGAAGACATTCTTACTATTTCTGTGTATCCATCGTATTTTGTTGTGCAATATCTCGGTGATAATAATGGGAATGTCATGTATATGAAAAGCTCCCTCGCAAATGTATTTGTAAAGGAGAATGTGTCATGAGAAAGATAGCCTTTTTCTTCTTTTTGCTAGTAATTGGAGGAGCGATGTCTAGTTGCTCTCGAGATACAACCTCTATTAAATATAATAAAAGTGGTCTCCCTATTTTGAATGATCGTCATCTTGTTGCGTATGTAGCGGCTCGCGAGGAAGTTGGGGAAGCGTTGCTTTCATCATTTTGTAAACCACGCGGCTGTACGTATGAATTTATTCGTCTTTCGACAGAAGAGCTTCTTCGCAGGGTAGAAGAGGAAGCTGGAAATCCGAAAGCGGATATTATTATTGGCGGTACGGTAGACGCGCATCAAATGATGAAGCAAAAAAATCTATCTATTCCTGTTACGAGTCAGCATGCGAACCGTATTTCAAAAACTGTGAAAGATAAAGACGGTTATTGGTACGGTTATGAAGTAGAGAAGCTGGCAATTGCGATCAATAAAGAGCGGTGGAACGAAGAATTAGCACCGCTCGGACTTCCTTATCCATCGAGGTGGCAAGATTTATTAAATCCAGCATATAAGGGAAAGATTGTTATGCCAGATCCAAATGTTTCAGGAACAGCCTATACGTTTTTTCAATCACTTATTGATACTGTAGGTGAAGAGGAAGCGAAAGAATATGTTAAGAACTTTGCAGGGCAAGTTGGTGAAGTAACAGTGAATGGTTACATGCCAGTAGAGCTTGTTGCGAGTGGTGAGTATATGATAGGCATCAATTTCATGGGAGATCAGAGAATGCTTCAAAAACAAGGCTTTCCAGTTGTAAGTATCGTACCTGAGCAAACAGGGCTATCTGTTAATGCGATTTCGAAACTAAAACGTGCACCGAACGGTATTATTGCGGATTTATTTATTGATTATTGTTTATCAGAAGAAGCGGGTCACATTTTAGAAAAGGTTTCGTTTGGCGTGCCAACGATGTTTGCGAAGAACGAGAAAGAAATAGAAGGACAGCCGGTTAGAAGATCGAACCAACATATATCAAATAGTGGAATAATCGAGATATGGAATAGACAACGTCTCTCTCAGAAGTGAGAAAAGGAGACGAAAGAATATGTTTAAATGGCTCAAGCCAGCACCTGCAATTGAAAGATTGCCTGCGGATATGATCGACCGTGTATATCGATTACTACGTATTCGTGTGTTAATCAGAATTTCAGTTGGATATGCTGCTTATTATTTAGTTCGTAGTAACTTTACGTTATCAAGTACGTATTTAGTACAAGAATATGGTTTTAGTACAGCTCAAATTGGTCTACTAGGTTCAGTAATGGCAATTGTTTATGGATTTAGTAAGTTCTTTATGGGCAATTTATCAGATAAAGCTTTCGCCCAGCGCTTTATCGCGGTCGGTTTATTTTTATCAGGGCTTGTAAATATTTGCTTCGGTTTTGCATCTTCATTTGGGATGATTGTTACATTACTTGTTGTGAATGGTATTGTACAAGGTATGGGTGCACCACCTTGTAGTATCGTTATGACGAAATGGTTTTCAAAGAAAGAACGTGGTACGAAAACAGGTCTTTGGAATATTTCACATAACGTTGGTGGAATGCTTGTACCACCACTTGTCGGAATTGGTGTAGGTATTTTTGGTGAAAATCATTGGCAAGGCGGCGTGTTTATTTTCCCAGCGATTATCGCAATGGTAATTGCAGTTCTTGTTTGGATTAATGCGAAGGATACACCGGAATCAGAAGGTCTTCCTCCAATTGATGAGTATCGTAATGACTATGAAAATCTTGAAAAAGCAGATCATGCTAACAAGATGTCACCAAAAGAAATTTTAATGAAGTATGTAGTGAAAAATAAATTTGTATGGTTCTTATGTATTGCAAATGCATTCGTTTATTTAATTCGTTTCGGCGTTATTAACTGGGTTCCACTTTATTTAACGACAGTTAAAGGTTTCTCAAAAAATGAAGCACATGCGGCGTACGCAATCTTTGAAGGTATGGCAATTCCAAGTTCATTAATCGTTGGTCTTTTAAGTGATAAATTATTTAAAGGAAAACGTATGCCATTATGTATCATTAGTATGGTCGGAGTTGTTATTGGTACGTTTGTATATTGGCAAGCAACTAGCATACTTGTTGTAAGTATTGCAGTTTCTATTATCGGTTGTTTAATTTATGTACCACAATTCTTAATCGGTTTAAGTGCGATGGAATTAGTACCGAAATTTGCAGTAGGTACTACAGTCGGTATGTGTGGTCTGTTCGGTTACGTAGGCGGAAGTCTTGTAGCAAACGCAGCAATTGGTGTTATCGTTGATCGTTCTGGCTGGGATGGTTGCTTCATCTTACTATTAACAGGTGCTATTTTATCAACGATCTTCTTGTTCATCGTTCAACGTGGACATGAAAGCAAAGCTCCTAAAGCGGCGTAATATTTTGTTTGAAAAGCTATCCAATTATCATTTTGGATAGCTTTTCTTATATTACTATAATCTTTCCTTAAATCTATCTTAAAAGACATAATGTCATATTTCTAATCATTGGAATTTTTGTTACAATATAAATGGATGTGTAAAACTTTGTAAAAAGAATGTAATAATATGTAATTCATTTTCAGAAAGTTTTATACAATTTTTATATTAAACTATTAAGTTATAAAAAGGAGAGAGAATATGGTACCAAATACGGTTCGTACTCCAAACAAGAAGAAGAAATGGATTATTATCGGGGTTATTGCACTAATTGTTATTGTAGCAGCAGTTAATATTTTTGTAATGCAAGGGAAGAAGAAGGGGGCATCAACATCTGCTGATGCTGTAAGTTTCGAGAAGGTAACGGAGCGTAAGCTGAATAATACGAAGTTAATTTCAGGTCAAGTGAAGCCTGGGAATATTGAAAGTTTTTATGCGGATCCGGCTAAAGGAAAAGTGAAAGATATTGAGGTAAAAGAAGGACAAGAGGTAGAGAAAGGTGCGAAGTTATTCTCTTATGATAATGAAGAGATTAATCTTCAAATGAAGCAAGCTGAGCTTGATCAGAAGATGGCAGATATGCGTTATGATCAAGGGAAGAAGAAAATTGATTCGTTGAAGAAAGAAATTAAGAAGGCGAAAGATAGCGGAGCTGGGAAAGAAGTAACAGATCCGATGGAAGAGCAAGTAAGTGAGCTGGAGATGGCGCAAAAGACAACTGATCTTGAGAAAGAGAAAGGGAAGTTGCAGAAAGAAGAGTTAAGTAAAAAGCAGAAAGAGCTTACGATTTATAGTAACTTTGCGGGTGTCGTTCAAAAGTTAGATAAAGATGCGGCGCAAAGTTCATCTCAAGCGTTAGGTGGTCAAGGGAAAGCCTTTTTACAAGTGGCTTCTAAAGATCCGTTCCAAATTCAAGGGACGTTAACTGAGCTTCAAAAATCACAAATTCAAAAAGATCAAACATTTACTGTTACTGCGAAAGCAAATAATAAGAAGAAGTGGACAGGTAAGATTACAGAAGTAAGTGAATTCCCAACAAGTGCAGAGATGGCACAAGCTGGCGGTATGGGTGAAGCGACTCAAAATATGTCTCAATATACATATAAAGCAAGTCTTGATAGTCAAGATGGTTTATCTCCAGGTTATCACGTTTCTCTGCAAGTAAATTTAGAGAATAAGAAGATGGTTGCTGTTCCGACTAAGAGCATTGTAGAAAAAGGTGATGATGCATTTGTTTATGTTGAGGATAAAGGAAAGCTTCGCAAACAAAATGTGAAAAAAGGTTCTACTGATGGAGACTGGACAGAGATTACTGAAGGCGTAACAGTGGGGCAAAAGGTGGTTAAAAATCCTTCCGACGATGTGTATGACGGAATGGAAGTGAAAGAGAAATGATTACGTTAAATAATATTGCTAAAACGTATTATCAAGGAAAATTGGCAGTGCCGATTTTGCATGGTATTAGTTTAACAATTCAAGGCGGGGAGTTCGTTTCGATTATGGGACCTTCTGGTTCTGGTAAGTCAACGCTTATGAATATTATCGGCTGTTTAGATCGTCCAACAGAAGGCGAATATATGTTGAATGATGTGAATATCTTAACAGCAGACGAGTCAAAGCTTGCTTTAATTCGTAATGAATATATCGGTTTTGTGTTTCAGCACTTTAATTTGCTGCCACGTCTTTCAGCAGTCGAAAATGTTGAGCTTCCGCTCGTATATGGCGGCATAAAGAAAGCAGAGCGTCGGAAGCGTGCTTTAGAGGCGTTAGGTAAAGTTGGATTAGCAGACCGCGTGCATCATTTACCGAACGAATTGTCAGGTGGACAGAAGCAGCGTGTCGCAATTGCAAGAGCGATCGCGAATAATCCAACGTTCATTATGGCCGATGAGCCGACTGGTGCGCTTGATACGAAGTCTGGTGAGCAAGTTATGGATATTTTCACGAAGCTTAATGCAGAAGGTACAACAATTGTTATGGTTACGCATGAAGAGGAAGTAGCGGCGTATTCTTCCCGACGCATTGTACTGCGAGACGGGAAAATTACAGAAGATAGAAGGTGTGCGGTATGAGTTTACTAGATAGTATAAAAATTGCCCTCTCTTCTATTTTAGCTCATAAACTGCGTTCAGCTCTTACGATGCTAGGTATTATTATCGGCGTTGGTTCTATTATTACTATCGTTGCAATTGGGCAAGGCGGAGAAGCGATGCTGAAGTCGAAATTCGCAGGTTCTGGCGGTAATAATCTTATGCCAATTCAATTTAAAGCAGATATTAATGATGAGTTTAATATGGGCGGGCATGAAATACCGAAGTTAACGGAAGAAGATATTCTGGAAGTAAAACAAGTGAAGGATGTATCCCACGTTATTACAACAAATCAGGGGATGGAGATACTTGATGTAAATGATAAAAAGGCAAATCTGAATGTTATTGGTCTTGATAATGAATATTTTGCAGTTAATAAAGTAAAGGTCGTAAAGGGACGTACTTTAAGTGAATCAGATATTACTCATGCAAATAACGTTATGATGATTAGTACAAAAACAGAAGAAACGTTATTTAAGGACGTAAACCCAGTTGGACAAATTATTGAGATGAAGGGGCAGCCAATGCAAATTGTTGGTGTGTATACATCTGATAATGAATTTATGGGATTTGAAATGGAAGAAGGATTAATCCCCCTTACGCTATGGCCTATTTTATTCGGAACAGATGATATTCAAAATATCGCAATTCAAGCTAAAAATGTAGATGATTTAGAAAAGGCTGGGAAACAAGCTGTTGATGTATTAAATAGTCGTAAGCCAAGTGAAATTCCAGGTAAATATGAACTGGTGAACTTAAAAGAATTCCAAGAAAATGTTTCTAAAGTAACTAACATCATGACGATGATTATCGGTGGTATCGCAGGTATTTCATTAGTCGTTGGTGGTATTGGTGTTATGAACATTATGCTCGTATCCGTAACGGAGCGTACGCGCGAAATTGGAATACGTAAAGCACTTGGAGCAACGCGTAGTAAAATTTTATTACAGTTTTTAATTGAAGCAGTTATGTTGACACTTCTAGGCGGCTTAATCGGAATTGGTCTTGGATATGGCGTAGCATATATCGTTTCCACATTTGCAAAATGGCCACCTCTTGTTTCATGGGAAGTTGTCGTCGGCGGCGTATTATTCTCGATGACACTCGGTATTATCTTTGGATTAATTCCAGCGAATAAAGCTGCGAAATTAGACCCAATTGAAGCATTACGTTATGAGTAATTACTAGTGTAGTAGAACTAAACATTACCGTTCTAGTGGGCGGTTCGTAGCCTCTATATGAGGAAGTGAACCGCCCGTTAGAACGGGTTATATACATAGAAGGGGGCGTATAATGGAAGCTAATGTGAATACACAAAAAGCTGGCGGAGAGAGACCGTCATTGTTTGGAATGATTACTTCTCCTGCTTTACAGTTTGAGAGAATGAAGACGAGCGAGAAAGTTTGGGGTATGTTCTTCTTAATGGCGCTATTACAGGGGCTTTTAAGTGGTCTTACTACGTACGTTACGAATACTTCACCTGAGATGGTTAAAATGAAAAAAGAATTAGGTGAATTTGCAGGACAGAGTTCACTGACATCCGACGTTATTTCTGGTATTGTGTCGGGTGCTGTAGGTGGTATGTTTGCAATAATCGTTGTAGCAGCTATCTATAAAGTATTTATGATGTTCTATGGGAATGATACCTCTTATAAAAAATTAGTAACGATTGTTGTATATGCGAACATTGTTGCTATTATTGGTGGATTTATTAATGGAATTATAGCTTTAATTTTAGGTGAAGCACCAAATGCATATACAAGTTTAGGACCACTATTTGAGCAAGGTTCACTCGCTTATGGAATCGGTAATACAATTGAAGTGTTCTATTTATGGAATATCGTTTTAATTTGGTTAGGACTGCAAATTACAGCGGGAGTAAGTAAAGTGAAAGCAGCTATTCCAATTATCGTTTTATTTATTATTAAAGCGTTATTCTTAGCAGCGATCGTTATGTTAATTGCGGCATTTTTACCAAATGTGCCAGTATAAATAAGGAGGCGTTATAATGGAGGCAAATATTAATACGCAAGATGCAGGTGGAAAGAAGCCATCATTATTTGGAATGATTACTTCTCCAGGTGAACAGTTTGAGAGAATGAAGACGAAAAGTCCGGTTTGGGTCGCATTTGTCTTATTCGTTTTATTAGGAACACTTATGGCAACAGGTGCAGCATACTTAACATTAATTAATACGCCAGAGATGGCAAAAGAGTTAAACGGTGAAGCGGGCGCAATGATAAAAGGATTTGCACTTGGTGGTGGAGCACTTGTTGGTGTAATAGGTACCCCTATAGGGCTATTTATTGCAGCTGGTTTTTATAAAATTATTATGATGTTTATGAGCAATGATACTCCGTACATGAAGATACTATCTATTTACTTATATGCTAATCTTGTTTATTATATCGGCGGATTGTTAAATGTAGCGTTAGGCTTTGTATTTGATGGAAATGGTGTTGATATTTATACAAGTTTAGCTCCTTTATTCGAAAAAGGGACAGTGTTACATGGAATTGGTTCTTCAATTGAAATCTTCAATATTTGGAGTTTGGTTTTAACGGGACTAGGATTACACATTGTAGCTGGTTTAAGTAAGAAACAAGCTACAACATTAATCGTAATTTTCTTCGTTCTATCAGTTGCATTAGGTGTTGTAAAAGGGTTAACTGGTATTGGTGCATAATACATTTGTTAAGAAAGGTGGCTCTCCCGAGAGTCACCTTTTTTATTTGTACCTTTACTTCAAATACCGCCGTTGAAATTTCAAATACAACCTAGTGTAATTTTAAATTTCAGCGATAGTATTTAAAATTACTCACAGTGAATTCCCCTCTTTATTTTTATATTGTGGAGGTACCGGCGGAATAATAAAGAGGTATACCTTTTAGAAGTAGGTACTGTGTGAAGCCAGCGACTTTTAAAGAGGCAGCTTTGTTGTATGAAGGATTGATTGTAAATCAAATAAAGAGGTTAGGGATCTATCAAGATTATGAAGAGTATTATCAATGTGGGTTAATCGGTCTTTGGCATGCGTATGAAAAGTTTGATGCGGAGAAAGGGAGTTTTCCTGCATATGCAGTTGTAACGGTGCGTGGTTATATATTAGAAAGGTTGAAGAAAGAGTTTGCAGTGCAAGAAAAGTGTGTATGTGTAGGAGCATATGAGGATATCTTTCATTTTGAAGATATTGAAATGAAAGCGAAGGATTTTATGAGTGTATTAGATGAGAAGGAGAAGTATATTATTTTTGAGCGTTTTTTTGTAGGAAAGACGATGGGGGAAATCGCTTTAGAGACAGAGATGACCTATTATCAAGTGAGGTGGATGTATCGGCGAGCACTTGAGAAAATGCGAAATAGCTTAAGAGGATAAACATGATCATAAGAATGGAAGGCAAGTAATATTGCTTTCCATTCTACTTATTCTGTTAAGGTAGTAAATGTAGTAAGAGGCTTTTAAATTGTAGTGAATCTTGCATGTTCATACGTGATAATACATATCCGGCTTTTAATAATTGTTGTTTTAACTTATGTTGACTGATATGTATAGTTGTAGTTGTACCATTTGAAAAATGAATGGTAGCTTTTTTACTTTTTTTGAAAAACTCTATGTCATCTATATGGTTATAAAATAGCCATATACAGTTTGGAGAAGAAGGAGACTCTGTTGGGAAAGCACAAATATATTCTCGATGATTAATTGGAATCGGCACATTTCGTTTGAAATGAAAGTTTGTTTGAACTGCTTTCCGTCTACCTTGATAAGTAGAGTGAACATTGGTTAGACAAGATTGTTTGATAAGTTGGAGAGCAGTTTGACAGGAGTAAAGATGGTTCCCGCTACTTTCGATAATCTTTGTTTGATAGTAAGGGTGCTTGTGTGGTTCTAACATCATTGTAGAATTAGAAATAATAATATCATTTTCGTCATTCATAAATTCAATTCCCCCTTTATAAATGATAATAATTCTCAATATAATTATATACGAATTAAGTAAATTAATTGTTAATCTTTTATTTCATATTGTAAATTTTAGCTATTCGTTTACAATCAATAGATGATAGTCTTTCTAATTTGCATCGCTTGTACATATATATGAAAATAGAAAAGAGTAGGCGGTGAGATAGTATGAAGAAAAGGTATATTATTATGGCTCTAGTTGTTGTTCTTCTAGTATATTTAGCAAATAGTAATCCGAGTAAAGGTGAATATACGGATTGGGCAGCGAAGCAGTTTATGAAACGTAATGATGTAAGTAAGAAGCTAGACGAAGTTCAAAAGGAAAATGAAGAGGGGCTCCTTGGTGATTTAGCATCGGCTGGTAAGAAGTTGGCGAAAAAATATGTTGAGCCGCAAGTTGGATTGTTAATCGATCATTATACGAAGCGAGATGATTATATATTCTTCTCAACATATAAGACGGAATTTGATATCGGCGGAGAACACTATAAATATGTATGCGTCGGTTTTTCAAAAATCTTTATTCCAATTGAAATGCCGAAGAAAAAAGACGAATCTGCAAAATGATGCAGATTCGTCTTTTTGTCTATAAGGTAATGGGAACTTCAGATACAGTCCTTTCTACGAGACGAGCTCCTTTTTTTCGGGTATTTTCATTAATTGATGAAAATACAGATGAGGCAAGGATCGTATCCATTACTTGATTTACGACTTGTGCATCGACGGGCGTGATCGGCTTCTCGATAGAAAAGACAACTGTTTTTCCATCTTCTTTCGCGAAAATTAATTCTAGTACTTGCATACGTTGATTCCTCCTTTTTATTTATTTTGTAATCAGTGGGGCATCCCCACTGATTACATTTCCACCTTAAAGGGTAGAAAGATCTGATGTGCTAACAAGTTGTACAGCGTGAAGTGGTGATGCTTGTAAAGAAGCAAGAGCACGTGCTACGTTTTGTACTTGCTCTAAGTTTGCGTTTGTTTTTACGCGCTTAAATTGTTTGTTCTTAAAAACTGTTTTTCCATTCTTATCTAATCCATTGTTTAAGACGAGACGTAAAGTTAAATCCATTACGATTGTTTCGACTGCCATGTTTATCACCCCCTTTCACTATATAAATAGGAGGAAAATGTCATGTTTTGGCGTGAAATTTATTCTTTTTTTTGGTACTCTTAAAAGAATAAGAGAGGGGTTTCGGAAGAATGAATCGTAAATGGTTATTTTGGATTCCTGTTTTACTATGGATGGGGCTGATTTTCTATTCCTCGGCACAACCATATAAAAAGCAGGATATGCGTTCGGATATTGAACAATATGTAAATGTGGAGTTTGTGAAAGAGCATTTTTCATGGGTATCTATCGATTACGGCGGTGGTACACCTGTTAGTATTGCAAATAAAGGTGTAGGCGGATTTATTGAGTTTTTCCTTCGTAAAGGTGCTCATTTTATGGTGTTCTTTATGCTCGGTTCATTGACGTATTACGCTTTTCATCGATCAGGTTATTCGAGAAAAAGGTGTTTTATATACGCTCTCCTTTTCGTTGCGGGATATGCAACATTTGATGAAATTCATCAATGGTTTACGGGCGATCGTACACCGATGTGGCAAGATTCATTACTGGATACGTGCGGCGGATTAACAGGTATTATAATAAGTAATTGGTTTTGGAATAGAAAAAGGAGCTAATCTCGAAAAGATTAGCTCCTTTTGTTTATACACCAAGTAATTCTTTTAGTTCATCTGTAGATAGTTCTGTCATCCAACTATCGCTTGTAATGACGGCGTTGTTTAATGATTGTTTTCTTTCTAACATTTCATCGATTTTCTCTTCAAGTGTCCCCGTTGTAATCAGTTTATGAACGTGAACGAAACGCTTTTGACCAATGCGATATGCACGGTCTGTTGCTTGGTTTTCTACCGCTGGATTCCACCAACGATCGTAGTGAATGACATGGTTGGCAGCTGTTAAGTTTAATCCTGTACCACCTGCTTTTAACGATAAAATGAAGATGTCATACGTTCCGTTTTGGAACTGTTCGATCATTTTGTCACGTTCTTTCTTCGGTACACTACCGTTTAAGAAGAGGACGCGCTGACCGAAATGTTCTTCTAACACATCTTTTAGCATGTTCCCCATACCGATGTATTGCGTGAAGATTAAGCAACTTTCATTTTGATCTTTTATATTTTCAATGAGTTCCATGAGCGTGCTCGTTTTCATGGAACGCTCGATGATGTCTTTCGGTTCCATTTCTTTTAAATAAAGAGCGGGATGATTACAAATTTGTTTAAGTTTGTTCAGCATGAGTAATATAAATCCGCGTCGTTCAATTCCGCTTAATCCTTCTACATTTTGCAACGTATCTTGAACAAGTTGTTCATATAAGGAAGCTTGTTCACCAGTTAGTGGACAGTAAGCTTTCTGTTCTTGTTTATCTGGTAAGTTTAATGCGACTGTTTGATCTTTCTTCGTACGACGCAGTAAAAACGGTGAGATAAAACGTTGAACTTGTTGGATTTTTCCTTCGTCACGGTCCTTTTCAATTGGTGAGACGAAGCGGCGCTGGAATTGTCCTAAGCTGCCAAGATATCCATGATTAATGAAGTCGAAAATAGACCAAAGCTCGGCAAGGCGGTTTTCCATCGGTGTCCCAGTTAATGCGATTTTGTGATTTGCTTGTAAGTTTCGTACTGCTTTAGACTGTTTCGTATGTGGGTTTTTAATATTTTGTGCTTCATCCAAAATAACAGCATCCCAGCATAACGTACTAAGTTCTTCCTCATCAAGCTGAGCTAATGCATAAGATGTTAATACAACATCTGCTGATTGAAGGAAATCTTTAAAGGATTCCCCTTTAGCTCGGTTACTTCCATAATGTAACTGAACACGTAAATTCGGTGCGAAACGCTCAAATTCTTTTTGCCAATTTCCAAGAACAGATGTCGGAGCCACGATTAAAGCAGGACCTGTTTGGAGATTGTTTTCTTTTATATATAGTAAGTAAGTAATCGTTTGAATACTCTTTCCAAGTCCCATGTCGTCAGCTAACAATGCGCCGAATCCAAGCTTTCTTAAATATAATAACCACTCAATGCCATGTTGTTGATACGGACGGAGTGTAGCGTTTAGTGAAGAAGGGACATCTACTTTCGGAATATCTCCAATGTGCAATAGTTTTTGGAATAGCTCTTCATAATATCCATCTAGTTCAATTTCAATATCTGTAAACGGACTATCCTCTTCTACAATTTCTGTTTCAGCCGTGTTTGATAAATGTTGCTGCAGGACATCTTTCATTTCAAGTCCATACTTATCAGCACGATTCATGAGCTTTCGTACTTCTTCAATAAAGGCTGGATCTAGTCGCATCCATTGACCATTTATATTGAATAATCGCTTGTTTTGTTCAACGAGTTCAAAAAATTCGCTTTCTGATAAATCAATGCCGTTCGTTGAAATGCGCCAGTCAAAATTAACGAGTGTATTCATGCCGAAGAAAGATTGCGTTTGCGTAGCATTTTGCTTCAGTTGCACACGTAATTTTGGTTTTGTCGCTTTTAAATTTTGCCACCACGATGGTAATAAGATTGTAATACCTGCGGCGAGTAATTCGTTACTTGCTTCTGTTAAGAAGTTCCATGCTTCTGTTTCAAAGAGTTCACTTCGGAATGTATCACCATCTTTTAGCCACGGTACGAGCTTACTGAAGCTTTCTTGTGTTTCCAGAATACGTTCTTCATAATCGTGCCATCGTTTTGGTAAAGAATCGATACTCTCATATACATATATGCGATGTGCCCCGCGCTTTGGCGTAACAATTGTTTCAAGCTTCCACATTTCAAATTCTTCTTGCGGCTCTTGTAGTCGTAGTCCGATTGTAAAGGGAAGGTCATCTTCAATGTAACCAATTTTTCGAAGCCAATCTTCTTCATGTAGTGCTGCGTCTAATTGTCTTTTCGTAAAGTCGTAATGTTCATAAAGTCTCTTTGCATCTTCCCATCCGTCATTTGAACGGTTATCTTGTAATATGCTTTCATTTACTGCAGCCGAGAAAAGAGATGCCAATGTTTCATCTTCGATTGGAGTATTTTGAACTTTCCAAGATGGTTGTTTAGGCCAACGCTCCATATCAGGTACGAAGCTACCGCTTGTGAAGGCATCCCACAATTCGTTCGCATCTTCCGTAAGTGCTGTAATAGGGCCGTTCATTTGAATACGGGCAAAGGAGTTCATCGGTTTATTCGCGATGTATTCAAATGCTTGTGCGTTTGTTAGCATAACACCTTGTCTTCCTTCAAAGGTTGCTTCTTTTAGAAACGTGCCGTAGAAGGAAGTGGAGTGCCATGTAAATGCATTTCGTTTCCAACTTGTTACGGATAATGGAGTACCGCTATCATCTTCTCCCCAAAGGAACCAACCGTGACTAACGTGCTGGAGCCTAATTGTTACTTCAGTTTGATTGATCATCGATTAATTTTCCTTTCCGCAATTCCTCTTGTAGTGCACGCAGACGTGAATGTAAGTTTGCGATGTGAATAATGAAAGCATCCCATTCATCGGTACGCTTTAATCGTTTATATAATGTACGTAATTTCTTTAAGTAACGAACTGCACGTCTATATGATTTGCGATTTCGCTCTTCAATAGCTTCGGTAGCAGCAAGGTGATAAAGAGGAAGTGCTGCTTCTGGTGCTTCCTTTTCAATATCTTTCAGCGGCTCTTTCAAAAGTTCAATCGCTTCAAATCCATGTAAGAGCTGAAGTTCTGCCCATGTTCGATACTGTTTTTTCGCCAGTACGTATTGCTCATAGTTTGCGAAACTATATGGTAATAGCTCTTGCAAAATCATTTCGAATCCAGCTTGTTCATTTGTATGGGTTGCATACGTTTCATACATGATGACGAATAAGCGAACGATATCTTTTATGAAAATTGTATTTTCGTGCTCATGTATCGTTTTCTTCACTTGTTTATACGTAAAGGAAAGCCAGTTTTTCGCACGATCCCATTTCATTGCATTTAATAATTCTTCTAGCCAATAGAAGTAAAGACTTACAACAGAAGCAGGTTGTTTCTTTAGTAAGTCCATCGCTAATCGATCTTCATCATTTAAAAAGAGTAGATGAGAAGATGCTAATGCTTTGGAAAGTGGATTCATTTTCGTATCAATTCGTTTTTCCTCTTCTTGTAGTTGCTCGTTATTGTGTAACAGTTCACTCCATATGTGACGATAAATAAAGAACCTCTCTTGCGTATAGGCATCGGTGGAGAAAAATACTTCGTGAACGAGACGAGCTGTTTCTTGCAGAATTGATTTAGACTCTGAAGGAATCGATTCTGATTGTAAGTCCCGAACGATGGATTCCACCTTATCTACAAATAAGCGAACGACATTAACAGGCTGATGATAAGAATACGTTTTATTTGCTTCAAAGTCCTGAATTTCTTCTAATAATTTTTGAAAGCAATAAAGTGCCGCGTGTAGCCTGAACAATTCATGTATCACAATGATACGCGGAGCTTTCCGCTCGAGTTTCGTATAGAAGTCCGTAAAAATACTCATAAGAAAATACATTTGTTTATAAGTAAGCCGAGCTTGTTCTTTTTTAAATGATTCATATTCGTTATCAAAATAGGATTGCCAACTTTTATAATCTGTTTCTTCAAAAGCTGATGATTGCAATACTTGTCTTGCAGTTCGAATAGGAGGAAGGGAAGGTTTCGTATTATTTTTGAATAAAGTTAATACATCTCCTACTTGCCCGAAACTAGATGCTGCCGATAGTAATACAGCGAGCATATGCTCACACTGCGTTGGTGCGAAGCAATCGCAATAGCTTTCAGCGACGTTACGAATCGGGATATGGACGCTATATACGCTGCCTTCAGCATCTACAGTTCCTGATAGCGTATAGCCATCAAAGTCAACGTTGTAGACAACACCACTACGATATAGGTGCCGAGCTGTAGCGACATGTTCCTGATCAGCTGTTTGCTGTGGATCTAGTCCTTGAACGAACTCATTCGCAATCATCATAATTTCATCTTTCGTAATTGAGTGTTGCAGCATAATATTCCTCCGTACACATATTTCTTTCCTTTACCATTATAAACAAAAAATGCTCAAAACAGAAAAAATGAAATTTAGATTACATTACTTGAAAATCATGGTAATATATAAAATGTTAATTTTATATATTACTATATATTTATAGGAGGGTAATAAGTTTGTCAGATTTACAGACGAAGTTAGGCAGTGGAATGAATAAGTTACAAGAAGGAATTGAGCAAGGGAAGATGAAGCTGCAAGTTGCACAAGAGATCGCCCAATTGAAAAAGGGAATGCAAGTGCAAATGCAGAAAAAGGCAGAAGTTCTATTAGGAGTTGGACAACAAGTATATGTTCAATTAAGAGGAAACGGAGTAAATGAAGAAAGTTTGAAAGAAATGATTGCTCCAGTTCAAGAATTTGATGTAGCTATTTATCAAGTGAGAAAACGCATTGTTGAATTGCAAAAACAACAAGGGGAGAAAGCTACATGTGAATGCGGTGGACCTTTATCGATGAATGATAAGTTTTGTGGTTCATGCGGAAATCCTAACCCAATGTTAGCGGTAGAAAATGACGGTGAAACGGCAAATTGTATTTCATGCGATGAGCATATCGATAAAAACTCTACTTACTGTCCGGTTTGTGGAATTAAGCAAAGTGGGGAGTGAATAAGATGTATTGTCGCACGTGCGGAAAGCAACATGGTGAAGAAGTAAATTATTGCCCTAATGAAGGAAGTATGGAGATTGCAGGAGCTATAGATGTAGTAACGTTAGAACAAGATACTGCAAAATACTGCAAAGGTTGTGGCAGTGAAAATGCTCAGCAAAATTTATATTGTCAAAAGTGTGGGCATTCTTTATTTATTGTGAAGAAAAAAGAACAATCTATTAAATTGCCTGCAATAGACGGTACTCCTGAAGTTAAATTTACAGCAGATAAAGCCGTTTTAAAAACAGGTTTCATTGGTGGAGCTGTTGCAAGTATTCTCATGTTAATTGCAGGATGGATTGGTAGTGTATTATTTGCGTCTATATTAAGTGAGATGTTGAGTAAATTTGCGAAAGAGTTAGAAATGTTGCCGAGCTTTTATGCAAGCGCAACTGCTACGTTGTTAAATTATCATTTACTTGGTTTTACAGCTAGTGATGATAGTGGATTGATATTATCTTTATCTTGGCATACTCCATTTACATTATTATTAATCATTCCATTTATTATTTTCGCTGGAACAGGAATATGGTTAGGAAAACAGCATGTTGCAAAAACGATTAAAGATCAAATTTTTGTAGCGGCAACAGTTGGTATTATTTACGGTGTCTTTTTATTCATTATAAGCTTTATAGCATCACAATCTGTTACAATCCCGTTCTCGGATGCAGGTAAGATTACAGTCGGATATTCAGCAATTAAGAGCTTCTTAAGTGGTTTTGTATGCGGGACGTTATTTACTTTAGTAGGATTTATTGCTCATACAAGTAAAAACAATATGGCAGCAGCATTTCAAGAGTTAATGCCATATGGAGCGTCTGTTTATTACGGTGTTTCAGCTATGATAAAAGGACTTTTAGTAACAGCAGTAGCGGTTTGTATTATGGCGTTGGTAAGTAAGGAAGACGGTATTGAACCATTAAAAGAAATAACAACCTTAAAATCTGAAAGTACATTATTAGCATTAGAGTTAACACCTCAATTATGGAGTATGGCTCATTTTGCTCCGTTAGAAGTAACAAGTCCAGCACTGAGTAAGGAATTTACTGGAGTTGGTAAGAAATCAAAATCATCTGAGAGTACATTATCGTTTTCATTTATATCAGGCGTCTCTGTAAATGGCGTAGAGGTTAGAGATGTAATGATTTCAAAAGGAGCAAGTCAGGAAAGCCTTGCTGAATTTGATGAAGTGAATAACGTATTCAATTATGGTTTATTACTGCTTATTATTCCATTGTTCCTTATGTTTAGAGCGGGAAGAAAGTTATCTGAATTACCGACTGCCAATATATATATTACATTAGCGGTATGCAGTGGTTCTTACACAATTATGATGATTGCAATGAACATCCTTTCTAAGTTCCAAATTGATGTATCTGGAAATGTAATGAATTTATTTGGAGCGGGCGGTACTGTATTATCTATGCAAAATTCATTTGTATATTTAACTATGTTTAGTTTTATTGTGACATATGTGGCGGCATTTGCTGGAATGAAATTAGCTAAAAAATAGGGGGAGAGCATGTTGAAGTTTTGTGGAACATGTAAAAAAAATGTTGCAGGCCATTTGAACTTTTGTCCTGAATGTGGAAGCAAAGTTGAAGTAATTGTTGATAACACTGCTGCTTCAGACACAGAAGTACAAAATGAGATAAAACCAGCGAAAAGTAAGAAAAATGTATTTTTAATCATCGGTTTCCTCATTATTGCGGCTGTATTATTTGGAGCATATAAATTTGGAGCATATAAGTTTTCAAAAGAAAAGCAAGTGAATGTAATGATTGAAGCATTCCAAAAGAAAGACATTACGGCAATTGATGAAATTGTGAAAGCAGATGATCCAAGCTTAAAGATTAAGACGGAAGATATTAAGGCGTACATGCGTTATTTAAAAGAGAACCCTTCGTACAACAAAGAATTAATTTCGTATTTACAGAAAGAGACAGTAAATCAAAAATTAACAACAGATAAAGCATCATTTAAAGATGGTCAAATTATAGAAGACGGGAAAGAATGGTTCTTATATCCGAAATATAAATTTAACATGAAATCTTATTACATGAATGTAAGCACAACTGCGAAAAGTGCTGAAATATATGTGAATGATAAGAAAGAGACAGAGCTATCAAGTGATAAAACTTCAAAAGAAGTTGGTCCATATTTCCCTGGGTCTTACGTTGTAAAGGCAAAAGCGAAGACGGAACTAACTGAGTTAGAAACAGAAAAAGAAGTGGATTTGGCAGATGAAAAAGAGGCGAAAGTGGATGTTACATTATCATTAGAAGGAAATTATGTAACCCTTTCTTCTGATGAAAATGATGCAACTGTATTTGTGAATGGAAAAAAACGTGGAAAATTAAGCTATGGAAGTTATAAGCTTGGTCCTGTATCCACAGATGAAACAGTAGAAGTACATTTAGAGAAAACTACTGATTTTGGTGTGATGAAATCTGAAAGTGTTAAAATTGGAGACCAAAGCACGTATTACTTAAAATTCCCAAAAGAAACATCAAGTTCGGCTGTTGGTGACTTTGTACGAAATCATATTTATGATAATGTACGTGCGATTTCATTAAATGATTTTAGCTTAATTGAAAATAATTATGATAAGAGCGGGAAATCGTATAAGGAAGACCGTGATTATATACAGTATTTACACAAAAAAGGAATTACAGAAGATTTATTAACAATGGAAATTCGTAATGTAGAGCGTCAAAGTGCTACGAAATATAAAGTAACGACATATGAAGAGTATCATATTCGTTACGGTGATGGCTCTGTGAAGTTCAAAAGCTTTAATAATGATCATATCGTTACTGTGAATGGAAATGGAAAGATATTGTACCATTCTCTTGGAGCGAATAATACGTTGAAATCAGAGGAAGTATCTGGTCCAACTCATTAATGCAAAAGACTATCTCATAATTGAGATAGTCTTTTTTCGATTAGAAGCGCGTTTCCTTTAATATCGCTTGTACATACGGATCATGTAATATTTGCTCTATAATGGGTAACATGTTTTGTTCGAATGGAATGTCGATAGGGAATGGCTTTTGTGAGCCAGGTTTGATTCCATATTGGACAAATTTGTAATGTGTATTATCTTCAGACTTGAGCACAATTAATTTATATCGATTGTCGTCGTCAGCAAGTGAGAAATCAATGGAAGTAGCGTCGTATGTTACTTCATCTTTATATATATACGGTTTTGGTGTACCGATCCAGTCTACTTTTGCTTGTACATTCATGGACGTAACCTCCTTATATGTATTATAAAAAAATAAAAGCCAGCTCTCAACAAAGAGAACTGGCTTCAGCAGTCATTGGTTATTTTGAAATTTTCACTTTAACAGTTTTGCGTCCCCATTTTTGAGCAGCGCTATCTGATCCAAGTAGGATGTCGATACGGTTACCTTTAATTGCACCGCCAGTATCTCCAGCGATAGCTTCTCCGTAACCTTCTACCCATACTTTAGATCCTAATGGGATTACTTTCGGGTCAACAGCGATCATTTTCATGTTTGGGTTCGCTGTTAAGTCATGACCCATTGCAGTTAATACACGGCCGCCATATGTGCCACCGTTTTCGCTCGGATGAGCTGTATATGCTGTAGCTACAACTGTTAACTCACGACCACCAGAAGGTGTGTTAGTTTCAGCAGCCTTTACAGCAGGCTTAGCAGCTTGTTTTGCTTGAGCTGCAGGTGCTTGAGCTGGTGCTTGCGCTTTAGCAGGAGCAGGTTGTTCTTGTTTCTCAATAACAGGTGCTGTACCTGTTAAGAAAGGAACGTGAACATAAGCTGTTTTTCCGTTATATTCGAATTGTAACCACTCATTTTGTACTTGGTTCGTTGTTTCGATCATATCATCTTTCTTAAGCGTTCCAAGAATTTCTGAGTTTGTGTTCGCTTCAGCACGTACGTTTAATACGTTAGCTGTTACGTAGTAGATGCTTTTAGTGAACTCTGCACTTACGAATGCGTCTTTACCATCTAAAGTGATTTTTGACCATCCGTTCTCTGTATTTTGAACATCTATTTTATTACCGTTTAGTAATTTACCGACAACTTTTGATTCCGTAGTAGGGTTTTCGCGTACATTTAGTACGTCTGTTGTTACAACAGTTTCTGCATTAGCAGATGATGTGAAAATCCCAAGACCAAAAACTGCTGCTGTTGCTATACCAATTAATTTTTTCATGATAGCCTCCATTGCGTTTGTTTTCGTGTCCTCATTATAGCAACAGATTTTTTCGGATTTGGGGAAAACACACAATTACAAACCATTCGTAATAAGTCGTTAACATCCTGTAATATAACAAAAAATATAGGAAAGCGTTTTTCATTCTATATGTTTAGTAGGTTTCTACTTATATTCAAAATATTTAATACAACATATTGTTTTCGGCGTAAATAAAAATATTACAGGGGTGTTACATGATGTTTACTAAACGATTACATTCCTTGAGTATTTTACCGTTTTATGGGTAATATAGTTATATAAACATAAACATTTCGTTTGTGAAACTATAAACACGTGCTATATACTAGCAAAAAAACCGCATAATTGTTACAAAAAGAAAGGGTTGCAAGGAAGGAAAATGCCCTTTTTTACATCTGTAACACATCCTTTTTTGGGAAAATACATTCCCATCCGCATTTTTCTCGCACAATTTGACAGCAGTATTTCGATCTTATAGCTCTTGCAGAGTGAAAAGGTTATACGGAAGGTAAGGCTGTCCATCAGAATTCTAGTTGGTGAAGGTGAAAGTAAGAAAATCACCGCAAAATTATAGTTTTCTATCCGATTTTACATATCGGAATTAATGTTATTTATAAAAGTAAAACCTACGAAGGGGGATTTGATGAGGAAACTGACAAAAACATTCATCGTTTCATTAACATTATGTATTGCATTTACAATTTGGGGGATTATTCCCGAATCTATTATTGGAAAAGGTAGCTTAGGAAATGTAACAACCGCAATTCAAACTGCATTAGTTAGTAAGTTTGGATGGTTTTATATTATTTCTGTTTCTATTATTTTAGGTGTGTCTATCTTTTTAATTGTTTCAAAATACGGTTCTATTCGTTTAGGGAAAGATGATGACGAACCTGATTATAGTTATATGACATGGTTTGCCATGTTATTTAGTGCTGGTATGGGTATCGGCTTAGTGTTCTGGGGCGTTGCCGAACCATTAAACCATTTATACGCGCCTCCGTTTGGAGAAGGTGCAACTGAGGAAAGTGCGCGTCTTGCACTGCGTTTTTCATTTTTCCATTGGGGATTACATCCGTGGGGACTATATGCATTTGTAGCGCTTTGTATTGCTTACTTTACTTTTAGAAAAGGAAAAGCAAGTACAATTAGTGCGACAGTAGGACCGTTATTTAAGGGCGGGGACCATGGGCGCATTGCTCATTTATTTGATGTGTTAGCTGTTTTCGCCACTGTGTTTGGCGTGGCAACATCATTAGGTCTTGGCGCAAAACAAATTGCCGGTGGTGTTAGTTATTTAACTTCTATCCCGAACTCATTAACGACTCAGTTAGTTATTATTGCAATCGTAACAGTATTATTTATGTTATCTGCGCAAACAGGTCTTGATAAAGGAATTAAATATTTAAGTAATACAAACATTATTTTTGCGTTTGCACTTATGATTATTGTATTGTTTGCAGGTCCAACAAACTTTATTATGAATTACTTCACTTCGACAATCGGTTCTTATATTCAGGAATTACCAAGTATGAGTTTCCGATTAAGTCCATTAGATGAAGGCGGAAATCAATGGATTCAATCATGGACAATTTTCTATTGGGCATGGTGGATTGCGTGGTCACCATTCGTAGGTACATTTATTGCTCGTGTTTCACGAGGGCGTACCATTCGTGAATTTGTTATCGGTGTGTTACTCGTACCGACAATAATTGGTGCTCTTTGGTTCTCAGTTTTCGGCGGGACTGGTATTCATATGGAACTGTTTGGTGATGCACATATCTTTGAAAAAATTAAAGAGATGGGAACAGAAGTAGGATTATTCGCTATGTTTGATCAGATGGGAAGCTTTGGATCAGCGTTATCTGTTCTAGCTATTCTTCTTATTTCTACATTCTTTATTACATCTGCAGATTCAGCGACATTCGTTTTAGGGATGTTAACGACACATGGTAGTTTAAATCCACCAAACCGCATTAAAATGATTTGGGGTATCGTTTTAGCTGCTCTAGCTTCTATCTTATTATATGTAGGTGGATTAGAAGCCTTACAAACGGCAGCTATCATTGCAGCATTCCCATTCGTCTTCGTTATTTTCTTTATGATGGCAGCATTATTTAAAGAGTTACAAAAAGAAGGGCGTATGAAGCGTCATAAATAATAGAAGGAAAAAGAGTTGATTATGTATCAGCTCTTTTTTTATATAGAAGGAACTTGAACTGCAAGTAAGGGAAATAAAATACTTTACAGATTTTCCGAATAGGAAAGCCCACTACGGTGCGATAGTACCCCCTTTAGGGGTGGGATGATAGTGAGGTCA
>NZ_JAQFUY010000024.1:0-67144 GCF_027716745.1 Bacillus cereus group sp. Bc010
ACAGAAGCAGTAGCGGTTTGACTCTTTTCAACAGTAAAGTTGATAGGAGTTTGATTTAAGTCGTAATGAGTAGGAGCTTTCGTTTCAATAAACTGATAGTCACCCGGACGTAAATCAGAAACAGAAATTTTTCCGTCTTTATTAGTAGTTAAATTAGAACGAACGTTGTTGCCGTTCATATCAACGATTTTAAATACTGCATCTTTAAGAGCAGAACCGTCAACGTCATCTACTTTAGAAAGTTCCACAGCACCTTTCGTTAAGCTATTAGTAGCTGTAACGGAAGCAATTTTTTCTTGCCCTTTTTTAACTGTGAACTTAATAGGTGTTTCGTTTAAGTCATAATGAGTAGGAGCTTTTGTTTCGATAAACTCATAGTCTCCTGGTGGTAATTCATCGACAACTAAACGGCCGTTTTTATCAGTAGTTAAATCAGTACGGACGTCGTGTCCATCCTTATTAACAATTTTAAATACCGCACCCTCAAGTGTTGTATTTTCTTCAACATCATCCACTTTAATTAACTCCACACTACCTTTCGTTAAGCTGTTAGTAGCTGTAACGAAGACATGTTTTGTTTGACTTCTTTCAATTGTGAACTTAATAGGATCTTCATTTAAGTCATAATGTTTTGGAGCTTTCGTTTCAATAAATTGATAGTCTCCAGGTTGTAAGTCTTTAGCGATGATTTTTCCGTCTTTATTGGTAACTAAATTCGTACGAATATCATTACCGTTCATATCAGTAATTTTAAATACCGCACCTTCTAGCGTTTCTTTCGCATCTAAAGAGTCAACTTTCGTTAATTCAACGCCACCCTTAGTTAAGCCATTTTTAGCAGTAACAGAAACGTGAGTTGTTTGGCTTTTCTCGATAGTGAAAGGAATCGGTGTTTTATTTAAATCATAATCTTTCGGAGCTTTCGTTTCCACGAATTGATAATCTCCTGGTCTTAAATTAGAAGCAGAAACTTTCCCGTCTTTATCAGTAGTTAAATTTGTGCGAACAATTTTACCTTTCGCATCAATAATGTTAAATACTGCATCAGAAAGTTTTGTATCTTGATTTATATCATCCACTTTAATTAACTCTACCGCACCTTCAATTAAGCTGTTCTTAGCAGTGACTTGTAACTTCTCTGCTTGGCTTTTCTCAATTGTAAATTTAATTGGTGTAGCATCTAGTTTATAGTGCTTAGGAGCTGTTGTTTCAATAAATTGATAGTCTCCAGGATGTAAATCAGGAATAGAAACTTTCCCTTTTGCATCTGTCGTAATGCCAGTGCGAACGTCATTGCCGTTCATATCAACAATTTTAAATACCGCACCTTCAAGAGCTGTACCGTCGATATCATCCATTTTAGAAAGTTCTACCGCACCTTTAGTTAAACTATTTTTAGCAGTAACAGAAATCGGTTCGGCTTGTCCTTTTTCAATAGTGAAAGGAATCGGTTCTTTATTTAAATCGTAGTGTTTCGGAGCTTTCGTCTCGACGAATTGATAATCACCTGGACGTAAGTTAGAAACGCTAATTTTACCTTGTGAATTTGTAGTAAGGTTCTCGCGAATTACAGTACCCTTCATATCAACAATGTTAAATACTGCACCTTCAAGTGTAGTACCATCGACGTCGTCTACTTTAGTAAGTTCAACGCCGCCTTTTGTTAAACTATTTGTCATAGTAACAGTAGCCACATCTTTCTGGCTTTTTTCAACTGTAACTACAATTGGTTTTTTATCTAAATCATAATGTTTCGGAGCTGTTGTTTCGACAAATTGATACGTACCAGGACGTAAGTTTTCAACAGTGATTTTTCCTTCACCGTTCGTTTTTAAATCTGTTTTAATTACAGTTCCGTTTTGATCTAGTAAATTAAACACAGCATCGGCAAGTTTTGTTTGATCGTTTAAATCATCTACTTTAATTAATTCGATACTACCTTGTTTTAAACTATTTTTAGCAGTTAAAGAAATAGCTTTCTTCTGTCCTTTTTCAATAGTGAAATGGATTGGCGTTTCATCTAAAACGTAATGCTTAGGAGCTTTCGTTTCGATGAATTGATAATCACCCGGACGTAGGTCATCGATTTCGATTTTCCCTTTACTATTTGTAACAAGGTCTTTATGAATTACAGTACCGTTCATATCAACAAAGTTAAATACTGCACCTTCAAGTTTAGTACCATCGATGTCATCTACTTTAGAAAGTTCAACGCCACCTTTTGTTAGAGCGTTTTTAGCCGTAATATGAAGAGTTTCAGTTTGGCTTTTCTTAATTGTAAATTTGATCGGTTTTTTATTTAAATCGTAATGTTCAGGAGCTATTGTCTCAACGAATTGATACGTGCCAGGACGTAGGTTTTCAACAACAATTTTTCCCTCATCATTTGTTTTTAAGCCTTCTTCAACTATCTCTCCGTCTGCATCTAATAAATTAAATACAGCATTAGCGAGCTTCGTATCAGTATCAATATCGTCAATTTTTGTTAATTCAACGCTACCTTTTTTTAACGTATTTTTACCTGTAACAGTAATTTTCTCTGTTTGACTTCTTTCAATTGTAAATGGAATCGGTTTCTCATCTAACACATAATGTTCAGGAGCAGCTGTTTCAATAAACTGATAGTCTCCTGGACGTAAATTAGAAACAGAAATTTCACCATTGTCATCTGTAACAAAGTTTGTGCGAACTTCGTTACCATTCATATCAACAACTTTAAAGATTGCACCTTTCAGCATTGTACGATCGATGTCATCGATTTTGGTTAAAATGACGCCACCCTTCGTTAAGCTGTTAGTAGCGGTAACGCTAATATTTTCTTTTTGACTTTTTCCGATAGTGAACGGAATAGGATCTTTTCTTAAGTCATAGTCTTTTGGAGCTTTTACTTCAATAAATTGATAGTCACCTGGACGTAAATCAGAAGCAGAAACTTTACCATGTTCATCGGTAGTTAATCCTTTACGAACTACCTTTTTCGTATCATGAGCATCAACAATGATAAATTCTGCACCTTCAAGAGTAGCCCCATCAACGTCATCAACCTTTGTTAAAGTAACGCCACCTGTAAGTAAACTATTTGTTACAGTGACAGGGACTGGAAGATCATCCTTGCTACCTTTTTTAATTGTGAACTTAATAGGTGTTTGATCTAATTTATAATGTTCAGGAGCTGATGTTTCAATAAATTGATAATCTCCTGGTGCTAAATCAGGAATAACTAGTACTCCGTAATCATTTGTTTTTAAATCTTTCGCAATTTCTTTGCCAGTTGCGTCTTGTAATGTGAACACTGCGCCGGCAAGAGCGATACTACTTTCCACATCATCTTCTTTAATAAGTTTAACTTTTCCTTTCGTTAAACTATTTTTAAATGTAAGTGGAAGAAGTTTTTGTTGTCCTTTTTCGATTGTAAATTCAATTGGTTCTACATTTACATCGTAATAAGTTGGGGCCTTTGTTTCGATAAGTTTATAGTTACCAGGACGTAAGTCGTCTACAACTAACTTTCCTTCACTATTCGTAACAAGTTCCGCACGAACATCTTCATTCGTATCTCTATTAACAATTTTAAATACAGCACCTTCAAGTGTTTCCTTTTCATCTGCAGCATTCACTTTTGTTAATTCAATACCGCCTTTTGTTAAGCTGTTTTTAGCGGTAACAGTAGCAGACGTCGTTTGACTTTCTGTGATCGTAAATTTAATCGGATTTGTATTTTTATCGTAATACTTCGGTGCTGTCACTTCGATAAATTTATAATCGCCAGGGCGTAAGTCGGTAGCGATAGCTTTACCATCTGCACCAGTTTTTATATTTTCGCGAATGACTTTCTTTTCATCATTAGCATCAACAATTTTAAATACAGCACCTTCAAGAGCTGTACCATCGATATCATCAACTTTCGTTAATTCAACATCTCCTGGTTTTAAAGCATTTTCAGCTTTCACAAGTAGCGTTTCTTTTTGACTTCTATCGATTGTAAATTCAATAGGTTCTGCTCGTAAAACGTAATGTTCAGGAGCAGCTGTTTCAATAAATTTATACGTACCAGGACGTAACTTATCAGCTTTTGTTTTTCCATCAGCATCTGTAGTTAGGTCAGTACGAACATCATTATTATTTACATCAACAATTTTAAATACGGCACCTTGTAGAGGTTTTTTATCACCAAATTCATCAACTTTTAATAATTCAACTTCGCCTGTTTTTAAACTGTTTGTTGCCGTAACGGTAGCTAAAGACTGTTGGCTTTTATCGATTGTAAACTCGATAGGGTTTGTATTTAACACATAATCCTTAGGAGCTTCTGTTTCAATAAATTTATACGTACCAGGCTCTAAGTCTTTAACAGTTACTTTACCGTCAGCACCAGTTTTTACATTTTCGCGAATGACTTTCTTTTCATCATGAGCATCGACAATTTTAAATACAGCACCTGCAAGAGCTGTACCATCGATATCATCAGTTTTTGTTAAAGTGACGCCACCTTTAATGAGGTGATTCGTCGCAGTAACAGTAACTGCTTTCTTTTGACTTTTTACAATTGTAAACTCAATTGGTTTTTTATCTATGTCGTAATCTTTCGGTGCTTTTTCTTCGACAAATTGATAGTCTCCAGGGCGTAAATCTTTTGCTTCAATTTGTCCTTGATCATTTGTCGTTAATTTTTCATATCCACGAATTACATTGTTATGTCGATCTCGTACACTGAACTCCGCACCGGCTAAAGTTTTTCCATCTTTATCGACTTTTGTTAAAATGGCCGAACCCGGAATCAAGCTGTTTGTTGCAGTGCGGTTTATTACTGTTGTTTGATCTTCCGCGATTTTAACCCCAATCAGTCGATCATCTAATTTATAATGCTCAGGAGCCTTTGTTTCTTGTAAGTAGTAAGTTCCTGGTTTTAAATTATCTACAGTAATTTGTCCTTTATCATTTGTTGTTAATTTTTCATGTTCTGAAATTATTTTTTTGTCTTTATCAAGTAGTGTGAAAACGGCACCTTGTAGTGTTACGTTTTTGTTCAGGTCATCAGACTTTGTTAAAACTACTTTCCCGACAAACTTCTTATTTACAAGTTTATATGTTGTAGTCTCTTGTGTACCAAGTTCAACAATTTTCCCTTGTTTTAACTCCCAGCTAATTACATAGCCTTCAGGAGCCTTTGTTTCTTTTAATAAATATTTATCGCGTTTTAAGTTATTAAATTTAGCGATACCATCTTTGTCTGTTGTAATTTTACGGATAACAGTTTTACCTGTACGATCGTATAAAGTGAATTCTGCTCCAGCTAATGGAGTGTTCTTATTGTCGTTATCTACCTTTATAATTTCAAGGTTTCCACGACCTGTAGTAGCAGATCCTCCGCCGGAACCGGAAGACATTCGTACTTCAATCGTTTCGGTAGTTTCTGTATTTGTTACTGTTAACTTATTGCCTGTAATTTTTGCTTTATTACTTACTTTTTCTTTATCGTCTGCATTAATAAATGAACGATATTCTAAAATATAAGCTCGATCAATTTTCTTCAAGAAAGCAATTTCAAAATGTTGCTTTCCGGTATTATTGTCTGTTGTTATTTTGAGTTTATAGTCTGTTCCTTGTTTTAATTCATTTGCTGTATCTTTTGTTACATTTCCATAGTAATCGACAGTTGTAGGATATAAGTGGAATGAATCTTCCACAAGTACTTGATTGTCTGTTGGATCGTCTGTTACAACTGCGTCTGCAATGGTCGATTGGCTTTCATTAATTGCAATACTCCAATTAATATAGTTGTCATCTTGCACAGCTTTTTTAGTAACGAAGCTGCCACCTTTATTTACTTGAGCATCACCTTTAAGCGTGTTTACAATTTTAGAGCCATCTTTTAACTCTGCCTCGTTTTTGTAGATGCCTTGGATAAGTTCACCATCGAGGCTTGTTTTAAAGATAATATAGTAAGGTGAATTAATTGATTGTTTGAAATGAACCTTTAGGGTGTTTTTATTTTTCTCTGTAGGTTCTTCAAGTTCATATTTCTCAGTTGGTACAGCATTACCAGGTTGTGCATTGTCAGGACTTCCATTTAAAATCATATCGCGCACTTCAATGGATCCTGGTACTAACTTTTGTTTATTTTGTATTACGTCTATCACATATGGATCTTTAATCTCAACATTATTATAATTAAAACCTATTATCCAAGTGATTTCTTTCGTTTGGGCGTTATAAGAACCGTATTTATATCCATTCGCCTTTGTGAAAGTATCAGGATCAAAGTCCGCTTCAACTTTATTTGATTGTGGATTGGACCCTGCATCTATCCAAGATAGGTTACCTGTATTTTTAAACGAAGTTTTACCACTTTCTAATTTTGTATAGTCAAAGTCTGTCGTATATTTTACGACTAATGTCTTTGTCATATTAGACTGATATGTACCTATAAGGGTAATTTTGAAACCTTTATCTGTTACATCTAAAACATAATCAGTCCCAGCTTGAAGGGTATAATCTCCGTCTTTAATTTCTAGTTTTTTATCTTTTAATTGTAATCCACCATGGTCAAAGGTATCCGTAATGATCGCGTTGTTTAATGGATAGTTGTTATTATTTACCGTAATTGTCCAGGTTGTTGTTTTGTCTTTATAGTTTGTTTCAGCTTTATTATTAGATTTAATAATATTTTGCTGCTTGAAGCCAACTTCATTTTCTTTACTTGAACCATTATCAGCTGTAACTGTATTTTTTATTTTTCCATCTTTTATGACATTACCAGTTGGCTTTGTTTTATAGGAAATTACATAAGCACTATTAATATCCTCATTAAACTGTAAGTCGAATCCATTCTTCTTGTTACTTACAGTTTAATTATTAACAGTATCTCCTGTTACAAGCCTTCCATTATCATCGTAGGAAGCGTTTTTCACAACGATAGAATTTGCATCTAGTTCATGTGTATCGTCAAAAATATCTTTTAAAAGTGCATCAGTTTTTTTGATATTTTTTTGATCACCGTTGTAAGTAATTGTCCATTCAATCGTTTGCGTCTTTGGATCATATTTACTTGTTTTGTTTAAATGTGTACCACGAGAAACCGTTACAGTAGAGCTTGCGTTTTGTTGTTTTTGATTATCACTCGTTATCGTAACGTTATTTCGGAAGTCTTTTACATTTTCATCAGTAATTTTTGTGGCATATTCGATTTGGTATGCTTTACTGATATTCTCCTTAAAAGCAATCTCCAATTTTGAACCATCTGATGAAATAATTTTGTAATCTTCTGGATCGGCTTCTTTACCACGTGTTGCGTTCCCGTTAACATCAACTTCTAAATAATAAACTTTAATAGAATCTTTATTTAAGCTTGTACCTTGTGGGATGTTATCTTTAAAAACGGCGTTTTTAAGGGTGTCTTTCGTTTTATTCATCTCTACTGTCCAATTAATCTCATTTGTATTAATTGGTCTATCAGGTAACCCCTTTTTATTCGTGGCTGTTTTTACATTAGGCTTAAAGTCAACTGTAATAGAAACATCGTTATCTTTAATTGGGAAAGGAATTTCTTGTGTTGTTGTACCTTTAATTTCAGCTTTATTAAATTCTGTTTTTAATTGTAGGTTACCAACAACATCTGGATGTTCTTCAACATAATCGTTAAATGTCATCGTGACTTTTCCATCTTTTGTAACAGTAAAGTTACCAATTGGATTGTTTTCACTATCGTATAAAGGACTGTTAATTGTATTATAAATCTTAAAGTGTTTAGGAAGATCAAAAATATAGTAATCTCCATTTTTAACATTCATCGATTTTAAAAGTTCCCATGTAAACTCAATATTGGCAGGGGAATCTGTACTTGGACGGTTATCCTCTGTAAATGGTTTTCCGTCTTTATCCGTCAACTTTACACCCGTTAAAATGTTTGTTGTTATTTGCTTTGGACCTGAATTTGTACTCTCAGCAGGATCGCTTGCTAGATTTTGTTCTTGGTTATCAGCAGCAGGTTTAGTTGCTGGATTTTGTTCCGGATTGTCAGTAGCAGGTTTAGTTGCTGGGTTTTGTTCCGGATTGTCAGTAGCAGGTTTAGCTACTTGATCTGGCACTTGTTTATTAGTATCCTGTTTGGTGCCATCTTCTTTAGAATCTTCTACTTGAATAGGAACTGTTATAGGCTGAACCAGTGTTCCTAAAGGAAAATCGATTTGAACTGATTTCTCTTCAGCTTTTAAAGTTGGGTTAAACACAGTATCAATTTTAATTTTTCCTTTAGCATCTTTCGAATTTTCTACTTGATCATTAAATATTAGTTTTAATTTATTATTTTTAGCTGTTATAAAATATTGACCAATATTTTTTTGATCTGTTACTAAATCTCCTTGTAAATCTTTAGATACTTTTAATGCAAGTGGTATTTGAATTACTGCTGTATCGTTTGCATGTACAACTTGTTGATCTTTTATTGACCAAGCATATTCTACTTGAATGGTTGATCCTATCTTTATTAAGTTGTTAGGATTTTTTGCTTCGTCAATAATATGATCCGTTGCATCTTTCATCTCAACAGTGTCAAATAATGAAGTTTCCTTTAAAGTCTCAGCTTTTGCCTGATTGTACGGGAAACTAATAAACTGTGAAAATAGTACAAATACAATTAAACATATATTGAAAAGTTTTTTCATTTTGCCTCCTTTGAACATTCATTTGTTCACTGAGGAATATATTCCACATGAACAAATGGAATATAAAAAAAGTTAATTGTTATAAAGTCTTTGTTGCTACTATCCCTCCGTTTCTATGTACGTTCTCTGACAGAATAGATGTTTAACTAAAGGCATATATAAAGTAACGTAAAAATCTGGAATATACATAATTCGACAAAAAATGTCGAAATTATGCTGATAAAAGGAACGATATCAGACCTTTATATACAAGAGCATTTTCTTGTGAATGTGTTATGAACTGGATAGTCATAAAGGTAGGTTTTACGATACATGCTAACCAAAGTAATGTATCCCAAGTTAAAAGTTTGTTTTTTGCTTTAAAATTATGTGGAAAAAATCTGAATAGGGTTGATTTTGGTTAGGGTGAAGACAATATGCACTTTGAAAATATTCATTTATGTAATCTGAAATTGAGATAATTGTATCTTAAGAATGTCACTTATTACATTTATGAAAATTAACTTTCTGCCTAGAGAGAGTTGTACAATTTGTGGACCGAAGTTAAGATGGTACAGTTCCTTTTCGGATTTAGTGGAATATAAGTTATTTATAATATTCGGCTAAATCATTACTGCGGTCATTTTTGAAGCTGTTTTACATAAGAAAAAAGAAGGTATCCCTTTTGATAATAGTGTTATCTTCTCTGAAAGATGATTATGAATAACCTTCGCTAAAGATTATATACTTAAATGATAAAGAGTTCAACAGCGGTTTAACAAATATTTTCCAAAAATTAAAAATGACCGTTTTAGTAGAAAAATTCTAAAAAACGGTCATTTTTAATTTTATATTTCTGTTAAAATTATCGGTTCGCCGCGTGTTACGACAACTGTATGTTCACATTGTGCAACAAGGCTTTTATCAGGTGTAACGAATGTCCAACCATCATCGCCACGTTCGATAATATGATCAGCTTTCATAGAAATGAATGGCTCTACAGCGATAACAAGACCGTCTTTTAGAAGCGCATTATCCATTGGATCAAAATAGCTTAAAATGTGGTTTGGTGCTTCATGTAAGCTAAGACCAATACCGTGACCAGTTAAGTTTTGAATAACATTGTATCCATTTTTATGTGCAAAGTTTGAAACGGCACGACCAATTTGGTTTTGTTTTGAACCAGCTTTCACCTTTTTCATTGCTGCCCAAAAGGCATCAACAGCTGCTTGGCAAAGCTTTTCTTTTGCTTCATCTTCTCCAAGTACAAATGAAATACCTGTATCTGCATAATAACCATCAAGTGCTGCAGATACGTCGACATTTACAAGGTCGCCTTCTTTTAATACACGATCACCTGGAATACCGTGAGCAACTTCTTCGTTTACACTGATGCAAGTTACGCCAGGGAAATCATATTCTTTTTCAGGTGCAGAAATAGCACCATGCTCATCTAATACTTTTTTACCGATCAAATCAAGCTCTTTCGTTGTCATGCCTGGCTTCGCTTCTTTTTTCATTTCTTCACGTGCAAGCGCAACGATGCGGCCGATTTTTCGTAAGCCTTCTAAATCTTGTTCATTACGAATAATCATGAAAACCACTGTCCTTCCTCGAATATATATCTTACCCGATTGTATCATGTTTATTTTCGTCCTGCTACTCGCTTGCAGTATGGCGGATTGATTCCTCTCATAAAGAATACATGACAATTGTCATATCGATGTTATGACGCATCATACTGTTTCCTAAGTTTTCCAAGGAATACAATGTAAATATAAGAAACAGCGGGGGTGGAGAGATGGAAAAGATTATTGAAGTAAATAGTGTTTCTAAAACATTTAAACATAAAAAAGCAGTAAATAACGTTTCATTTCATGTGAATAAAGGAGAAATCGTAGCATTGCTTGGACCGAATGGTGCAGGGAAAACGACGACGATGTCGATGATGCTTGGATTAAAGGATCCGACGGAAGGAACGGTTTCTATATTCGGAAAGAGTCCAAAGCATAGAGATGTTCGTAATAGCCTCGGCGCGATGTTACAAGAAGTAAGTGTCATCGATAGCATTACAGTGGAAGAGGCAATTGAGTTATTCCGTAGCTATTATACGAATCCGATAGCGAAAGAAACGTTGCTACAGTTATCGAATTTAAAATCAGAGAGAAAGCAAAGATGTGAGAAATTATCAGGAGGTCAAAAGAGAAGGTTAAATTTTGCACTCGCACTTGCAGGAAATCCAGATTTGTTATTTTTAGATGAGCCGACAGTTGGAATGGACATTACGTCTCGAAGAACATTTTGGGAAACAATTCGAAAGTTAGCAAGTGAAGGGAAAACGATTATTTTAACAACGCACTATTTAGAAGAAGCAGATGCATTAGCAAATCGTATTTTATTGTTTGCGAATGGAAAGGTTATCGCAGACGGTACGCCAGATGAGATGAAAGCGACGATTTCACGAAAAACAATCACGTTTTATTCGAAGGAAAGTATTCCTGCAAAATTACTAAAAGAATTACCAAACGTAACAGAAGTACAATCAAAAGAAGGACACTTCACTTTAACAACAGAAGATACAGATGCAACGTTAAGAGCAATTTATGAAAAGAACTTACCTGTAACAGATGTTTCTGTTGAACGTGGAAGCCTTGATGAAGCATTTGAACAATTTATCACAAATCAGGAGGGGGAAATCGCATGAGAGCTTTATGGATGCAATGCAAAATAGAAATTTTACGTACGTTTCGTAATAAATTGTTTATCTTTTTCTCATTATTAATGCCAGTTATGTTTTATTACATTTTCACAAATGTGGTTCAAGTGCCACAAAACGGAGATGCGTGGAAAGCGCATTATTTAATCTCAATGGCAACGTTCAGTATTGTAGGGACAGCACTTTTTAGTTTCGGTGTGAGAATTTCTCAAGAAAAAGGGCAGGGTTGGACACATCTTTTAAAAATTACACCACTTCCAGAGGGAGCGTATATAACAGCGAAGATTATCGCTCAAACTGTAGTGAATGCTTTTTCAATCTTAGTTATCTTTATCGCAGGAATATTAATTAATCATGTTGAGTTAACAGTAGGGCAATGGATTGGTGCTGGATTATGGTTGTTGTTAGGTGTGACACCATTTTTAGCGTTAGGAACAGTAATAGGTTCTATTAAGAAGGCGGATGCAGCAGCGGGTTTAGCGAATATTTTAAATATGAGTTTAGCTGTAATTGGCGGTCTATGGATGCCAATCGAAGTATTCCCGAAAATATTAAGATCTATCGGTGAATGGACACCAACATATCACTTCGGAAGTGGTGCATGGGATATTGTAGCTGGAAAATCGGTTGGTTGGGAAAATATCGCGGTATTAGGAGGTTATTTCCTTATATTTGTTGTAATATCAATATATATAAGAAAAAGACAGGAAGCGGTATAAATGATAGAGAAGAAGAGGATTGAGATTTTTCCGAAACATATGGGATTCTTTCCGTATATGTGGCTCGTTTATTTGTTATTTCCAATTTATAATTTAACACAAGTATCGGGATGGAAGCTTGTAATAGGAAGCGGTATGTTGATAGTTTTCATGATCACATACCGTCAACTTTATTTTGTCCAGAAGACGTTTATTTTGTGGGCTTGTATTCAAATGATACTTACGCTTTTATTTGCTTTATTTTATAATCCCTTCATGATATTCTTTGGCTTTTTCACAGCAAGTGCAATGGGGTTTGCACCAAGTAAGAAAGTATTTCGGATATTACTATGTTTGTTAGTTGTAATGCTTGGAGTATTTATAAATATGAATCAACTAACACCGACAAGTTTAGTAAATATCGTTCCGATGTTTATTTTAATGCTTCTTACACCATTTGGAATGCGTAATTTTAATCAAAAAAAGGTGTTAAGAAATCAATTAAACGAAGCAAATGAGCAAATTAAAGACTTAGTAAAACGTGAAGAGAGGCAGCGTATTGCAAGGGATCTTCATGATACGTTAGGGCATACGCTATCTCTTATTACGTTGAAAAGTCAGCTTGTTGAAAAGCTAATCGTCAAAAATCCAGAGCGCGCAAGTGCGGAAGCGAAGGAGATTACACAAACATCGCGAACTGCTTTAAAACAGCTAAGGGAGTTAATTTCTGATATGCGCATGATTACAGTGGAAGAAGAGCTTGGGCAAATAAAAGCGATCTTACAAGCTGCTAATGTTGAATTAGAGATCAAACAAGAAACGAGTGCAAGTTCGCTATCACCCATTGAACAAAATATTTTAGGAATGTGTTTACGCGAAGCTGTTACGAATGTTGTAAAGCATAGTAAGGCGACGCGTTGCATAGTTTCTGTACTAGAATCACAAGGTGAATTGATTTTGACAGTAGAAGATAACGGAATCGGTTTAGCGGACCAAAACCACGATGGGAATGGTATTCGTGGTATGAAGGAGCGAATCGCTCTTATTGATGGATTTGTTGAACTGGGTACGATTAATCCAGGAACACTATTAACAGTAAAAGTTCCAGTTGTTATTAGAACAGGAAAAGATGAGGTGAAGGCATGATTCGAATTATTATTGCAGAAGATCAGCGAATGCTTCGTGGTGCGTTAGGAGCCCTACTCGATCTAGAAGATGATATTGAAGTAATTGGGCAAGCAGCGAACGGAGAAGAGGCGCTAAAACTAATCGAATCGTTAAAACCTGATGTAAGCATTATGGATATTGAAATGCCAATTCAAAGCGGATTAGATGTTGCAGAAATGTTGAAGAAAGAAAAATCGGTATGTAAAGTAATGATTTTAACAACATTTGCGCGCCCTGGATATTTTGAACGAGCAATGAAAGCTGGTGTGCACGGATATTTATTAAAAGATAGCCCAAGCGAGGATTTAGCTGCATCAATTCGCAACGTAATGAAAGGTAAACGAGAGATCTCTCAAGATTTAATGTTCGGCTTATGGCAAGAGCAAAATCCGTTATCAGATCGCGAAAAAGAAGTATTGCTACTTGCGAAAGAAGGAAAGACAGCAAATGAAATTGCAAAGACACTTTATCTTTCACCTGGTACAGTACGTAATTATATTTCTGAAGTATTAACGAAGCTTGATGCGAAAAATAGAATTGAGGCAATTACAATTGCGGAAGAAAAGGGATGGATATGAAAAGAAGTTTACCTATGAATGGTAAGCTTCTTTTTTTGTAATTCCGTCTCAGTTATATAGTCTGGAATTAGGGGGGGATTGCGTCATATAGATTTTACTTCATTTTTCGACAAAAAATTTGTTATAGTAGGATTAGGTTATCGGTCTAAATTCTGGATAACTTTACCACTAATAGTTGTGATTACTCCATTTTTATCTACTTTTATAATGAGATCTTGATCATATACTTTATAGTTTTTATAAGTTTGTGCAAGATGAAATTCGGTTTGATTTTCTTTATCGGTAGGTTGAAATTCTACATTTTTTCAGTTGTTACTTGCTCTTGTTGAGCCTTAGCCCCAGTTACCTCACCTTTTAAATACTTTTTTGCAATATTTTCTTTTATATCATTTTGAGGTTGTGTTAATTTCTAAATTGTTAAGCTAGGCTGAGCAATTTCAACTTTTACTTCATTTTTCCTAATTCTTGGGTGTGGATAGTTTTTGCCGATAAAGGATAAAAAAGGCCGAGTGTAATGGAAGTATGGGCAAGTTTTCTGTAATTTATCTATAATACTCCTAATCTATTATTGGATGTGAGATGAATTGCATGAAAAATTTGCCGAATCTTATATATATTATGCATTATTTCATATCAAAAATTGTCGAATTCACATTATTGTAGTGGTATGACAACTCGAAAAATTAGATTGTTATAGTGGGATGGTGAGTAAGTATGCACGCAGAAAAATTAGGAAGTGAAATTAAGAAAATTAGGGTGATGCGGGGATTAACACAAAAACAGTTATCCGAGAATATATGTCACCAATCGGAAGTGAGCCGAATTGAATCGGGCGCGGTATACCCAAGTATGGATTTATTGCAAGGTATTGCAGCAAAGTTACAAGTTCCCATTATCCATTTTTATGAGGTACTTATTTATTCTGACATGGAAAGGAATAAGCAGTTAAAAGACCGAATTATTATGCTCTGTAAGGAAAAGAAATATAAAGAAATTTATAATAAAGTATGGAATGAGTTGAAAAAGGAAGAATATCATCCTGAGCTTCAGCAGTTTCTTCAATGGCAATATCATGTAGCTGCTTACATATTGAAAAAAATTGATTACGAATATTGTATTTCAGAATTAAAGAAATTGCTCAATCAACAATTGGCAGGGATAGACGTATATCAGAACCTTTATATTGAAAACGCAATTGCAAACATTTACGCTGAAAATGGCCATTTTAAGAAGAGTATTGAGTTATATGAAAATATATTAAAACAATTAGAAGTATTACATGATAATAAAGAGTTTGATGTAAAGGTGAGACATAATCATGCAAAAGCATTATACTTGGACAATCAATACGAAGAAGCACTTTGTCATGCAAATAAAGCCATTGAATTATCGTGTCAAATTAATAGTATGACATTGATTGGACAGTTATACTATCGAAAAGTTGAATGCCTAGAAAAGCTAGAGTGTGATAGAGCAGAAATTGAAGATGCTTGCGAAAAAGCTTACTTCTTTTTCGATATATTAGGAAACCATACATTAAAAGAATTAATTATAAAAAGAATGAAGAAATAAAAAAGATTTAAAAAGCAAATATGCATAATTGCATAAGATACGGATGGATTTTCATGATATATTTAAAGAAAAAATGCGGGTGATGGAATATGAAAAAACTACTTATTGGTAGTCTGTTAACGTTAGCAATGGCATGGGGTATTTCATTAGGAGATACAGCTTTAGAGAAAAACCAAGTAATTTCTCATAATGATCAAGAAGTACAATTAGCTTCAGATGTACCTTTTGAATATTAAAAAAACAACCGTCTTACTTAGACGGTTGTTTTTTTGTGGAGTAACCTCCAAACGTCTTTACTAGAAACGGGCTTACTAATAAAGAATCCTTGAATGTGGTCACAGTTTTGCCCATATAAAAACTTCCATTGTTCTTCGGTTTCTACACCTTCTGCGATAACTTCTAAATTTAGTTCTTTTGATAGTGTAATAATGGAAGAAATAATCGCTTCCTCTAAAGGACTAGTTGTAATTCCGCAAATAAATTCTCGAGCAATTTTTAATGTATTAATTGGATATTTTGTTAAATAAGCTAAAGAACTATAACCAGTTCCAAAGTCATCAATTGAAATTTGAATACCGAGATTTTGAAGCTGTTCTAGTTTTGCAACTACAGATTGATTTTGGTTAATGGCGATACTTTCTGTAATTTCAATATCTAGTGCTTCTGGTTTTAACTCTGTTTCTTCTAAAACCTTTGAAATAGTAGGTATTAAATTTGCATGGTTAAATTGAACAACAGATAAATTTACACCGACTTTTAAGTGAGAAAAACCTTGATTATGCCATCTTTTTGCTTCTAAGCAGGCGGTACGCAAAATCCAATTTCCAAGTTCAATAATGAATCCAGTTTCCTCGGCTAGAGGAATAAATTGGGCCGGGGATACGATACCAAGCTTTGGATGTTTCCAACGAAGTAATGCTTCAAAACCGATAATTTGTTTTGTTTTTGTGCTTACTTGCGGCTGGTATTCAAGGAAAAATTCATTTTGTTGTAATGCTTTTGCAAGTTCGCCTTCTAAAAATTGGATTTCATTTTGAACAATACTTATTTCTTTTGAGAAGAAAACAAATCGATTTTTTCCATTTGCCTTCGCGCGATACATAGCCATATCAGCATTTTTCATTAATGCTGTTACATCTGTTCCATAATCAGGGTACATTGCAATTCCGATACTCGGTGTAATAGACAGTTCTTCGCCTTGAATGAAGAATGGTTTGTTTAAAATATTTAAAATCTGTTCAGCAATAAAAGCCGCACTTTTTTCTGAGTACATATCTGGTAATAGAATTGTAAACTCATCTCCGCCTTGGCGAGCAACGACATCCTTTGAACGTAGGCAACTGCGTAATCGTTTTGCTACTTCAATTAATAATAAGTCTCCGACGTCATGACCGAGTCTATCGTTAATTTTTTTGAATCGATCTAAATCAAGAAACATGACAGCAACATCACTTGCGCTAGTTTGAGCTGTATTTAAAATGTTTTTTAAATCCTTTTCGAACTTGCGGCGATTTGGTAGTCCAGTAAGTGCATCATGAAAGGCTAAATGCTCTACTTGTTTTTGTTTTTCATATAAAGTTGTAATATCACGTGCTATGCCGAACATCCCAACAACTTCTTTATTTATGAAAGTAGGGATGAGCGTAATGTGAAGGTAATAGTAATAACCTTCTTTTTCTTTTGTGCGAACTTCTAAAGTTTGTGGTCTACCTTTTTTCGTTAGTTGTAAAGCTTTCTTTAGTAAATCATGGTCTTTTGAGTCAATAAAGTGTAAAAGGGAATAGCTTTCTACTTCACAATAGTAGGCAGTAAATAAGCTTTCGCAAGCTGTATTAGACTGTTGGAAAATACCATACATATTTAAAGAGAAAACAGCATCCGGGTGATCTTCGAATAAAGATTTATAACGTTGTTCACTTTTTGATAACGCAGATGCACCTTCTTCTACTTTGTCTTCTAGTTGTGTAGTCAACTGCTCGTATGTATCGATTAGTGCCTGATTATCTTTCCACATATAAAGTTGTCGTAAGAACAATAAGATGAGAGATAATACTAGACCGATCAACATGAACTTATCATCCCAAGGTTGAAAGATAATAAAAGAAAAAGTAATGATTATACTAAAATAAGGTAATATAAAGCGCACATAATCAAACCGATAATATTTTGTTTTCGTTTCATGCTGCATTGGTTTATCTAAAATATATAGTATGGATGACAAACCAATTAATAAAATCGAAGCAGTATGTATTAAGTAAGAGACTTCAGAAGAAGTTTTCATCCCTGCGTTTAATTGAAAGAGATGTATATATCCGTATACAAGTATGATAGTAAAGCCGATAATTAATGAGATTCTACTAGCAGAATATTGTTCTCGTCTATATAGACTAATAACGGCGTAAATGACTAATGATTGTGCAATAAAGTATCCAATTAAAACCCAATGATCTGTTGTTAACATACGAAAGCTTGAACGGTCTAAAATAAAAGTTAAGGTAAAATAAATATTCATAATAATGATAAAGATGCTATCGAATGAAAATTGAGCTAGGCCTCTAATAGAGTAATGTTTTATGAACTTTATAGCAAAGCCAGAAAAGAGCAAAATATATTGTACGATAAAAAAGGGTAATGCCGTATATGAGAATATGACTTGGTCATATATAGAAAGTGAATGAAGAAATAAAGTTATCTCCATTGTCAATCCACACAGGCAAGTGCATAGTAATAAAACCCAAAATAATTTATCACCGCGCTTCATTTTCTTAATAGCTTTATATAAGCAATAGCAAGAAAAGAGTGCAGCAAAACAAAATAAGAAGAGAATTCCAATTTCTTTTATATTCAAGTTCTTAGGAATAAGAAATATCCAAAGAGAAAATATAATTATATATATCATAACAAAGTGTACATATTTTTTTTGATTAATCATATTATGACTCCGTTTCAATAAAGTTGAATCACAGGTGGAAAATGCTAATTCCAATCATAGCATATAAAATAGGGTTTTTTTCACTAAAAAATTACTTTTTTTGAAAAAAATAGCTCAACATTACAATTTACCATTGTAATGTTGAGCTATTTATTCTTTTTATTCCTCTTATAGCGGATAATTCATGTATGAATTGCAGCATCGCTAAATCTTTCTGTTTACTTTCAATCATAATATCGAAATTATGATTGACTTTTTTTGCAACGTGTAAGAAAGGTTTAATAAACTCTAAATCAATATATTCCGCGTGAGCCCTAAATTCTTTTTTTGATTTAGGGGAAGAAATATGAACTTTAGGAAGGATATTTGTATGTGCCCAAGTTTCAAAAATTGCAGGAAGTAACTCTTCTAACGGTTCTTCGCAAAGATTTGCCATGTGATGATGATAATCAAATACAAATGGAATCTTTTCTTTTTGGCAAATAGATAAAGTTTCAGCAGTTGTATATGTTTTATCATCATTTTCAAGTGTCATTTGCCTTTTTATATGTGCAGGAAGTTTTTTTATGTTTTCATGGAAACGTTCAACCGCCTTTTCTTTATTTCCGTAGGCACCACCTACATGGATGTTAATATAAGAAGAATCTGCAATTCCTATTGCATCTAATACTTTATAGTGATAAGTCATATCTGTAATAGCGTTAGTTGTAATGTGTGGCTTATCGCTTGTAAATAGCGTAAATTGATTTGGATGAAAACTTACGCGTAAATTATGTTCTTTAATTAATGCCCCAATTGTACGCCAAAGCGGTGTGAACAACCCGATGTAATCAAACTCGACTTCGGGATGTGTTGCAAGTGGGACGATGGAAGAAGATAAGCGATATAATGGAATTTCATGCGCTATATTGTAATGAAGAATACGTATTGTATGCTCAAGATTCTGTCGCGTAACATCGTATAATTTATCTTCTCGTTCTTGTTTACTAAGCTTTTGAAAGCTTGTAAATGTCATCGTTTTAGCCGGAGAACAGTCCCAGAGTGCCATTGCATGTGAGACATATCCGAAACGCATAATCATAATGAATACATCTCCTTTATGCATTATCTTTCCTATAGAAAGAAAGCAAGTATTGTTCCTATCCATTCTTTGCCTCTATTAATGAGAGAATTCGGACTAACATCTTTCAAGGAAAGTAATGAAGCATTTTCTAGATCTTCGTGGAATTTATTTTTTACTGTTTGTATAAAATGTTCATCATATAAAAGGCAGTTGATTTCATGGTTAATATATAAACTTCTCATATCAAAGTTTGCAGTTCCGATATCACAGATGTAGTCATCAACTATAATAACTTTAGCGTGAAAAAAACCTTGTTGAAATGCGTAAATATTACAGCCAGCTTGTATTAACTTTCGGCAATATGGGAATTTTGCTTCTCGAACAAGGGGGTGATCCGCTTTTTCTGGAACGAGAATTGTGATTTGAACCCCGCGTTTTCGTGCTTCTAATAATGCATTCATAATTTTTCTTCCAGGAATGAAATATGGTGTACCGATAAAGAGTTCTTTTTCTGCGCTTTCAATTAAATATAAAAATGTATTTTGCAAGTAGGCCCCATCAGTAGGGATAAAACGATGCAGAATGGTTCCTGGTTGTTGCTTAGGAAAATAAAGAGATGCCTCTAATAAATTTTGGTCTGTATCGTCCAGCCAATCATGTAAAAATTGCTTTTGTAAATCTTGTATTCCTTCTCCTGTAAGACGTAAATGATAATCGCGCCATAATCCTAATTTTTGATTATGTCCTAAATATTCTTCTCCAATATTAAATCCACCAATATAACCAATTTTCCCGTCAATAACTGTAATTTTTCTATGGTTTCTTTGATTTGCAGAAAAGAAAGGAAAGGGAAACTTTACTTTGTGACAAAATGAAAAAGAGACACCATGTTTTTGTAGGGAGCGAATGGCCTCATTTGATAAATGATGGCTTCCCAATCGATCGAGTAGAAGTCTTACTTCAATTCCTTCCTTTGCCTTATCAATAAGTAACTTTAAAAATTCCCGGCTGATTTTATCGTTTTTTACAATGAAGAACAAAACGTGCACATGGTGTTTCGCCTGTTTTATATCAGTAAATAGAGCGTCATACAAATCTTTTCCGTATGTATAAAGGTGAAAATCACTTTGACGTAAAGGGAAAGAACGAGAACGTACACGCTTTAAATGAACAATTCTCCCATAAGAAAGATCAATTACAATCCAGAGAGTGCTACCTATTAATAAGAGAGATAAGAAGAACATGAGTAAATTCCCTCCTTCACGGTCTTTTCACCATTCGTTTTTTATAAATCAAACATTCATTTTATCCTGTTATTTGTGGGCTAATAATTAGTAGGGAGTAAATAACTTCTACTGATTAAAGTTTCACTTTATAGTTTCACCGAAATAAACAGCTTTATTAAAAAATATGTTGTTGTATAACAAAAAACTGTTGACTGAATGCTCACTCATTATATAATGAAGGTAGGGGATAAAATTCAGAAAATTATATGTTTTTGAAGATTCTAAAAAAGAAAGAGGGCTTACAAAGAGAGGGGTAGCATAAAAATGAATAGCTTACTGATCATGAATTGGCTGGCTGCCATTGCTGTTATTGCTTATGCGGGATATTTGTTTGTGTATCTTATACGAACGAGGATGGCCTACATACAGTTAGGAAAAAAGATTGAATTTGACCGTCGTTTTAAAGAGCGTTGGGATCTCCTTAAGGTCAATGTTTTCGGTCAGAAAAAGCTGCTGAAAGATAAAAAGAGCGGCATTATTCACGTTATGTTCTTTTACGGATTTATTCTTGTCCAATTTGGAGCAATTGACTTCGTTTGGAAAGGACTCGCACCAGGATCACATCTTCCACTTGGACCACTATACCCTGCATTTACATTCTTCCAGGAAATTGTCACACTTGTTATTTTAATTGCAGTCTTTTGGGCTTTTCATCGACGTTATGTTGAGAAGCTAGTTCGTTTAAAACGTAATTTCAAATCAGGCCTTGTTCTTATCTTCATCGGTGGCTTAATGATTTCTGTGCTACTCGGTAATGGGATGGGAATTATATGGCATGGCGAGGAGCTTTCATGGAGTGAGCCAATCGCTTCTGCAATCGCTTACGTTTTCTCAGGGATAAATGAAACCGCAGCCATTTCTGTGTTCTATTTCTCTTGGTGGGTGCATTTACTAATTTTGTTAACGTTTTTAGTTTATGTTCCACAATCGAAACACGCGCATTTAATTGCGGGACCAGCTAACGTTTTCTTCGGCCGCCTTTCAAATCCAGGGAAACTTGAAAAGATTGACTTTGAAGATGAAACACAAGAAACATTTGGTGTTGGTAAAATCGAAGACTTTAGACAAAATCAGCTTATTGATTTATACGCTTGCGTAGAGTGTGGTCGTTGTACAAATATGTGTCCGGCAACAGGAACAGGGAAAATGTTATCGCCGATGGATTTGATTTTAAAACTTCGCGATCATTTAACTGATAAAGGAGCTGCAGTGACATCAAAAGCACCGTGGGTTCCGGTAGTTGCTTTTAATAATACACAAGGAAATCAGTTAGCGATGATGGCAGCGGGGAAAGGACAACAAGAATCTGCAGTCACAACACTCGCTTACGATCCGAGTTTAATTGGAGATGTTATTACAGAAGAAGAGATTTGGGCTTGTACAACGTGTCGTAACTGTGAAGATCAGTGTCCGGTTATGAATGAGCATGTTGATAAAATTATTGATTTACGCCGCTATCTCGTTTTAACAGAAGGAAAGATGGATGCGGAAGCGCAACGTGCGATGACAAACATCGAGCGTCAAGGGAATCCGTGGGGTCTAAACCGTAAAGAGCGTGAAACTTGGCGCCAAGGTGATGATGAAGTAACGGTTCCAACTGTAAAAGAAAAATCGAAAGCTGGCGAGGAGTTCGAATATTTATTCTGGGTTGGTTCAATGGGATCATATGATAATCGTAGTCAGAAGATTGCGATATCGTTTGCGAAGTTGATGAACGAAGCAGGCATTTCATTTGCAATACTCGGTAATAAGGAGAAGAACTCTGGAGATACACCGCGCCGCCTTGGAAATGAATTTGTCTTCCAAGAGATGGCGACAAAAAATATCGAGGAATTTGAAAAAGCAGGAGTGAAGAAAATCGTTACGATTGACCCTCATGCTTATAACACATTTAAAAATGAGTATCCGGACTTTGGCTTGCAAGCAGAAGTCTATCATCATACAGAACTGTTAGCTCAGTGGGTGAAAGAAGGACGCTTAAAACCGGTTCACGCTATTGAGGAAACAGTTACGTACCATGATTCCTGCTACTTAGGAAGATACAACGAAGTATACGAAGCGCCACGAGACATTTTGAAAGCGATTCCTGGTGTGAACCTTGTAGAAATGGCACGTAACCGTGAAACGGGAATGTGCTGTGGAGCAGGTGGTGGCTTAATGTGGATGGAGGAAACAACAGGTTCACGCATTAACGTTGCTCGTACAGAACAAGCATTAGCTGTACAGCCATCCATTATCGGTACAGGATGTCCTTATTGCTTAACGATGATTAGTGATGGGACGAAAGCGAAAGAAGTTGAAGAGAAAGTTCAAACTCTCGATGTAACAGAGATTTTAGAACGTTCAGTGATTGGACAGAAGAAAGAAGCAATCTAGTTTGTAGGAATGCATACAACTTTAGAAAGAGGTGCAATTATTGCACCTCTTCTCAACGTAGGAACACCGAGCGCACGCTCAGTGATAAAAAGAAATGGGGGAAAGAAACATGAGTAAAACAGTTATTTTAAGTGCTGCAAGAACACCGGTTGGGAAATTTGGAGGGTCTTTAAAAGATGTAAAAGCAACAGAACTTGGAGGGATTGCAATTAAAGCGGCGCTTGAAAGAGCAAATGTTTCTGCTAGTGATGTTGAGGAAGTTATATTCGGAACGGTTATTCAAGGTGGACAGGGACAAATTCCATCACGCCAAGCGGCGAGGGCTGCTGGAATCCCTTGGGAAGTGCAGACGGAAACAGTGAATAAAGTTTGTGCGTCGGGGCTTCGTGCGGTTACGTTAGCGGATCAAATTATTCGTACTGGCGATCAATCATTGATTGTAGCTGGTGGTATGGAGTCGATGAGTAACAGTCCTTACATTTTACGAGGAGCAAGATGGGGATACAGAATGGGCAACAACGAAGTCGTTGATTTAAACATTGCTGACGGTTTAACATGCGCATTTTCTGGTATACACATGGGTGTTTATGGCGGAGAAGTTGCGAAGGAAGATGGAATTTCTCGCGAAGCGCAAGATGAATGGGCATATCGTAGCCACCAACGTGCGGTTTCAGCACATAAAGAAGGGCGTTTTGAAGAGGAAATCGTGCCAGTAACGATTCCGCAAAGAAAAGGCGATCCTATTGTCGTTGCAAAGGATGAGGCGCCACGCGCGGATACAACAATTGAAAAGTTAGCAAAATTAAAACCTGTATTTGATAAAACAGCGACAGTGACAGCTGGTAATGCACCAGGCTTAAACGATGGTGGTGCTGCACTTGTATTAATGAGCGAAGACAGAGCGAAGCAAGAAGGAAGAAAGCCGTTAGCGACAATTTTGGCACATACAGCAATTGCAGTGGAGTCTAAAGATTTCCCGAGAACGCCAGGTTATGCAATTAACGCATTGCTTGAAAAAACAGGCAAGACAATTGAAGACATCGATTTATTCGAGATTAATGAAGCATTTGCAGCGGTAGCAATTGCAAGTACAGAGATTGCGGGAATTGATCCAGAAAAATTGAATGTAAATGGCGGCGCAGTGGCGATGGGGCATCCGATTGGAGCAAGCGGAGCGCGCATTATCGTTACACTAATCCATGCACTGAAGCAACGCGGCGGCGGAATTGGAATTACTTCGATTTGTAGCGGTGGTGGTCAAGGTGATGCAGTGATGATTGAAGTTCACTAATTAAGATTAGACGGTATATAGTTTATTGAAAATTAAGGGGGAAGAAGAAATGAGTGTACAAAAAATTGTTGTAATTGGTGCAGGACAAATGGGATCAGGAATTGCACAAGTATGTGCAATGGCAGGATACGATGTGAAGGTTCAAGATTTAAAACAGGAGCAATTAGATAGAGGATTGGCTATTATTACGAAAAACTTAGCACGCCAAGTAGAAAAGGGGCGCATGAAGGAAGAAGAAAAGGAAGCGACATTAAACCGTCTTGCAGTAACGCTTGATTTAGATTGTGTGAAGGAAGCGGATCTTATTATCGAAGCAGCTGTCGAGAAAATGGATATTAAAAAGAAAATCTTTGCGAATTTAGATGAAATTGCTCCAGAACACGCAATTTTAGCGACAAATACGTCATCTTTGCCAATTACAGAAATTGCCGCGGTAACGAAACGTCCGGAAAAAGTAATCGGTATGCACTTTATGAATCCGGTTCCGGTTATGAAACTTGTTGAAATTATTCGTGGTTTGGCTACAGATGATGCGGTATACGAAACAATTGAGGATATTACGAAGAAAATTGGCAAAGTACCAGTTGAAGTAAATGATTTCCCAGGATTTGTATCGAACCGTATTTTATTACCGATGATTAACGAAGCAATCTATACGTTATATGAAGGGGTAGCGACGAAAGAAGCAATTGATGAAGTAATGAAACTTGGTATGAATCACCCGATGGGCCCTTTAACGCTCGCTGATTTTATCGGTTTAGACACATGTTTATACATTATGGAAGTGTTGCATGAAGGTTTAGGTGATAGTAAATATCGCCCATGTCCATTGCTACGTAAGTACGTAAATGCAGGATGGTTAGGACGTAAAACAGGTCGTGGTTTCTACGTTTACGAATAAATCCCCCTTTGTTACAAAATAGTGGTCTTACCAAATTGTTAAAAGGTTATATAGCAAATGGAGGCGGAGTATATGAACTTTCGTTTTAATGAAGAGCAGCAAATGATGAGGAAAATGGTTCGAGATTTTGCACAGAAGGAAATTGCTCCCTTTGTTCCTAGTATGGAACAAGGGGTGTTCCCAAAAGAGATTTTGCAGAAGATGGGTGAGCTTGGATTAATGGGAATTCCAGCGCCTGCAAAATACGGTGGTGCAGAAATGGATTTTATTTCTTACATTTTAGCAATTGAAGAAATTTCAAAGGTAAGCGCAACAGTTGGTGTAATTTTAGCTGTGCATACGTCAGTTGGAATGAACCCGATTTTATATTTCGGAACAGAAGAACAGAAAGAGAAATACGTTTCTAAACTTGCGACTGGTGAATATTTAGGTGCATTTGCATTAACAGAACCAAATGCAGGATCGGATGCAGGAAGTTTGAAATCAAGAGCTGTGAAGAAAGGCGATCATTACATTATTAATGGATCGAAGGTGTTCATTACAAATGGTGGTGAAGCAAGTACATATATTGTATTCGCTTCTACAAATCCAGAGGCAGGAAAGAGTGGGATTTCTGCATTCATAGTAGAGAAAGATACACCAGGCTTAATCATCGGTAAAGATGAGCATAAAATGGGACTGCTCGGTTCTCGCACTGTACAACTTACGTTCGAGGATATGAAGGTACCGGCTGAGAATTTACTTGGTGAAGAAGGACAAGGATTTAAAGTAGCGATGGCGAATTTAGATGTTGGGCGAATTGGAATTGGGGCGCAAGCATTAGGGATTGCTGAAGCGGCGCTTGCATGTGCGATTGATTATGCGAAAGAACGTGAGCAATTCGGAAAGCCAATTGCGGCGCAGCAAGGGATTGGCTTCAAACTTGCAGATATGGCAACTAGCGTAGAAGCGGCGCGATTACTTGTATATAGGGCGGCATCGCTAAGAGCGCAAGGATTACCATGTGGTAAAGAAGCATCTATTGCGAAATTATTCGCTTCTAAAACAGCTGTTGAAGTTGCGATTGAAGCAGTGCAAGTATTTGGTGGTTACGGTTATACGAAAGATTATCCAGTAGAAAGATTTTTCCGTGATGCGAAAATCACGCAAATATATGAAGGAACGAGTGAAATACAGAAACTTGTTATTAGCCGGGCTTTATAAAAGCATAAGGGGGAGACGGGCATGCATTTTAAACTATCAGAAGAACATGAAATGATAAGAAAAATGGTTCGGGACTTTGCTAAGAACGAAGTAGCACCGACAGCAGCTGAACGTGATGAAGAAGAGAGGTTTGATCGTGCGCTATTTGATCAAATGGCAGAGCTTGGTTTAACCGGAATTCCGTGGCCTGAAGAATACGGCGGAATTGGAAGCGATTACTTGGCGTATGTAATTGCTATTGAAGAATTATCACGCGTATGTGCTTCTACAGGTGTAACATTGTCTGCACATACTTCACTTGCTGGTTGGCCAATTTTTAAATTTGGAACAGAAGAGCAAAAGCAAACATTTTTACGACCGATGGCTGAAGGAAAGAAAATTGGTGCATACGGCTTAACGGAGCCAGGATCTGGATCGGATGCTGGTGGAATGAAGACGATCGCCAAAAGAGATGGAGACCATTATGTATTAAATGGATCAAAAATATTTATCACTAATGGTGGTATTGCTGATATTTATGTTGTTTTCGCATTAACTGATCCTGAATCGAAGCAGCGTGGCACGAGTGCATTTATAGTGGAAAGTGATACACCAGGATTTTCAGTTGGGAAGAAGGAGAGTAAATTAGGGATTCGCTCTTCACCAACAACTGAAATTATGTTCGAAGATTGCCGTATTCCTGTAGAGAATTTACTAGGGGAAGAAGGACAAGGGTTTAAGATAGCGATGCAAACATTAGATGGTGGCCGTAACGGTATTGCGGCGCAAGCGGTTGGTATTGCACAAGGGGCTTTAGATGCTTCCGTAGAATATGCAAGAGAGCGTCATCAGTTTGGGAAGCCGATTGCGGTGCAGCAAGGGATTGGCTTTAAACTTGCAGATATGGCAACGGATGTGGAGGCGGCGCGTCTTCTAACATATCAAGCAGCTTGGCTGGAATCGGAAGGACTTCCTTATGGGAAAGAGTCGGCGATGTCAAAAGTATTTGCAGGCGATGCCGCGATGAAGGTGACGACTGAAGCGGTACAAGTATTTGGTGGTTACGGTTATACGAAAGATTATCCGGTAGAGCGATATATGCGAGATGCAAAGATTACACAGATATATGAAGGAACACAAGAGATTCAAAGGCTCGTAATTTCTCGTATGTTAACGAAGTAGGATCAAAGGCGTAGGTATTTTCCTACGCTTTTTCCTTCCAAAAAATAATAGAGAGGTGAAGGGGATGGTTAAACATAATGTGCATGCATCAGTGAAAGATGAAAAATTAGTCGCGTTAAGGCGTGAACAAATGATTAAAGGTGCAGTGCAACTGTTTAAACAAAAAGGATTTCCGCGTACAACAACGAGAGAGATTGCAAAGGCAGCTGGATTTAGTATTGGAACGCTTTATGAATACATTCGTACAAAAGATGATGTTTTGTATTTAGTTTGTGATAGTATTTATGAACATGTAAAAGAAAGATTAGAGGAAGTAGTTTGTACGGAAAAAGGAAGTGTAGAAAGTTTAAAGATAGCAATAACGAATTATTTTAAAGTGATGGACGAATTGCAGGAAGAAGTATTAATAATGTATCAAGAGGTACGCTTCTTACCGAAAGAATCACTCCCGTACGTATTAGAAAAGGAGTTTCAAATGGTAGGAATGTTTGAGAATATTTTAGAACAGTGTACGGAAAACGGAACATTTACATTAAATAAAAAAGAAATACAGCTTCTTGCGCATAATATTTTTATACAAGGACAGATGTGGGGATTTCGACGTTGGGCGCTGCAAAAGCTATATACGCTCGAAGAATATACAGACATGCAAATTAGGTATGTATTACAAGGGGCCCATATGCTTCCGAAATAAGGAATGTATACTACCCTATAAAAGTTTCCCGTTTTTTTTGTAGCATATTTGTGTGACTTTTGTTTATAATGAATAGTATGGATTTTTTTAAGCAGGCCGTTATATATAAGGTTATATTTGATGAAAGGAAGTGCCGCATAAGTGGATTTTAAGCAATATTCACCAGAAGAGCTAAAAGAATGTTCAATGATTGAAGTTGTACATAGCGTTTTAGGGGATAAAAAACAAGCAACGACATTCAACGAGTTGGTTCAAGAAATCGCTCAAGTGCTGGGACTATCTCAAGAGCAAGTTAATGCGAAAATCGCACAATTTTATACAGACTTAAACATCGATGGACGTTTCATTAATTTAGGAGAAAATCGTTGGGGGCTACGCAGCTGGTACCCATACGAGCAAATTGATGAAGAAATCTTGCCTCAACCAAAACCGAAGAAGAAACGTAAAGTTGAAGAAGACGGTTTTGACGACTACATTGACGAAGATGAAGATGACTTTGATGATGTAGATGGAAATGAAGACGAAGATGATGATGTAGAAGATTTGGACAAGGTTCTTGAAGACGAAGACGGAGACGACGATGATCTTGATGATTTAGACGAAGATGAAGATGACTTCGCTGAAGAAGAACTTGAGTATGATGAAACTGAAGAAGAAGAAGAGGAAGAACTGTAGTTCTTGACTTTTCATTATCGTCCATGTAGAATCATTTTTGGGCTCTTTAAAAAAGGACGATAATACTTTTAAAGTGTAAATATAAAAGAAAATTGCTCCCTACTTATTACTTTATGTGATGAGGGGAGCAATTTTCTTTTTTGTTTTTTGTTTAGAAAATAAAAAGAGTCTAACAATAAGATGGATACAGTGTTATCTACATACGTTGCGCTTTGCAACGGTGATTATATAACAGCAAAATAGAAGGGAGCTTTTTCATGACTAAGTATATTTTTGTAACAGGCGGTGTAGTATCGTCTCTAGGAAAAGGTATTACAGCAGCATCTCTTGGAAGACTTTTAAAAAATCGTGGTTTAAACGTAACGATTCAAAAGTTTGATCCATACATTAACGTAGACCCAGGGACTATGAGCCCATACCAACACGGTGAGGTATTCGTAACAGATGATGGTGCAGAAACTGACTTAGACCTTGGTCACTATGAGCGTTTCATCGACATCAATTTAAATAAATACAGCAACGTAACAACAGGTAAAATTTACTCTTCAGTTCTTCAAAAAGAGCGTCGTGGTGAATACCTAGGAGGAACAGTTCAAGTTATTCCTCACATTACTAACGAAATTAAAGAGCGCGTATACCGTTCTGGTCGCGAAACAAACGCGGACGTTGTTATTACAGAAATCGGTGGAACTGTTGGTGACATTGAGTCTCTACCATTCTTAGAAGCAATCCGTCAAATTAAGAGCGACATCGGTCGTGACAATGTAATGTACATTCACTGTACGTTAATCCCGTACTTAAAAGCAGCGGGTGAAATGAAAACAAAACCAACGCAACATAGCGTTAAAGAGCTTCGCAGTTTAGGTATTCAACCAAATATTATCGTTGTTCGTACAGAAATGCCTGTTTCTCAAGATATGAAAGACAAGCTTGCATTATTCTGTGACATTGATACAAAAGCAGTTATTGAAGCACGCGATGCAGATACTTTATATGCAGTTCCATTATCTCTTCAAGAGCAAAATATGGACCAAATCGTTTGCGATCACTTAAAATTAGACAATCCAGCTGCAGATATGACAGAGTGGACTGCGCTAGTTGAAAAAGTGCGTAACCTTTCTAAGAAAACAAAAATCGCTCTTGTTGGTAAGTACGTAGAGCTTCAAGATGCATACATTTCTGTTGTAGAAGCACTTCGTCATGCAGGTTACTCTTTCGACACAGATGTAGAAGTGAAATGGGTAAATGCTGAGCACGTAACAGCAGAGAACGTACAAGAATTAGTAGGAGATACAGATGGTATCCTTGTACCAGGTGGCTTCGGTGATCGTGGTGTAGAAGGTAAAATCGTTGCAATTCAATATGCTCGTGAAAACAAAGTTCCATTCCTAGGAATTTGCTTAGGTATGCAACTTGCATCAATCGAATTCGCACGTAACGTATTAGGATTAGAAGGAGCTAACTCTTCTGAAATCAATCCTGACACACCTTATGCAATCATCGACTTATTACCAGAACAAAAAGATGTAGAAGACTTAGGTGGTACACTTCGTCTTGGTCTATACCCATGTAAGCTTGCTGAAGAAACAAATGCTTACAACGCTTACAATGAGCCGGTTGTATATGAGCGTCATCGTCATCGTTATGAGTTCAACAATCAATTCCGTCCGGATATGGAAAAAGCAGGATTTGTATTCTCTGGTACAAGCCCAGACGGCCGTTTAGTTGAAATCGTTGAATTGAAAGATCACCCTTGGTTCGTAGCAGCACAGTTCCACCCAGAACTTGTTTCTCGTCCAAACCGTCCACAACCATTGTTCCATGACTTCGTAAGAGCGTCTATTACGAATAAAGAGAGCAAGTAATAAAAAATAAAGCCGGCACTTTTAAAGTGCCGGCTTTATTTTTTGTAATGTTGATTTAAGATGCTGCAAGGTGTTGACAAAGTTCCTCATAAGCAACATTGATTTTTTTCATTTTTTCCTCTGATCCATTTCCTGTATCAGGGTGATATTTCTTGGCTAAAGTTCTATACTGTTTTTTAATAATATTCATATCTCTTGTATCTGTAGGTAATTCTAGAATTTCAAGAAGTATAGAAACTCTAGAATCATTATTCTCAGAGGTAATCCAGTCCATGTGAGTTTCGATTGTTTCTTCAGCAATCACAAATATCTCTCTAAATTTATCAACGAATAGGGGGCCATCATATTTGTTAGAGACAAATATGTTTTGATTTTCGAACTTTGCTATAATACCTCGTTTAATCATCATATTGAAAATAAGAAGGTCTCTCATGAAAATATAGACCTCTATTTTTAATTGTTCATTGAAGTTTGCATCTGATATTTCAGCATACATATGACTAAATGTGTGCACAACACTGATGATGTTGAAATTGGAATTATTTTGATTGAGAAAATTTCCATTTTTATCTACAACAGAGAATGGTTTTCCGTTTATATGAAAAAAGATAGGAACGATACGACGGTCATTTACTTGCTTGAGTTGGATTTCAATATTACCAGTAGAGTTTCGAAGTTGGAGAATACCTTCCTCGTATCCATACAGTAACCCTTGCTCCCCGAAATTAAAGGAGAAGACAGGACCTTTAGCGTAAACATCCCTATCTTCTATATAAAATCCTTCTATAAATTGTCCATCAGGATGGTACCATGAGCCAGATGAATCGTTACGGTTTACTTGGGTACTTCCCCCAGAATCAGAACTAAAACACTTATAAGCAATATAAATTACTATTAAAAATAAAATAAACCCCAATATATTCTCCTTCTTTCTAAGAAATGTAAAATCAAATTCTATTTTATATCATTAAAATGGAATCTTCCAATATAATTTAGGTACAGGAAAAAAGGAATATTAGTAAAAGGGGCGTATTGGTTCATAATAAAATAGAGATTTATAAAAGGACCTAAATTTTAGGTCCTTTTAACGTAAGTTATTCATAATCCTCAATTATTTCATCGATTGTAAATTTGATTCCGTGATATGCAAATAAAGCTATCATTAAGCTTGGGAATCCGTAGCGATTACCTTCATCGTCTGGAATAAGCCCTTTTAACAATTTCGTATCAATATGTACATCTGTATATTGTTCTAGTGATTCATTGCCTTCTTGAATAGCAGAAATGCCGACAATAGAGTGTCCATCTGCTTGAAGTTTTTTTGCTATTGCTACAACTTCTTCATCTGTTGAAAAGCGGCTAATAAGAAGTACACGACCTGCAGAAGTTACTTCTACTTCCTTACCATTTTCAAATAGTCGTTTTGCTTGCTTCATTGGTTCAGCACCGAATAGCGCTTCAGCAACAACGCCCTCCATTTCATTTGTACCATGTAAATAAATGAAACCTTCGCCAACTAATGCTTGAGCAAGTAGACGTGCGCTATCTTCTATATTCATTTCCTCTTTTTGAGAAACTCTGGAGAAATAACCGCTTAATTGGGTTGAAAAAATTTTTAACATAATGTTACTCCCTTCGTACGTGTTTACCGGCTTTCATTATAGTTTATTTTTTTAGAAAGGTGAAATCGAAGGTGGCATAACAAAATGGAAAACGGTAAAATAAGAAAGAAATAGGAAGGAATTTGGTAAAGAATAGCGAAAATTAATCGTTAAGATATAAGAAGCTTTAAATCTTGTACTTACACAGAAAGGTTGGGAGTTATGGAAGGGAAAATTTTAATCGTTGATGATCAATATGGCATTCGTGTGTTATTACATGAAGTGTTCCAAAAAGAAGGTTATCAGACATTCCAAGCAGCGAATGGATTTCAAGCTTTAGATATCGTGAAAAAAGATAATCCAGATTTAGTTGTGTTAGATATGAAAATTCCAGGTATGGATGGTATAGAGATTTTAAAGCATGTAAAAGAAATTGATGAGAGTATTAAAGTGATTTTAATGACTGCTTATGGAGAGCTTGATATGATCCAAGAAGCAAAAGATTTAGGTGCTTTAATGCATTTTGCTAAACCATTTGATATTGATGAAATTCGTCAAGCGGTGAGAAATGAGCTCGCTGTAGAGGCTTAAAAATGAATTTTTTATAAAAAATATGGAAAAAAGCGTTTACATGGACTATTGTGCAGGTGAATACGGTTGAGTTTTTGAGTACAAGTTGTTATCCTATTGAGTGTAGAAAAAAGTCCGGTATGTAGATATACATATTTTACCTTATTCTGGTCATACTACCAGCGATAAGAACTTATCGGATACAAAAAACGTTTTTTAGGAGGATTCACCATGCCTTTAGTTTCTATGAAAGAAATGCTAAACAAAGCACTAGAAGGAAAATACGCAGTTGGTCAATTCAACATGAACAACTTAGAGTGGACTCAAGCTATCTTAGCTGCTGCGGAAGAAGAAAAATCTCCTGTAATCCTAGGTGTATCTGAGGGTGCAGCTCGTCATATGACTGGTTTCAAAACAGTTGTAGCTATGGTTAAAGCTTTAATCGAAGAAATGAACATCACTGTTCCTGTAGCGATTCACCTTGACCATGGTTCAAGCTTCGAAAAATGTAAAGAAGCAATCGATGCAGGTTTCACATCTGTAATGATCGACGCTTCTCACCACCCATTCGAAGAAAACGTAGAAACTACTAAAAAAGTAGTAGAATACGCACACGCTCGTAACGTATCTGTTGAAGCTGAGCTTGGAACAGTTGGCGGACAAGAAGACGACGTAATCGCTGAAGGCGTAATTTACGCTGACCCAGCTGAGTGTAAGCACCTTGTTGAAGCAACAGGTATCGATTGCCTAGCTCCAGCTTTAGGTTCTGTACACGGTCCTTACAAAGGTGAGCCTAACTTAGGATTCGCTGAAATGGAACAAGTTCGTGACTTCACTGGCGTACCTTTAGTATTACACGGTGGTACTGGTATCCCAACTGCTGATATCGAAAAAGCTATCTCTTTAGGTACTTCAAAAATCAACGTAAACACTGAGAACCAAATCGAGTTTACAAAAGCTGTTCGTGAAGTATTAAACAAAGACCAAGAAGTTTACGATCCTCGTAAATTTATCGGACCTGGCCGCGACGCTATCAAAGCAACTGTTATTGGTAAAATTCGCGAATTCGGTTCTAACGGTAAAGCGTAAGAATAAAATTCCGTTTTGGAAACCGTCTACTCTTTTAGACGGTTTCCTTTCGTTGTATAATGAAAGCGTGAACAAGTCTAAAGATTTTATCATTTTGTTTTTGAAATAGAAAATAATGTGCATAGTCCTATTAATAAATGTGATAACGTATCTAAATTGATAAAGTAAATTCGATAAATAGTTAATCTTTATCTTTTTGTATTACAGGAGAAATGAAGATAATGGTTTCCTATTTATTGAGTTTTGGGATGGAAAAGTAATTGAGATTCTTAAGGGGAGCTTTCTATAAAAATATAGAAAGTAAATACATTCACAAGAAGGGAGCTCAATATGGAAAAATTGCTAATTGAAGGCGGAAGAGCTTTAAATGGAACAATTCGCGTGAGTGGTGCAAAGAACAGCGCCGTTGCACTAATTCCAGCGACAATTTTAGCAGATACTCCAGTAACTATTGGTGGTGTCCCTAATATTTCGGACGTGAAAATGTTAGGAGACTTACTAGAGGAAATTGGAGGGAGAGTGACTTATGGACAGGAGGAAGAGATGGTAGTCGATCCTTCTAACATGGTTGCAATGCCTTTACCAAATGGAAAAGTGAAAAAATTGCGTGCTTCTTATTATTTAATGGGTGCGATGCTTGGCCGTTTTAAAAAAGCTGTTATTGGGCTTCCAGGTGGATGTCACTTAGGACCGAGGCCGATTGATCAGCACATTAAAGGGTTTGAAGCGTTAGGTGCACATGTTACGAATGAACAAGGTGCTATCTATTTAAGAGCAGATGAACTACGAGGGGCACGTATTTATTTAGATGTTGTTAGTGTAGGAGCTACGATTAATATTATGTTAGCAGCTGTACGAGCGAAAGGTAGAACTGTTATTGAAAACGCAGCGAAAGAACCAGAGATTATTGATGTAGCTACACTGTTAACTAGCATGGGAGCACGTATTAAAGGTGCTGGTACAGATGTAATCCGAATTGATGGTGTGGATTCACTGCACGGTTGTCATCATACGATCATTCCAGATCGTATTGAAGCGGGTACGTATATGATTTTAGGTGCTGCGTCAGGAGGAGAAGTAACAGTTGATAATGTTATTCCTCAGCATTTGGAGTCAGTTACCGCAAAATTAAGAGAAGCTGGTGTCCAAGTTGAAACGAATGATGACCAAATTACAGTGAACGGTGATAGGAGATTAAAAGTCGTTGATATAAAAACGCTTGTATATCCAGGTTTCCCAACAGATTTACAACAGCCGTTTACAACGCTTTTAACAAAGGCGCATGGAACGGGTGTTGTAACGGATACGATTTATGGCGCACGTTTTAAACATATTGATGAATTACGTCGTATGAATGCGCAAATTAAAGTAGAAGGTCGGTCAGCTATCGTAACTGGTCCTGTTTTATTACAAGGTGCAAAAGTGAAAGCGAGTGATTTGCGAGCTGGAGCAGCCCTTGTTATTGCAGGATTGATGGCGGATGGAATTACAGAAGTAACCGGACTTGAGCATATTGATCGTGGCTATGAAAATATAGTAGACAAGCTTAAAGGGCTTGGTGCAAACATTTGGCGAGAACAAATGACAAAGCAAGAAATTGAAGAAATGAAGAACGCATAAGTGATACTTCCGCGAGGGGGAAGCGAAGCATCACTACTTGCGGAAGTACACTTTATAGAAAAACACGGTTCACAAAATACGGCAGAAATATAAAGGCTTAAAGGAGAGGGATTATCGTGGAAAGAAGTTTATCTATGGAGTTAGTACGTGTAACAGAGGCTGCAGCTTTATCATCAGCGCGTTGGATGGGACGCGGGAAAAAGGATGAGGCAGACGGTGCAGCAACATCAGCTATGCGTGATGTATTTGATACAATTCCGATGAAAGGTACAGTTGTAATTGGTGAAGGTGAAATGGATGAAGCACCAATGCTATATATCGGAGAAAAATTAGGTACAGGATATGGTCCGCGTGTAGACGTTGCAGTTGATCCTTTAGAAGGGACAAACATTGTAGCAGCTGGTGGATGGAATGCTCTTGCTGTTATTGCAATTGCAGATCATGGTAATTTGTTACATGCTCCTGACATGTACATGGATAAAATCGCGGTTGGCCCAGAAGCGGTTGGGGCGGTCGATATTGATGCGCCTATTATCGATAACTTACGTGCAGTTGCGAAAGCGAAAAACAAAGATATTGAAGATGTTGTAGCGACAGTTTTAAACCGTCCACGTCATCAAGCAATTATTGAAGAAATTCGTAAAGCTGGTGCTCGCATTAAATTGATTAATGATGGAGACGTAGCTGGCGCAATCAACACAGCATTTGATCGTACAGGTGTAGATATTTTATTCGGCTCTGGTGGTGCGCCTGAGGGTGTGTTAGCGGCAGTTGCATTAAAATGTTTAGGTGGAGAAATTCACGGGAAATTATTACCACAAAACGAAGCTGAATTGGCGCGTTGCAAAAAGATGGGCATAGACGACATCAACCGCATCCTTCGCATGGAGGACTTAGTAAAAGGTGACGATGCAATCTTCGCAGCAACAGGTGTAACAGACGGAGAACTATTACGCGGCGTTCAATTTAAAGGTAGCGTAGGAACAACACAATCCCTTGTTATGCGCGCAAAATCAGGCACAGTACGCTTCGTAGACGGACGTCACAGCTTAAATAAAAAACCGAACTTGGTTATTAAATAAAAAGTGGAAGCGGCTCGCTCAGAATGGGAGGGGGAAGAAGTGAAGCCACCGACCATTCTAGCTGATGAAACTAGATTAAATAAAAAGCGAAGACAAATTTTCTTGTCTTCGCTTCTTGTATTTGTGTTTCAACGTATTGATTAAAACTAGATAAAAGGGTTACAATAGTGAATATTACCCTACTTGAACTTATTGCCTTTCATTATTAATTATTTGCCTTCCGTATTTTTTCCCTTTACCCATGTGAAAAGAGAATAACGTTAAAGTGTGGTGTCTGAATGAATTTGTCAATTGCAGCATTAGAAAACATGAAATTAAAAGAGTTATACGAGCTTGCGAAAGAATTTAAAATTTCGTATTATAGCAAATTAACGAAAAAAGAGTTAATCTTCGCCATTTTAAAAGCTCGAGCAGAAAAAGAAGGTTTCTTCTTCATGGAAGGCGTATTAGAAATTATTCAATCAGAAGGATTTGGATTCTTACGTCCTATCAACTACTCTCCAAGCTCAGAAGATATTTATATCTCAGCTTCGCAAATTCGTCGTTTCGATTTACGTAATGGAGATAAGGTTTCTGGTAAAGTACGACCTCCGAAAGAAAATGAACGCTACTTTGGATTATTACAAGTTGAAGCTGTAAACGGAGATGATCCAGAGTCAGCAAAAGAGCGTGTGCATTTCCCTGCATTAACACCATTATACCCAGATCGCCAAATGAAATTGGAAACGGAACCGAAAAAGTTACCGACACGCATCATGGATTTAATTGCACCAGTTGGATTTGGACAACGTGGTTTAATTGTCGCGCCTCCAAAGGCTGGTAAAACTAGTCTATTAAAAGAAATCGCACACAGTGTTACAACAAATCATCCGGAAGCTGAATTAATTGTCCTTCTAATTGATGAGCGTCCAGAGGAAGTAACAGATATTGAACGTTCTGTTAAAGGAGATGTTGTAAGCTCTACTTTTGATGAAGTACCAGAAAATCATATTAAAGTAGCGGAACTTGTGTTAGAACGTGCAATGCGTCTTGTAGAGCACAAAAAAGATGTTATCATTTTAATGGATAGTATTACCCGTTTAGCGCGAGCTTACAACCTTGTTATTCCGCCAAGTGGTAGAACATTATCGGGTGGTATCGACCCAGCTGCCTTCCATAGACCGAAGCGTTTCTTTGGAGCTGCACGTAATATTGAAGAAGGCGGTAGCTTAACAATTTTAGCAACAGCGCTTGTTGATACAGGATCTCGTATGGACGATGTAATTTACGAAGAATTTAAAGGAACTGGAAATATGGAACTTCACTTAGATCGTTCATTAGCTGAGCGTCGTATCTTCCCGGCAATTGATATTCGCCGTTCTGGTACACGTAAAGAGGATCTATTAATTCCGAAAGAACATTTAGACAAGCTATGGGGTATTCGTAAAACAATGCGTGATACACCAGACTTTGTTGAAGGTTTCTTACGTAAACTTCGTCAAACAAAGACAAATGAAGAATTTTTACAAAACATTGTTGCAGATTCGAAAAGATATGTAACAACGAAGTAAAGGGAAAAGATTGGGACTCGCTTATTTTATGGTAAGCGAGTTTTTTATGTTTTTTAGGTGATCTTAAAGAGAGATGAGTGGAAGGGCATTAGTTAGTTCTAGTTGGATGAGTTGCCTCCACTTTAAGATAATACCCAGCTCCAGCGGCTAGAATCTCCGGTCATTTCACTCTCTCGCTCGAAGCAAAAAGCGCTTCAAGGTCGAGAGTTCTAAATAGCCTTCGATTCTGAGCGAGCCGCTTCTACTTTTAAAATTAAAAAGACAAAAACAGGTAGTTGCAAAATGAAGTTAGCCTTGTTATAATTTCATCATATGTGTTTCATCAATATAGTTGTGTATGCAGCTGAAGATGAAAAACTCTGTTTCGAAAATGATTCAGGGCGGAAGGAGATGAAAAGAATGAAAGCAGGAATTCACCCAGATTACAAGAAAGTTGTATTCATGGACACAAACACAGGCTTCAAATTCTTAAGCGGATCTACTAGAGGATCTAACGAAACTGTTGAGTGGGAAGATGGTAACACTTATCCATTACTAAAAGTTGAGATCAGTTCTGATTCTCACCCATTCTACACTGGACGTCAGAAGTTTGCTACTGCAGACGGACGCGTTGACCGCTTCAATAAGAAATACGGTCTTAAGTAATAAAAACATAAAACAGGCAAGTGTATCTATTCGCTTGTCTGTTTTTTTTGCGAAAATATTATACCTTTACCCTACTTTTAATTAAAAAGTAGATGAAAGGAGAGCTTCATGTACTTAATAAATCAGAACGGTTGGATTGAAGTGATTTGCGGTAGTATGTTTTCTGGTAAATCAGAAGAGCTTATCCGCCGTGTGCGTCGTACGCAATTTGCGAAACAACATGCAATTGTATTTAAACCATGTATTGATAATCGCTATAGTGAAGAAGACGTTGTATCACATAACGGATTAAAGGTAAAAGCAGTTCCTGTTTCAGCTTCAAAAGATATATTTGAACATATCACTGAAGAAATGGATGTAATTGCAATCGATGAGGTGCAATTCTTTGATGGGGACATTGTGGAAGTGGTGCAAGTATTGGCAAATCGTGGCTATCGTGTCATTGTAGCTGGTTTAGACCAAGATTTCCGTGGTCTACCATTTGGACAAGTTCCTCAGCTGATGGCGATTGCTGAACATGTAACAAAACTACAAGCAGTATGTTCTGCATGTGGATCTCCGGCAAGTCGTACACAACGATTAATTGATGGAGAACCAGCGGCATTTGATGATCCGATTATTTTAGTTGGTGCTTCAGAATCGTATGAACCACGCTGTCGTCATTGTCATGCAGTTCCTACAAACAAAGATAAGTAAAACTCGCTGCGCAAGGCGGGTTTTTTTCAGAATAGAGAGTGTGAGTGGTGTGAGCCACTTGCGCTTTAAGTTGTGATATCTAGCTCCAGCGGCTAGAATCTCCAGCCATTTTACTCTCTCGCTTGAAGCAAAAAGCGCTTCAAGGTTGAGAGTTCCAATGGCCTACAATTCTGAGCAAGCCGCTTACGCTTTTAAATATAATTTGCGTTTTTTTGAGTAAGTACCATATACTATTTGTATTAGATACTAGGATGTAGAGGTGAATGATGTGTTAGATCGTTTGCAAGCTGTAGAAAATCGTTATGAGAAGTTAAATGAATTGCTAAGCGACCCAGCAATTATTAGTGATTCAAATAAGCTTCGTGAATATTCAAAGGAACAGTCTGATATACAGGAAACGGTAGAGGTGTATCGTGAGTATAAGGATGTTCGTGAGCAATTAAAAGATGCGAAAACAATGTTAGAAGATAAGTTAGACGCAGAAATGCGTGAAATGGTAAAAGAAGAGGTTTCTGAGTTAGAATCACAAGAAAAAACATTATCAGAGCGTCTGAAAATTTTACTTGTACCAAAAGACCCTAACGATGATAAGAACGTTATCGTTGAGGTTCGTGGAGCTGCTGGTGGCGACGAGGCCGCTTTATTTGCTGGTGACTTATACCGTATGTATAGCCGTTACGCTGAGGTGCAAGGTTGGAAAACGGAGATTATCGAGGCTAGCTATACAGAGTTAGGTGGATATAAAGAGATTATCTTTATGATTAACGGTAAAGGTGCTTTCGCGAAGCTGAAATTCGAGAATGGCGCTCACCGTGTACAACGTGTTCCTGAAACGGAATCTGGTGGACGTATCCATACATCTACAGCAACTGTAGCTGTATTACCAGAGGCAGAAGAAGTAGAAATTGATATTCATGAGAAAGATGTTCGTGTTGATACATTCGCTTCTAGTGGACCTGGTGGACAGAGCGTTAATACAACGATGTCAGCGGTACGTTTAACGCATTTACCGACTGGTGTAGTTGTATCATGTCAGGATGAGAAATCACAAATTAAGAATAAAGAAAAAGCGATGAAAGTATTACGCGCACGTGTTTATGATAAGTTTAGACAAGAAGCACAAGCTGAGTATGATCAAAACCGTAAACAAGCTGTTGGTACGGGTGATCGTTCAGAGCGTATTCGTACGTATAACTTCCCGCAAAACCGTGTTACAGACCATCGAATCGGTTTAACGATTCAAAAGTTAGATCAAATCTTACAAGGTAAGTTAGATGATTTCATCAATGCCTTAGTAATGGAAGATCAGGCTCAAAGGATGGAGGCAGCTGAGTAATGCGTGTCTATGAAGCCCTGAAATGGGCTTCTTCTTTTTTACAGGAGAATGGACGAGATGAAAATGCGGGAGAAATTGTCCTTTGTCATGTATTAAAGACGAATAGAACAGGAATATTGATGAACATGCGTGAAGAAATAACTGCGGAACAAGAAAAAAGTTTTACAGAGTTTATCCACAAGCATGTAGAAGGTATTCCTATTCAATATATGATTGGTCATGAAATGTTTTATGGAAGATCGTTTTTTGTGAATGAAGAAGTATTAATACCAAGACCAGAAACAGAAGAGCTTATAGTAGGAGTGTTAGAAAGAATCGAGCGTCATTTTGGTGATGAGAAACTACATGTAGCAGATATCGGTACAGGTAGTGGAGCGATTTCGATTACGCTTGCTTTGGAAAATAAAAATCTTCATGTGTATACGGTAGATATTGCGCAGGAGTCGATTGAAGTTGCAAAAGAAAATGCGAAAATTTTGGGCGCAGAAGTAACATTCTATCATGGTGATTTATTATCACCATTTTATGAAACGGGTCAAAAGTTAGATGTTGTTGTTTCAAATCCTCCATATATACCGGAAGAAGATTGGCGTGGTCTTTCTCCCGTGGTGAAAGAGCATGAGCCAAAGAGAGCGCTTGTTGGTGGTGAAGACGGACTAGATTTCTATCGCCGCTTTATGGAAGAGTTGCCAAATGTGTTGCAGAAGAAAGCAATTGTCGCATTTGAAATTGGAGTAGGGCAAGGTGAGGACGTGAAAGGGCTGTTACAACAAGCATTTCCACATGCTCATGTTGAGGTTGTTTTTGATATTAATGGAAAAGATCGCATGGTATTTGCGGAGATGGAGTAAGGTTTACACCTTACTCTATTTTTTTGTGGAAAAATTCATATAGATTTTGAATTTAATAGTTTAGAAAGATGAAAGTCTGTCCACACTGTTTGTAGAAGGGACGGTGGAGGAAATGAAAAAACAAGTTATTGCTTATCTTCTTCTATTATTAATTGGTGCACAGTTACTTGTGCAGTTTGGATATATGAAAGCTGATGCGAAAGGGCCTTCAGTTATTCCGAAAGAGGCCGTTCGATTACGGATTTTAGCAAATAGTGATTCAGATAAAGACCAGGCGTTAAAGCGTAAAGTGCGTGATGAAGTAAAAGCACAAATTGATGGATGGGTAGCTGATTTAACTTCATTTGAAGAGGCACGCAAGGTCATTCAAAGTCATATTCCAGAAATCGAAAAAACAGTAGCAAATACGTTGAAAAAAGAAGGAAGTAAAGATTCATTTCAAGTGAAATTCAGTAAAAATGTAAAGTTTCCTACAAAGGTATATGGGAATTTTATTTATCCGGCAGGGGAATATGAAGCAGTTTTAATTACAATTGGGGAAGGTGAAGGGGCAAACTGGTGGTGTGTACTATTTCCGCCGATGTGTTTCTTAGATTTTTCAAGTGGTACAGCTGTAAGGAAAGAAGAACATGTTGTGAAGGCTGAATCTCCTGAAGGGGAGCAAGTGAAACAAATAGATGATGAAGAAGTAGTAAATGCAGAAGAGAAAAAAGGAGATGAGGTGAAGGAAAAGAAAGTTGTAAAGCAGGAAGTCGCAAAAAAAGTAACAGCTTCTGAAAAGAAAGTAGTAAAAAATGAAACGAAAGTAGAAGAACAACCTGTAAGTAAAGAGGAAACAAAAACTGTGGAAAAAGTGGAGAAACCTGTGGAACAAAAACAAGAAAAGCGAAATGAGTATGTAAAAGTAGAGGAGGAAGAAGAAAAGCCGGAAGTTAAGTTATTTATTGTAGAAGCTTTTACATCTTTATTCTCTAAATAGTACTATTTGTAAATCCCTTCTCATATATAAAAAAGAGGAGGGATTTATTATGAAGAAGGTATATTTTGCGACGAAGGCAGATGTGGAAAGATTGCATTCTTTTTTCGGACAAGCTAATAAAAAAGATGATAAAATAAATGAGTTGTACGCGCAGTTTATGATTTTGGAAGAGGCGGAAGAAATACGGGCAGTCATTGGATATGAACAAAGTGAAGAAAACGCACTGATTCGTTCTTGTTTATTCACACCTAATGTGGATAAACAGACTTTCTTATATTTTTTTGAAATGTTTTTGCAGTATATGAAAGAAAAAAATATTCGACAATTGTACTTACTAACAAATCATCCACAATCTATAACGATCTTTCAGTTTTTTGACTTTGTTACGATAGAGAAAGAGAACGTACCAGAGGGAATTCGACAGTTAGAACACTTTTGTAAAAATATAAAAGAGCCAAATGCAATAATACTAAATTGTCAGCTATTCACAAAGTTATCCACGGATTAATTAGGTTTATCCACATTTTGTGGATAAACCTTGTTTGTCTTTTGGATAAATCTCATAGTAAACTAAAAATAGACAAGTATTTCAGGGTAGAAAAGGACGTGGGAAAAAATGCATACAAATATGTGGATTGTGGATAATGTTGTGGAAAGAAAAAAATATTATCCACAGTTACAAGAAGCAGCAAAATTATTAAGGGAAAATGAGGCGATTGCCTTCCCTACAGAAACGGTATATGGACTAGGTGCAAACGCGATGAATGATGAAGCGATTGCGAAAATTTTTGAGGCGAAAGGAAGACCGAGTGATAATCCACTTATTGTCCACATCGGTACAAAATCGCAGTTAGATGGGATTGTGAAGGAAATTCCGCCAGTTGCAGAAAAGTTAATGGAGCATTTTTGGCCGGGCCCTTTAACAATTATTTTACCTAGAAAAGAAGGAATTTCAGAGAAGGTAACGGCAGGACTTAATACGGTTGGAGTAAGAATGCCTGATCATCCAGTAGCTCTTGCTCTTATTGAAGAGGCAAATGTACCTGTTGCAGCACCTAGTGCAAATCGTTCAGGTCGTCCAAGTCCGACGTTAGCATCTCACGTATATGAAGATTTAAATGAGAAAATCGCAGGTATTGTAGATGGTGGTGCAACCGGAGTAGGTGTTGAATCGACTGTAATTGATTGTACGAGCGCTGTTCCAACGATATTACGCCCAGGTGGGATTACGAAAGAACAATTAGAATCGGTAATCGGCACGGTTTCTTTAGATCCGGCTTTAAAGGATGAGAAGGAAAAACCGAAATCACCTGGAATGAAATATACACATTATGCACCGAAAGCGCCGCTAAGTATTGTTGAAGGTTCACGTGAATTTATTCAACGCCTTGTGGATGAGAAGAAGGAAGAAGGATTCAAAGTCGGTGTATTAACGACAGAAGAGTATCAGCACGTATATAACGCGGATGTTGTATTGTCTTGTGGTGTTCGAAGCGATTTAGCTAGCGTTGCGACTAAATTATATGATGTACTTAGAACGTTTGATGCAAGTGAAGTGGATGTTATTTTTAGTGAATCATTCCCGAATGAAGGAATAGGGAATGCTATTATGAATCGATTAACAAAAGCGGCAGGACATCAAATTATTACCGAATGATAAGGTACGATTAGCAAACAGAATATTTCTCCTCGGATAAGCATATTTTGAAGTAGCACGTCCGAGGAGGGACATGAATGACGTTTGAACAGCTAATACCTTTAATAATTATGGCATTCGCCTTAGGGATGGATGCGTTCTCGGTAAGTCTTGGGATGGGAATGATGACCTTAAAGATAAGACAAATCCTGTATATCGGTGTGACGATAGGGATATTTCATATTATCATGCCATTTATAGGGATGGTATTAGGTCGTTTTTTATCAGAACAGTATGGAGACATTGCACATTTTGCAGGTGCTATTTTATTAATCGGATTAGGATTTTATATTGTATATTCATCTATCTTGGAGAATGAAGAGACTCGAACGGCCCCTATTGGAATTAGTTTATTCGTATTTGCATTTGGGGTTAGTATAGACAGTTTTTCAGTAGGTCTTAGTCTTGGTATTTATGGGGCGCAGACAATTATTACGATATTACTTTTTGGATTTGTTAGTATGTTATTAGCGTGGAGTGGTCTATTCATTGGGAGACATGCGAAAGATATGCTCGGTACATACGGTGAGATAGTAGGTGGTATCATTTTGGTTGGATTTGGATTATATCTCCTTTTTCCTATATAATTTTAGGGGGAGGGCGTTATGAACAAGTTATTGGAATGGTATATTCGATTTGTAACTTTTTTTCCGAGATGGTTACGACTGCTTATTATTTGGGGGATTATTTTACAAATTTCAGTTTTAGGTTGGATTAAATTAATTCGCGAATGATAGGATAGTTCCTTTCTGTGCATAGTTTTGTTTGTACTATACTGATTGCGCTAAAAAATTACAATATAGAAAGGATGAGATGGATGACGAGGTTGAAGCAAGTTTTTGGTGTTATTATTAGTTTTTTTGTTTTTTGGTTTAGTATGCTCGGTGTACAAATGTTTGCTGAGTTTTTAGATATTGAGTCATTGAAGTTTGTTGCGGGGAAAACGGAGGCAGCGCGTGCTTTTTATTCTCCATACCCGTTTTTAATTGTTTTTCTTATTACATTGCTTTCCCTTTACTTCTTCGTAATTAAGCTTGGGAAACCGAAAAAAGAGAAAGTACCTACTTTAGAGGAGCAGAAAGAAGAGATATAAGGGGGATACTATGTCTAACATTTCTTTGGCAGAAGCTGTAAAATTAAAAAGTGTATTATCGAAAAGAATACATGAATTAGAAGAAGAGATGAACCAAATTGGATTTGTTGAAATTGAAAAAGGTGATACACTTCCAAAACAGACGCGTACATTGGTACAAGTTGAACAGGAACTAGATGAAGTTCGCGCTGATTTTCGTCTTTTAGATAAATTAATGTATGAAGCAAATATCCGAAATGAAGTGAATTTCAACGGAGAGAATATAACGATTGTTGAAGCGATAGAACTTGCAACGCAGTTACGTGCAAAAGCTCGAAAGTGTAAAGAGTTTGGCGTGAGTAAGAAAGAAGAACATGTATATTCTTACGGTGAAACATCATCGCTTGTAAAAGTAGCCATGTTTGATCCAGAAGTATATCGTGTAAAAGGTTTAGAGTTAGAGAGACAAGCTAATAGGTTATCTAACTTAATTAATGCGAAAAACTATGCCATTGAACTAGACTTTGATGGTGAAAAATACTTTTAAACCTTGAAGTGGTGAGACTCTGCTTCAAGGCATAGAAGAAGACCACTTTTGTAAAAATGAGATTTGTGATGGCCAAAGGACAACCAATCATCCAATAACCGATCACACTGTTACTTTTTACCGATGACCAATAATGGTAAAAGAGGTCGATGACCAATACTGAAAAATTATTTTTCTTCTTCTATGAAAGGGGTGTACCAAATTAATTTGGTACACCTTTTTATATTATTGTTACTTCCATTCTGAGGGGACGCTTCCTATCCAGTTCCAGTGGCCAGATCTTCGCATCTAAGAACCTTAACTGGTCAGAGCTGAACGAGTCGCCTCCACTTTTAGCTATTATCCAGCTCCAGCGGCTAGAATCTCCGGCCATTTCACTCTCTCGCTCGAAGCAAAAAGCGCTTCAAGGTCGAGAGTTCCAATGTCCTGCGATTCTGAGCGAGCCGCTTCCGCTTTTAAACTGGCCTCACTAATTCAAATTGTTCTCCTAGTTTTGCGTAGTTGTGTCCTGCTAGGCGGCTTACTGGTTTTAGTCCTTCTGCATGAATGCGTCCATTTTCGTATAGGTGGTCTGCGACGTGGAAACGAACGACGCGTCCGATTAGTAAATCGCAAGCCGGTGAGTCTTCTGTTCCGCCGAGAGGGATTGCGCGTTCTAGTACGCATTCCATTCGAATATTTGCTTCTTTTACACCTGGAACGGAGATGACATCACTTTCAATTGGTGTTAATTTTGCTAGTTCAATTTCACTTTCATTTGGAGGGAGATTAGCTGCTGTTTCGTTAATTGCCGCTACGTATGATTCATCAGAGATATGTACGACAAATTCCCCTTTTTCAATTGCGTTTCGGGAAGTGTCCTTTCTTTCTCCAGCTTTTCGTTGTACAGAAACTGAAATAAGTGGTGGATTTGCAGCAACGATGTTGAAGTAACTATATGGTGCGCCGTTTAATACGCCGTCTTTTGTTACAGAAGTAACAAATGCGACAGGGCGTGGGATGATACTTCCCGTTAATAATTTGTAATTCTCTTTTTCCGATTGTTCATTTGGATTAATGGATAACATGATTGAAATCCCCTTTCTAAATATGACGACTTATTGTTTGTTTACAAGATGTTAGTGGAAAACTCCTGCTGAAAATAATATTTTTATTACATAAAAAGAACTTACTTCAACCACAATGAAGTAAGTTCCACCTAAATAATCTCGAATTCAAGATAAAAATTATAGTAAAACGTATGCGCCAGGACCGATTAAAGCTACACCGATAGCAACAGCGATTAACATTAAGTTATATTCATATCCATTTTGAGTTACCCAGTAACCGTTTTTTCCATGAACAGTGAATATCGCCATTAACATTGTTCCAACGATAAATAATGAACCGATTGCAGTGAAAATACCTGATGCGAATAAGAAACCACCTAATAATTCAGTTGCGCCAGCCATAAATGCCATAAATACACCAGGGCGTAAACCGATTGATTCCATCCAGCCACCTGTTCCTTTTAAACCGTAACCGCCGAACCAACCAAATAATTTTTGAGCACCATGACCCATGAATGTAATACCTATAATAAGACGAATAATAAGAAGACCGAAATCCATCATTTTTGAAAACCTCCTAAAAGTTATTAACTTATCTTACGTAAGTAATAATAAAATAGTTACTTACTTTAGTCAAGTGAATTTCGAAAAAAGTTTGAAAAAAATTTTACAAATTAACAACAAAAAATAAAATGTAGTAAAGACCTCTAGACAAGTTGGGTAAAAAAAGAGAAAATATAAGTAGAAGTTAACTTCTTATTGTTATTCAGACAATCAGAATTGACTGGAATTTTGTGAGACGCTACAATAAGAGTCTAGTAGTAATGACGTAATTTATTTCGAAAGCGTTTTTACAGTATAATATTCGAAGTATGAGGTCTTACGTTTATTCTGATCTTTAATAGAGATTGCCCTATAAACTTTTAGGTAAATTATAAGGAGGACTATCCTATGTTTAAAAAATTATTCGGTCTTGGTTCAAAAACAAATGAAGAAACAATCGTAGCTCCATTAACTGGAGCAGTGAAAAATATTGAAGAAGTACCAGATCCAGTATTCGCTGGTCGTATGATGGGTGACGGTGTTGCAATCGATCCTACTGAAGGTGTAGTTGTATCTCCAGTTGATGGCGAAATCGTACAATTATTCCACACGAAACATGCAATTGGAATTAAAGCGAAAAACGGTACAGAAATTTTAATCCACGTTGGATTAGAAACTGTAAAAATGGAAGGTGAAGGTTTCGAAGCTCACGTTTCTGAAGGACAAGCTGTAAAAGCTGGAGATAAATTAATCTCATTCGACTTAGAATTAATTCGTGAAAAAGCGAAAAGCACAATTACTCCAATCGTTATTACAAACACAGATGCAGCTGAGTCTATTAAGACAACTGTAGGTGTAACTGCTACAAAAGGTTCAACAGAAGTAATGAAAGTTACAATGAAATAATTATCACATGAAAGGAATCCGTTTCGTATGAAATGGATTCCTTATTTTGTTTTGTAGTCTGTTCCTTATATATGGTAAAATACTTTGGGCACTTGGAAATAGGGTTTCACATATATGTGGATAAGGCGCATTTTTCTTAGAAAAAATATAAGAGAAATGCGCCTTTCGTATATTCACATTTCTTTTGTTCTATTGTAATGTACGCTATGATAAAAGGAAGGAAATAGAGAAAAGGGGTGGGTTTAGATGAAACGAGTATTATTTGTTTGCACTGGAAATACATGCCGTAGTCCGATGGCTGAGGCGTTACTGCGCCATTATGGAGAAGGTAAGTTTGAAGTGCAATCTGCTGGTGTTTTCGCCTATCCTGGAAGTGATGCGTCGGTACATGCAAAAGAAGCTTTAGCTGAAAAGGGAATTGCAATCGATCATGCTTCACAGCAGGTAAACGAAGCCTTAATTGATTGGGCAGATATTATAGTAACAATGACGGAAAACCATAAGGAAATTATCCTTGGGCATTATCCGAGTGTTGAAGGGAAAGTAGATACATTATATGGACTAACTGAGGGGATGAGTAAGGATATTTCAGATCCATTCGGCGGATCTCTCTCTATTTATAAAGAAACATTAGAAGAGATGGAAAAACTTGTACAAACTTTACTGAAAAAACATTCAGAAGGTTGATGTTTCGTGTATAATACGATATTGGAGATCACTTCGTCCCATTAAAGGATTAAGTGAGAATGAAGATAATGGATTGAAACTTTGGAGGGGTAAAAATGAAAGTAGTAGTAGCATCTGATCACGGCGGTATGAATATCCGTAAAGAACTTGTAAGTTTATTAGAAGAGTTAAATATTGAATATATTGATTTAGGTTGTGAATGTGAAGCTGGTTCTGTTGATTACCCTGATTTTGCGTTTCCAGCAGCGGAAATGGTAGCAAATGGCGAAGTAGATCGTGGTATTTTAGTTTGTGGGACAGGCATCGGTATGTCAATTGCTGCAAACAAAGTAAATGGTATTCGTTGTGCGTTAGTTCATGATACTTTCAGTGCGAGAGCAACGAGAGAGCATAACGATACAAACATGTTAGCAATGGGCGAGCGTGTAATTGGTGCTGGTCTAGCACGTGACATCGCAAAAATTTGGTTAACAACTGAATTTGAAGGCGGCCGTCACGAAAACCGCGTAGGAAAAATTAAAACATACGAAGCAAAGTAATAGATTCTAACTAGAAGCAGTAGGAAATATAATTTGGTGAACCAACCTGTGAAAGGAAGAGGCGTAATGACAGAAATCGTAAAGGTAAGAGAACAGCTACAAATTTCGCTTTCTGATTTCCAAGAACAAGCTTCATTACAAAGTGGTCAAATTTTTGTAGTGGGGTGTAGTACGAGCGAAGTGCTAGGAGAAAGAATTGGGACATCAGGAACGATGGAAGTAGCAGAGGCGATTTTTTCTGAGTTAAAACAATTTCAAGAACAAACAGGTATTGAGTTGGCGTTTCAATGTTGTGAGCATTTAAACCGTGCTGTAGTAGTTGAGAAAGAGTTGGCGATGAAATATCAATTTGAAATTGTAACAGTTACGCCTGTTAGATCAGCAGGTGGTGCATTAGCAACATATGCTTATCACAATTTGAAAGATCCGGTAGTAATTGAGTTTATTAAAGCAGATGCGGGAATGGATATTGGTGATACATTTATCGGTATGCATTTAAAGCACGTAGCTGTTCCGGTTCGTACTAGTGTGAAGGAAATTGGAAGTGCACATGTAACGATGGCAACAACACGTGGAAAGCTAATTGGTGGAGCACGTGCTGTTTATGCGGCGAAGGAAGAGACTATCACTTGCCGTTAAAGTTATGAATAAGGTATGTTGTCTGACTTTATTATAGAAGAAAGAAAAGACCGATTTTCGGTCTTTTTTTTCTTTTATGATATAGAAAGTCATGTTAGAATGTAGTTGAAAACATGAAGGTTCGAAAGAATTACAACCTGAATTTTCGTTTTTTCTGAATAAATAAGAAAAAACTGTTGGGAATCGATGTAATTCGTTCAGAAAAGGGGGATTTTGGTGGATCATTTAAAACGTCAAGATGAAAAGGTATTTGCTGCAATTGAGGCAGAACTAGGAAGACAGCGTTCGAAGATTGAGTTAATTGCTTCGGAAAACTTCGTAAGTGAAGCAGTAATGGAGGCGCAAGGTTCTGTTTTAACGAATAAGTATGCTGAAGGATATCCTGGGAAACGTTACTATGGTGGTTGTGAACATGTAGACGTAGTAGAAGATATCGCACGTGATCGCGTAAAAGAAATTTTCGGCGCAGAGCACGTAAATGTTCAACCGCATTCTGGTGCACAAGCGAACATGGCAGTATACTTCACGATTTTAGAGCAAGGCGATACAGTACTTGGTATGAATTTATCTCATGGTGGTCACTTAACACACGGAAGCCCTGTTAACTTCAGTGGAGTACAATATAATTTCGTAGAATATGGCGTGGATGCTGAATCTCACCGTATTAATTACGATGATGTATTAGCAAAAGCGAAAGAACATAAACCAAAATTAATCGTTGCAGGTGCAAGTGCGTACCCTCGTGTTATCGATTTCAAACGATTCCGTGAGATTGCAGATGAAGTGGGCGCATACTTAATGGTTGATATGGCACATATCGCAGGTTTAGTAGCGGCTGGTTTACATCCAAATCCAGTGCCACATGCACATTTCGTTACAACAACAACACATAAAACATTACGTGGTCCACGTGGTGGTATGATTTTATGTGAAGAGCAATTTGCAAAACAAATTGATAAATCAATCTTCCCTGGTATTCAAGGTGGTCCACTTATGCACGTAATCGCTGCAAAAGCTGTTGCGTTTGGTGAGGCACTTCAAGATGATTTCAAAACATATGCACAAAATATCATTAACAATGCGAACCGCTTAGCTGAAGGTCTTCAAAAAGAAGGACTTACACTTGTTTCTGGTGGAACAGACAATCACTTAATCCTAATTGATGTTCGTAACCTAGAAATCACAGGTAAAGTAGCAGAGCACGTATTGGACGAAGTTGGTATTACAGTGAACAAAAATACAATTCCATTTGAAACAGCAAGCCCATTTGTAACAAGTGGTGTACGTATCGGTACAGCAGCTGTAACATCTCGTGGTTTCGGTTTAGAAGAAATGGATGAAATTGCGTCACTTATTGCTTACACATTAAAAAATCATGAAAATGAAGCTGCATTAGAAGAAGCGCGTAAGCGTGTAGAAGCGTTAACGAGCAAATTCCCAATGTACACAGATCTATAATAGATTGAAGAAGGCTGCTGAGACGTAATTGTTTTAGCAGTCTTTTTTGTGGACATATATTGTTCTTTAAGTATGTATACAAATGATGAATAAATTTTGGCGATATAATGAAGGATACAGCTCCCATAATTGGTAAAGATACTAGATAGATTCATCGGAAATCATGACTTTTCCAAATTTGCCCTTGAATATTAGTAGCGTTTTCTTTACAATCGTAAATAGTGTAAAAAAGCGTGCAAACGCATGAATATCATCTAAAGGAGAGATTCACATGGGAAAACTGTATGTATTTGATCACCCGTTAATTCAACATAAGATTACATATATTCGCGACAAGAATACAGGTACGAAAGATTTTCGTGAATTAGTGGACGAAGTAGCAAGCTTAATGGCTTTTGAAATTACTCGCGACCTTCCACTTAAAGACATTGAAATTGAGACGCCTGTAAGCAAAGCGACAACAAAAGTGATCGCTGGTAAAAAACTTGGTTTAATTCCGATTTTACGTGCAGGTTTAGGAATGGTTGATGGAATTCTGAAATTAATTCCAGCAGCAAAAGTAGGACACGTTGGCTTATACCGCGACCCTAAAACATTGCAACCGGTAGAATACTATGTGAAACTTCCAACGGATGTAGAAGAGCGTGACTTTATCGTACTAGATCCGATGCTAGCAACAGGTGGTTCTGCAGCTGAAGCAATTAACTCTCTGAAAAAGCGCGGCGCAAAACAAATTAAATTAATGTGTATCGTTGCAGCTCCAGAAGGAGTAAAAGTAGTACAAGAAGAACATCCTGATGTTGATATTTATGTAGCAGCATTAGATGAGAAATTAAATGACCACGGATATGTAGTACCAGGTCTTGGTGATGCTGGTGACCGTTTATTCGGAACGAAGTAAGACAACTGACGAGCAGGGGGATTCCTCAGCTCGTCTTTTTTTGATGTAAGCAAGTAGGGGGAGGGGAGAGGATAAATATACATAGTATATACAACATAAGTTGCATACACATCACATATAATATAGAAGTCTTACGTCTAAAGAGCACTATATTATGGAAGGAAAGCGTTATATCGTAAAAATATAATAGTGACAAACTTGTGAACATTTCCTTCTATTATAAAGAGAAAACTGTTAGAAATTGCATATCTCTAACCAGTATTTAGAAGGGGAACGTTTTCATTTTTGGGAGGAAATGACTAATACTCAAATTTTTTGATTTTTTACGATTTCTCGTTGACACTGTTAATACCCTATTGTATGCTAACAACGGGGATAGATGGTAGGGCTTTCAGTGACAAAAATACATCTATTCCGTGACGAAAATGTAAACTTTTTATTTTGTATAGGATTTATGCAAAAAAATGAGTTATTATTAACACATCGTGAATGAGGGTTACATATTGGAGGGATGAATCCTTGCAAAAAAACGATCGCAGCCATATAAAAGCTTATGCTTTAATGTCAGGTATTCTTGCTCAGTTAGTCGGTTCTATTCTTGTTGGAATCTTTGGTGGGCAGTGGATTGATAATAAGGTTGGAACGTTTCCATTGTTTCTTATTATAGGGTTATTACTCGGATTAGGAACAGGGGTATACGCAATGATTCGACTCATTCGACATTACTATTCGGGAGAGCAATGATGATAGACGTACATGGACTTGTCCAAAGACAAAAGAAATATATGTACTACTTGCTTGCGCTTCTAGTGCTAGGATGGGGATTCACCTCTTACAAGGATGTATTTCTTGGACTGATTATCGGGACGATTTTCAGTTTTCTTAGTTTGCGCATCATTGCACGTAGAACAGACAAGCTGTTGGATCGCGTGACAAATGGAGAAAACGTGAAGTTTAAGGCGACAGCGGTAAGTACATATTCAAGATTCGCCACGATTGGGTTATTAATTTTATTTGCAGCCAAATATCAAGAGTTAATTGCGATGTGGGGCTTAGGTGTAGGATTGCTGACAGGATACCTTGTCATGATCATAGATTTTCTTTATTTAGAGTATAAGAGCAGGGAAGAGAGGTGAATTACTAGTGGAACACGGTAAATTAGTTGAATTTCTAGGTTTAACGTTCGATTTGTCATCAGTTATGATGGTTACTGTAGCAGCAGTTATTGTTTTCTTAATCGCTGTTATCGGAACTCGCAGCTTAGCCCTTCGCCCAACAGGAATGCAAAACTTCATGGAATGGGTGTTTGACTTCGTGAAAGGGATTATCAATAGTACGATGGACTGGAAAACAGGTGGACGTTTCTTAACGCTTGGCGTTACGCTTATCATGTTTATCATCGTATCGAACTTCCTTGGTTTACCATTCATGTATTCAGCAACTGAAGCTGGTGAACATATTGCATGGTGGAGATCACCAACGTCTGATCCAGCAGTTACATTAACATTAGCCGTGATGGTAGTTACCCTCACCCATTATTATGGAATTAAGATGAAGGGTACGAAAGAATACGTAAAAGGTTATTTCCAACCTATGAAATTCTTATTCCCATTAAAGGTTATTGAGGAGTTTGCTAACACATTAACGTTAGGTCTTCGTTTATTTGGTAACATTTATGCAGGTGAGATCTTATTAGGATTACTTGCTAAGTTGGGCGGAGCATCATTCCTTGGAGCATTAGGTGCACTTGTACCGATGTTAGCATGGATGGGATTCAGTGTATTCGTTGGATCAATCCAAGCATTTATTTTCGTTATGTTAACGATGGTTTATATGGCTCATAAAGTAAGTCATGACCATTAATATAATTTAAGTAAGAAAAAATTTATTTTTTTATAATACAAAGGAGGACAAATTAAATGAGTTTAGGTGTAATCGCAGCTGCAATTGCAATTGGTTTATCAGCATTAGGTGCAGGTATTGGTAACGGTCTTATCGTATCACGTACAATCGAAGGTGTTGCTCGTCAACCAGAATTAAAAGGCGCACTTCAAACAATTATGTTCATCGGGGTTGCTTTAGTTGAGGCACTTCCAATCATCGGTGTAGTTATTGCATTCATCGTAATGAACAAATAAGGGAGACTCCCCTTACATAGATGGCGAAGAGTGTTTTTCCGAACTTTCTTCGCCATTGCTTTATGAACGAAACGTATGTCTTTTTTTTTCATATGATCAATTTAGATATTTTGAAGGGAGTGAATCCTTGTGCCAACTTTATTATTAGGGGCTGCCATTCCATTTGGAACGATTGCTTATACATTGTTCATTTTCTTACTTCTATTAGTAATGCTACGCAAATTCGCGTGGGGTCCTTTAATGGGGATTATGAAAGAACGTGAAGAGCATGTTACTAATGAAATCGACGCTGCAGAAAGAAGTAACGCTGAAGCGAAGAAGTTAGTAGAAGAACAACGTGAAATGTTAAAACAATCACGTGTTGAAGCACAAGAGTTAATCGAAAGAGCGAAAAAACAAGCTGTAGATCAAAAAGATGCTATTGTTGCTGCTGCGAAAGAAGAAGCAGAATCAATTAAAGCATCTGCTGTACAAGAAATTCAACGCGAAAAAGAGCAAGCGATTGCTGCTTTACAAGAACAAGTTGCTTCTTTATCTGTTCAAATTGCTTCTAAAGTAATTGAAAAAGAATTAAAAGAAGAAGATCAAGTGAAGTTAATTCGCGATTATATTAAAGAAGTAGGAGAAGCGCGATGAGCAATGGGATTGTAGCAAAACGTTATGCTGTCGCTCTTTTTAAAATTGCTAAAGAAAAACACGTATTAGAAATGTTTGAAGAGGAATTACGCCTTGTACAAAACGTTTATGTAAAGAACGGAGAACTACATAGCTTTTTAACGCAACCGAACATTTCAAAGGAACAAAAGAAAACGTTTCTTGCAAACGTATTCGGGTCTGTTTCTGAATCTATTTTAAATACGTTATATATTTTAATTGATAACAAGCGCATTGATATCTTACCTGAAATTGCAGATGAATATGTTGTTCTTGCTAATGAAGAACGTAACGTAGCAGACGCAACTGTATATTCTACTCGTCTTCTATCAGAAGAAGAGAAGCTTAACATTGCAGAAGCATTTGCAAAGAGAACAGGAAAAGATGCAATTCGTGTAAAAAATGTTGTAGATGAAGATTTACTAGGCGGCATTAAAGTACGTATTGGAAATCGCATTTATGACGGAAGTTTACAAGGAAAATTAGCACGTATTCAGCGTGAATTAATGAAGAATAGATAGGGGTGAAGCACATGAGCATCAGAGCTGAAGAAATTAGCGCACTGATAAAGCAACAAATCGAGAACTATCAGTCTGAAATCGAAGTTAGTGATGTTGGTACAGTTATCCAAGTTGGTGACGGTATCGCGCGTGCTCATGGTCTTGATAACGTTATGGCTGGTGAACTTGTAGAGTTCTCTAACGGCGTTATGGGACTAGCACAAAATTTAGAGGAAAACAACGTAGGTATTATCATTTTAGGACCTTACACAGAAATCCGTGAAGGTGACGAAGTTCGTCGTACTGGTCGCATCATGCAAGTACCAGTAGGAAAAGAACTAATTGGTCGTGTTGTAAACCCATTAGGTCAACCAGTTGATGGTTTAGGCCCAATCAATACAACAAACACTCGTCCAATCGAAAGTCCAGCACCAGGTGTAATGGATCGTAAATCTGTTCATGAGCCACTTCAAACAGGTATTAAAGCGATCGACGCTCTTGTACCAATTGGCCGTGGTCAACGTGAGTTAATCATCGGTGACCGTCAAACAGGTAAAACAGCAGTTGCACTAGATACAATCATTAACCAAAAAGATGAAGATATGATTTGTATTTATGTAGCTATCGGACAAAAAGAATCAACTGTACGTAACGTAGTAGAAACACTACGTAAGCATGGTGCATTAGAGTACACAATCGTTGTAACTGCATCTGCTTCTCAACCAGCTCCATTATTATACCTAGCTCCTTACGCTGGTGTAACAATGGGTGAAGAGTTCATGTACAATGGTAAACACGTATTAGTAGTATATGATGACTTATCAAAACAAGCAGCAGCTTACCGTGAGCTGTCATTACTATTACGTCGTCCTCCAGGTCGTGAAGCTTACCCAGGGGATGTATTCTACTTACATTCTCGCTTATTAGAGCGTGCAGCAAAATTAAGTGATGCAAAAGGCGGCGGTTCTTTAACTGCATTACCTTTCATCGAAACACAAGCAGGGGACGTATCAGCTTACATCCCAACAAACGTAATCTCGATTACGGATGGACAAATCTTCTTACAATCTGACCTATTCTTCTCTGGCGTACGTCCAGCGATCGATGCGGGTACTTCTGTATCTCGTGTAGGTGGATCTGCTCAGATTAAAGCAATGAGTAAAGTATCAGGTACACTTCGTCTTGACCTTGCATCTTACCGTGAGTTAGAAGCGTTCGCTCAGTTCGGTTCTGACCTAGATAAAGCAACTCAAGCGAAACTAAACCGTGGTGCTCGTACTGTTGAGGTATTAAAACAAGGATTACACAAACCGTTACGTGTAGAGAAACAAGTTATCATTCTTTACGCTTTAACACGTGGATTCCTAGATGATATCCCAGTAGTAGATATCACTCGTTTCGAAGAAGAATTCCATGCTTGGTTAGATTCTAATGCGACTGACTTATTAGAAGAAATCCGCACAACTAAGAAACTTGCGGATGATGACAAATTTGCAGCAGCAATTAATGGATTTAAAAAAGTATTCGTAGCTTCTGAATAATAATAAAAAGTGAAGCCGACTGTTCAGCCCCATCGGCTAAGGTTCTTTCTCACAGAAGGTGCTTTTTACCTTCTTGTGGGGAAGGTTCTTAGACGAAAGGGGCTAGGAGGCGGAACTAGATTAATAAAAGCGGAAGCGGCTCGTCCTGAATGTGAGGGGGATGGAGCTTCTGACGAAGAGGCGGTCTTTGCCTCGTAGGAAGAAGTGAAGCCACCGAGCATTCAAGCCGCTGGAGCTAGATAATATAAAGGCATCTCGGGCTTTGGGATTGCCGACGGTTGTGAAAGGAAAAGAGTAGGTGCACCTATTCTTTTCCTTCAATCATGAGCAAGAATATCTTGCAACGTAGATTAGGAAGAGGATTCTTACTAATCGTGCCAACTTCCGGAAAAAAGGTGGTGAAAACCTGTGGCATCTTTACGCGATATAAAAGCGAAGATTAACTCGACAAAGAAAACGAGTCAAATTACGAAAGCGATGGAGATGGTATCTGCATCTAAGTTAAACCGTGCAGAGCAAAATGCTAAATCTTTCGTTCCGTATATGGAAAAGATTCAAGAAGTAGTAGCGAGCATTGCGCAAGGAAGTAAAGGAATTAATCATCCAATGCTAAATGCGCGTCCTGTAAAGCGTACAGGATACATCGTTATTACATCTGATCGCGGACTAGCAGGTGGTTATAACAGTAACGTATTACGTACAGTAAGTAACGTAATTCGTGAACGTCATAATATGGATTCAAACCAATATTCAATTATTGTGCTTGGACGACTAGGACGTGATTATTTAAAACGTCGCGGCTTTAACATCATTGATGAAGTAGTTGGATTATCTGATCACCCATCATTCACTGATATTAAAGACCTTGCTTCTCGAGCAATTGCGATGTTCGCAGATGGTGCTTATGATGAGCTGTATATTTACTACAACCATTACGTAAGTAAAATTTCACAAGAAGTAACGGAAAATAAAATTTTACCGCTTACTGATGTGGCGTCTGATAAACCGACGACAGCTTATGAATTCGAACCTTCTGAAGAAGAAATTTTAAAAGTACTATTGCCACAATACGCAGAAAGCTTAGTGTACGGTGCATTACTAGACGGTAAAGCAAGTGAGCACGCAGCGCGTATGACAGCAATGAAGAGTGCTACAGACAACGCAATGGAAGTTATCGATTCACTTACACTTTCATTCAACCGTGCGCGTCAGGCAGCGATTACGCAAGAAATTACGGAAATCGTTGGTGGAGCAGCAGCGTTAGAGTAGTAATAAAAAGTGGAAGCGGCTCGTCCAGAACAGGAGGGCATTGGAGCTCCTGACAAAGAGGCGCTTTTTGCCTCGTAGGAAGGCGCGAAATGACCGACTGTTCTAGCCGCTGGAACTAGATTCAATAAAAAGCGTAGGTGGCTTGTCCAGAAGGGGAGGGCATTGGAACTCCTGACAAAGAGGCGTTCTTTGCCTCGTAGGAAGGAGTGAAATGGCCGACCCTTCTAGCCACCGGAGCTCGATTTAATAAAAAGCGGAAGCGGCTCATTCAAAAGAGCCGCGTAAGCTTATAAACCAATAAAAAATTAAAAGCTAGCTGCTCGTAGAAAGTTGGCTAATTAAAAGAAAGCTAGGAGGGAACCCGATGAATAAAGGGCGCGTTACGCAAATCATGGGTCCGGTTGTAGACGTTAAGTTTGATGGCGGAAAGCTACCAGAAATCTACAACGCCCTTACGGTAAAACAGAGCAACGAAAACGGTGAACTTAACTTAACATTTGAAGTTGCACTTCATTTAGGTGATGATACAGTTCGTACAGTTGCGATGTCTTCCACAGATGGACTTGTTCGTGGCACAGAAGTAGAAGATACTGGTAAAGCAATCTCTGTACCAGTTGGTGATGCAACACTTGGTCGCGTATTTAACGTATTAGGTGATGCTATTGACTTAGATGGTGAGGTTCCTGCGGATGTACGCCGTGATCCAATTCACCGTCAAGCACCTGCATTCGAAGAATTATCTACTAAAGTAGAAATTCTTGAAACTGGTATTAAAGTAGTAGACTTACTTGCTCCTTACATTAAGGGTGGTAAGATCGGTCTATTCGGTGGTGCCGGTGTAGGTAAAACAGTATTAATTCAGGAGTTAATCAACAACATCGCACAAGAGCACGGTGGTATCTCTGTATTCGCTGGTGTAGGTGAGCGTACTCGTGAGGGTAATGACTTATACCACGAAATGAGCGATTCTGGCGTAATTAAGAAAACTGCGATGGTATTCGGACAAATGAACGAGCCACCTGGAGCACGTCAACGTGTTGCATTAACAGGCTTAACAATGGCTGAATACTTCCGTGATGAGCAAGGACAAGACGTACTTCTGTTCATCGATAATATCTTCCGTTTCACGCAAGCAGGTTCTGAAGTATCTGCCCTTCTTGGTCGTATGCCATCTGCGGTAGGTTACCAACCAACACTTGCAACAGAAATGGGTCAATTACAAGAGCGTATTACATCTACAAATAAAGGGTCTATCACGTCTATCCAAGCGGTATATGTACCAGCCGATGACTATACTGACCCAGCACCAGCTACAACGTTCGCTCACTTAGATGCAACAACAAACTTAGAGCGTCGTTTAACACAAATGGGTATTTACCCAGCCGTAGATCCATTAGCATCTACATCTCGTGCACTTTCTCCAGAAATCGTAGGAGAAGAGCATTATGAAGTGGCTCGTCAAGTACAGCAAACTTTACAACGTTACAAAGAGCTTCAAGATATCATCGCTATCTTAGGTATGGATGAGTTATCTGAAGAAGATAAGTTAGTTGTACATCGTGCTCGTCGTATTCAATTCTTCTTATCTCAAAACTTCCACGTAGCGGAGCAGTTTACAGGTCAAAAAGGTTCTTACGTACCTGTAAAAGACACAGTTCGTGGTTTCAAAGAAATTCTAGAAGGAAAATATGATGACCTTCCAGAAGATGCATTCCGCTTAGTTGGTGGCATTGAAGAAGTTATTGAAAACGCGAAGAAAATGATGGCGTAAGGCCTTAGGAGGGACGAAGTATGAAGACATTTCCAGTCAGTATTGTAACTCCTGATGGACCGGTTTACGAAAAAGAAGTAGAAATGGTAAGTGTAAAAGCAGAGAGTGGGGAAATGGGGATTTTACCAGGTCACATTCCAACTGTTGCACCATTAAAAATTAGTGCAGTTCGTCTGAAAAATGGTGGACACACTGATTATGTAGCAGTAAGTGGTGGCTTTATCGAAGTTCGTCCAGATAAAGTAACTGTATTATCATCATCTGCTGAAGAAGCAAACCATATCGATATCCATCGTGCAAATGAAGCGAAGCGTCGTGCGGAGCAACGTCTGCAAGATAAACAAGCACATGTTGACTTTAAACGTGCAGAAATGGCATTGCAACGTGCTGTGAACCGTTTAAACGTTTCCGATATGAAATAAAAAATTCGTAAAGGCTTTGCCTTTACGAATTTTTTTGTGGATTTTATGGATAATTTTACAAAAATGGTATAATTATATCAGCGCTCGTATAAGTAGAGAATGTACAACAATTTATAAAGGAGATGAATAAATGATTGGTGAAATGAAACGAGAAGCATTGCAATCTTTAAAAGGAAAATGGGGACTAGGTGTTGGATCAACGATTTTATATTTTATTTTAAGTTATGTTGTTTCAATGGCTGCAATGCTTATACTTTTAATTCCAGGAATTATTATATTTTTCTCGTTTGCTGGTTTAACAGGTTCACTTGAAGAGGAAACAATGTCAATTGGAGCAGGTGTTACATTCGGGATTTTTTATTGCATTATGATAATTTTGAGTAATGCATCGTATGGGATTACATCATACGGTTATACAAATGTGTTCTTACAGATTAGTAAACGAGAAGGTGCTAAAGTAGATCACTTATTCGAAGGATTTCGTGGCTTTAAAAGAATGATGAAAACAATGTGGGCAATGCTTGCGATTTTATTATATACAGGTACATGGATTCCGATGTTGCTAGTAGCCTTATTTGCATTTTTGGGTGAAGAAGGAAATACGTCGTTTGCTATTGCTTTCTTTGTACTATTAGCTATTTCAATCGTTGGTATGATTGTGATGTACTTTTCTTATGCAATGACGTACTATGTTATGGTTGAAAATCCAGAGTATAGTGTATCACAAGCTATGAAAGAAAGTAAGAATCTGATGAAGGGGCACAAATTAGATCTATTTCTTTTATGGCTAAGCTTTATCGGTTGGGCTATTTTAGCGATTTTTACACTTGGAATAGGTTTTCTATGGCTTAGTCCGTATGTGAGTACAACGACAGCGCATTTTTATCGCTACATTTCAAAGGGTGAATTGCAGTAGGAATATGCTATACTAATAGAATTATTGTGTATAGGAGGCGAGGCTAAACATGATTAGTGATTTAAAAGGAGAAGCACTGGACTCATTAGAAGGGAAATGGGGATTAGCTGTCGGGGCAACATTACTGATTTCGATTCTTCTTACGACCTTTAGTTTTAGTATTGAGTGGGTATTTTCTTCAATTTTTGATTGGAAAGAAACGAAAAATTCAATTTCAATAAATATCATTACATTTTTTGTTACTGGGCCTTTAACTTTAGGTGGATATTATCTTGCTTTAAATATCCTTCGTGAAAAGCAAGCTAGTATCGGTAATGTGTTCATTTGGTTTTCAGAGGGAAAGAGATTTTTAAAGTCATTTTTATTATATTTATTAGTAAATTTTTATCTTTTCTTATGGACGTTACTGTTCATTATCCCAGGCATTATTAAATCATTTTCTTATGCGATGACGTACTTTATAATAAATGATCACCCTGAGTATTCTATAAATCAAGCGATTACAGAAAGCCGTCGTATGATGGATGGGCATAAGATGGAGTATTTCATTTTATGTCTGAGCTTTATTGGTTGGTTTATATTAAGTTGTATTACACTCGGGATTGGATTCTTATGGCTAATTCCATATTTTTATACGACGTCAGCAGCCTTTTATGAAGAGATTGCAGAGGAATATTACGAGAAAAAAATTCCAACACTATAAAGTGGAGCATCCCACATTGATGATTCGTTTTATAAAACCCCCAGTATGAGCTATTGATTCATACTGGGGGTTTTTTGTAGAAATTTTATAAATTGATGACTAGTAAGTGGTTTACTGAAATAGTAACCTTGCATATATTTACAGTTGTTCTTTTGTAGAAACTTAAGTTGTTTTTCTGTTTCAATTCCTTCAGCAACGACAGATAGGTTTAAAGTATTTGCAAGAGAAAGGATAGTGGAAACGATGGCCCTTTCTTCAGGGCGATGATCGGCGAGTTGTGTAAATTCTCTCGGTACTTTTAATGTATCAATAGGGAAAATGGATAAATAAGCAAGAGAAGAATAACCGGTTCCGAAGTCATCAATGGACGTTTGAATACCATATTCCTTTAATTGCTTTAGCTTGGATAATGTTTCTTTTTCATCGATCATTGCAATTCGTTCTGTTAACTCAAGTGTTACATCTTTTGGATCGACTTTAACGTCTGTTATTATTTGTAAAATATTTTCGATTAAATTATTTTGCTGGAACTCTTTAGCTGATAAGTTAACACTTATTTTTAAATCTTTGTAGCCAAAAGTATGCCATATTTTTAGCTGGCGACAAGATTCATTTAATACCCAATGACCAAGTGGAATGACTTGGGGAGTTTCCTCTACAATTGGAATGAACTCACATGGCGGAATGTCACCTAGGAGTGGGTGTTTCCAGCGTAGCAATGCTTCAGCACCAATGATCTTTTTCTTCGTAATATCAATTTGTGGTTGATAGACGAGATAAAATTCTTCGTTTACTAAAGCGAGTGGTAAATCTTTTTCAATTCGAGCTTTTCGTTCCATTTTTTTATACAATTCTTTCGTGTACAGAGAGCTACCATTTTTCCCTTTATTTTTTGCTTCGTACATGGCCATATCAGCATGTTGTAAAATCGATAATGGATCTTCACCTGCTTCAGGGTATATTGCTATCCCGATGCTAGGTGAGATTTGTAAATGTTGATTTTCAATTTCGAATGGTTCGTTCATGGCTGCTACAATTGTATCAGCTATTTTTTTTACATCTGGCCTCTTTTTATAATTTTCGATAAGGATTGTGAACTCATCTCCAGCTAATCGGGCAAGCTTCATATTTGGTGTCGCTATACTTTCGAGTCTTTTTGCTACTGCAATTAATAGAAGGTCGCCTACCCTATGACCGAGGGTATCGTTAATAACTTTAAAGCGATCTAGGTCAAGAAACATAACAGCAAAAGGCATTTTTGATATTTTGGATCGTGCAATTGCTTGTTCTACATATTGATGAAATGCACGTCGATTTGCAAGCTCTGTTAGTGTATCATGATATGCTAGAAAATTAATTTGTTCCTGTTGTTGTTTGCTTTCCGTAATATCTTTAATCATTAAATAAACTCCAGAAATATGATCCTTTAAAAAGATAGGAACAGCTGTCACATGCAAGTAGTAAATATCTCTATTTTTATGATATGCCCGTATTTCTAAAGAAATAGATTTCCCCTTTTTTACGCGATGGAAGGCATTGATGATTTCTTCCAAATCTTCTTCATACGTAAGTGAATAGTAAGGTTGATTTAATAATTCATTCGTTTGATAACCGAGTAAAGTCGTACCAGCGTTATTCACTTTAAGAAAATTACCGTATAAATCTAATGTGAAAATGGGATCTGGATGATGCTCGTATAAAGATTTAAACATTTGTTGGTTATGATATAGTTCATTTTTTTGTTCTACTAAATCTTCTGTACGCAGTTCAATTTGTTTTTCGAGTTCTGAGTTGAATTGCATTTGGGCTAATAATAATATTTTATTTTGCTTTCGAACTAAACTATGGCGAATGAGAACGAAGGAGAAAGTTATCATAAGCCCGATTACTACAATAGGTGCAAAAACATATTCGACTAATATGAAAACAATAAGCATTACGACAGAAATATAAGGTAATGATAATCTGATCGCTTCCCCAAGTTTAGGTGTTAATAGCACTTGTTCTTGTTTTTCAGGTTCTTTTGTATGAAGAATACAGGCGATTGCTACTAGCACTAAAGTTACTTGATAGAGAGGAGTAATTGTAAACATAGAATATTCGGGCGTGAAGTATTTAATATAAGCATAAATCGCATCTGTAGTCGCATACAAAATTAAAGCACTACCAAGGAGCGCACCGACTTTTTTCGGTAATAAGGAAAGTGGTTTGAATAAAAGGTTAATCCCTATGAGAAAAAAGAGTAAATCGGTCATTGGATAAGTAAGTTGAACAAATATGTCGATATAGGATGTTGAAGAAATGTAAATGGTTCGTTCAATAAGTAAGTAGTAACTTAAAGTGAACTGTGCTGTAACAATAATACAAATATCACATATCATAAAAAGCTTTTCTAATAAATCTCGGTTATAAATGATTTCATATAGAAAGGCAAATGCAAAGCTAATTAAAAAAAAGTAGATAAAAAAAATCAGACGGATCAACGAATGTATAGTAGTCCTTTAAAATTAAACGTTGATAGGCAACGATGATATCACCAATGAAATAAGAGAGGGTTCCAACACATAAAATGGTCCAAAATAAACGAGGTAACCCTTCTTTCATGTTTGAAAAATAAAGTATATAACTACAAGCGATAACATCAATGAATAATGTACTCATACCAATTAATATTTGAAAAGGAAATGAGTATTCATATAGAAAAGGCATTGTCACGTAATGAATCATTATAGACAACAATATAATGCTTATAAGAATGCTTACATGTGTTTGTTTTTTCATTTATCTCACCCACGGTATATACATATAAATTCCTCTTTTTATTTTTTATAGTTTCTATACTTATTTTGCACAGGTATAGCCAGTTATAAAAATAGATTTTAATAATTCTCGTTTCTGTCCCCAACATATCGACATAGGAATTTGAAGTTTGCTATAATGATTAAAACAGTTTAATTATTTAAAAAAATTTAAAAATAATAATTACTGCAACTAGGACATATTGTTTACTAAGTGAACTTGTTCTTAATTTAGGGGGGAGGGTTTCACAATGGCAAGTGTATATGAAAATAGTTATATGATTGTTTTGATTTTCTTGCTATTAGGCATATTGCTTCCGGTAGTGGCTCTTACATTAGGAAGGATGCTGCGCCCAAATAAACCAAGTGCAGCGAAAGCGACGACGTATGAGAGTGGGATTGAGCCTTTTCATGATGCAAATATTCGGTTTCATGCTCGTTATTATATTTTTGCTTTATTGTTTGTCATCTTTGATGTAGAAACTTTATTTTTATATCCATGGGCTGTTGCATATGACAAGCTCGGTTTATTTGCACTGATTGAAATGTTCATTTTTGTTGTAATGTTGCTAGTTGGGTTAGCGTATGCTTGGAAAAAGAAGGTGTTACAATGGTTATAAATTTTGAGGAATTACATCCAAATGAGCGAGTGGAATTAGAACGAAATATCTTTTTTTCTACATTGGAACAGTTGAAGGGATGGGCGCGAAGTAATTCTTTATGGCCAATGACATTTGGACTGGCATGTTGCGCAATTGAAATGATGGGAGTAGGTTCATCACATTATGATTTAGATCGATTTGGGTCATTTTTTCGGACTTCACCAAGGCAATCGGATGTTATGATTGTGTCGGGAACGGTAACGAAGAAGATGGCTCCTATTGTTCGGCGCTTATATGATCAAATGCCTGAACCGAAATGGGTTATTGCAATGGGATCTTGTGCGACAGCAGGGGGCCCGTATGTAAATTCATATGCTGTTGTAAAAGGTGTAGATCAAATTGTACCAGTTGACGTGTATATCCCTGGTTGCCCACCAAATCCCGCTGCTTTAATTTATGGCATTAATAAATTAAAAGAAAAAATTCGTTACGAGGCAAAGACGGGGAAGCAGGTGACGAATAAATGAGTGATCCAAACAAAGATTTAGAGGATTTGAAAAGAGAAGCGGCTAGGCGTGCGAAAGAAGAGGCGAGAAAGCGTCTCGTTGCGAAACATAATGCGGAAATAAGTAAACTTGAGGAAGAAAATCAAGAAAAAGAGAAAGCGCTATCAAAAAATGATGGTATGACTGTGGAAGAAGCGAAACGCCGTGCTGCAGCAGCCGCAAAAGTGAAAGCGGCGGCGCTAGCAAAACAAAAAGGAGAAGGAACAGAAGAAGAAAAGGCCAAGGCGAAAGCGGCGGCGCTAGCGAAACAAAAAAGAGAAGGAATGGAAGAAGGAACAGAAGAAGAGAAGGCAAAAGCAAAGGCGAAGGCAGCAGCAGCCGCAAAAGTGAAAGCGGCGGCGCTAGCAAAACAAAAAGGAGAAGGAACAGAAGAAGAAAAGGCCAAGGC
>NZ_JAQFUY010000025.1:0-63405 GCF_027716745.1 Bacillus cereus group sp. Bc010
TCCCCGATAGAATATCGGGAAAAGGCCGTGGCATAATACTCTTTTTATGACTGTCTACTTGACAGGGAGATGACCATTTGGTTTCCTTTTTTTATACAAATCACATTTATCCGTTAACATCATAAAACAAAATTGGAAATCCTTCTCAAAAAATGCGATAATTGATACTATATAGTGAATCGTTCACACATATAAAGTAAAAAACATAGGGGGACGACACATGCCAAAAATGGGGAACACGTTTTTAACAATTCAAGAACTAGAAAGGAAAAAAGAGTATTTATTGGACCTTTCATCCGTTATACCGACATGGAATGCGAGCTATCAATTTTTATTTAAAGAAATCCAGCAAGAATTATTGAGTAAAGTAAATGAAAAAATCGAACAACATCAATTCATTTTAAATATATGTGCAGATCAACAGGTAGGGGCATAATGTATTACATATAATTGTGGTATATAAAAAAGAGACCTCAATCGGTCTCTTTTTTATATTTTTAAGACAGCCAATCTAATTTTCTAATCCCGAGCTTATCAACTGGTAAACGAAGTGAGCCATAAAAATGTTTCATAAATTGCTCAGAGCGGTTCACATCGTGTAAAATGGCTTCTAAGCGATCTCTATATATGCTTTTTTGTTCTTCGTTTCCAGTTTGGTAATATCGTTCAACTGTTTCAAAATAGTGAAGCGGGAACAGGAGCCTTGCAAATAATAGGCGCCACCCAAATGAGGATAGCGAATAGTTCCGTTCATAATCTGTAACAAATTGAACGATTGTTTGCTCCCAGTCTTTCTTTTTTTCAATCATCATATAGCGAATCCATTCTGCTATATCTCGAGTTGGATGATCATACACCCAGTCAAAAGGGAGTTTGAGACGCTTCGTTTGATGCCATAATAAAGGTGTGAATCGTTCTTGGCAAATGGTTGCTGCATCCGTTAGTTGCGGCGTATCATCCATCTCTGTATCAACAACGTATTGAATGGCATTTTCTGCAACACCTAAGTAATACGGGAAGGATTCAATAAATAATTGATCGAATACGTCTGTAGGGTGGTTCATCACTTGTGACTGCCAAAACTTTTCTAACTGATCGAGCCTTTTTTCCCATAACGCTTTCCATTCACCAATGCGGCTTAATTGCTCAATTTCTTCTGGAAAGAATGCACCTCGTTTATGGAATATAGAAAGCTCACTTCCTAATGACATAGCATGTCGTTCTAACGCGCGCATACCTTTTAATAAGCAGTAATTTTGTTCTTCTATCTCACTTACATAGTAGCCGTGTATAGTCGGAACGAAAGTCGCTACAGTTATATCCCCTTGCTGGTTCATATAATCACTGAGCTTTTTCATCTCTACAAGTACTTCTTCCTCCATTTCTCCAATTGGAACAAGTACATAAATTTTGTTGCGAATCCAAAAGCTTTTATAGGGGCCAAGGGGGATTAATTCTTTAACATGCATATGATAATGCTCATAAATATGATGAATCATCGCAGTCGCCACCTATGGTTTTTCTTTATATATATGAGCTTGTGCTCGCCTTTCATTCCTATGCACATGATAAAGCAACGAAACGTATACAAATACTAAAAAGAAAAAAAGGTGATAAACATGAAAGAATCAAATCAACTACAAGAAAGAGCATTGCAACTATTACAAGAACGCGGTGTAACAATTGATGATATTGCTGAGCTTGTTCATTTTCTTCAAAAAAAATATCATCCAAATTTAGAGATGTCAGAATGCCGTTATAACGTTGAGCGTGTATTATCAAAACGTGAAGTACAGAATGCACTAATTACTGGTATCGAACTCGATGTCCTTGCTGAAAAAGGAATGTTAAGTGAGCCGTTACAAGATATCGTAAAACGTGATGAAGGCTTATACGGAATTGATGAAGTGATCGCACTTTCTATCGTTAACGTGTACGGTTCTATCGGTTTCACAAACTTTGGATATATCGATAAATTAAAACCTGGTATTTTAGAATACTTAAATGATAAATCAACTGGAAAGGTGCATACATTCCTTGATGATATCGTTGGTGGAATCGCTGCCGCTGCTTCAAGCCGTTTAGCACATAGAGCTGAGCATTCGGAGTGAAATATGAAAGCCCGTCAGTGTCATACTGACGGGCTTTCGTATTCCATGAGCATAAATTCTCTTCCACGGCTCAAAAAAATAGGTCCTTGTTGAAAACCTATTTTTTTATATAGCGTAATCGCTCTTGTATTAAATGTCGCTACGCTAAGTCGAAACGTTTTCGGCTTATATTCTTTCGCTGCAAAGGCTATCCCAGCTTGAAAAAATATTTTCCCCAGCCCTTTCCCTGTTAACTCCGGCTTCATGCCAAGTCCGATATCCATTACATCTTCTCCACTATATAAATGAGCATCTCTTCCACCTGGCACTTGTGCATTTTCCCCAAAACAAAAATAGCCGATAAACTCTCCATTATCGTCACAACAGCCATAATACGTCCCATCTAGCAATTCTTCTATTACTTCTTTCTCGCCTGAAAAGCTATATAAATTATAGGGTTCTTCGTACGTCCACGTATTTATCTCATTTGCTTCTTCTACCGTCAGCTCATGTATTTCCACTTTCTCTTCCCCCTATTATATTTCTACTAACAATATTCGATACTCATCTTATAATTCATCTTTCTCAATATGTTTTTTTAATTTCTCGCTTTATTTTTATGGAAGATTTTTCTTATTATGTTACGATTAAACAGAATCATTTGAAATAAGGTGGTGACAATTTGAATTATTTTTCTTATCTCTCCTTAGAAGAACGTCAAAATTTTTTCTATAAAGAACCTCTTAGTTTTTCAAAAAATATAGAGAAAGAGCAATTAGCGTACGCATTAGGTGCTACACTATATACTCCTGGCACGAAAGAAACGATCGCGGAAGATATAATTAGAAAAAAACATGTGGAAGCTACCTCGATTATTTTTTGTCTAGAAGACTCTATCAGCGATAAGGAAGTAAAGTTTGCAGAGCAAAATATCGTCTTTCAAATACAGCAAATCGCCAACTTGGTCAGTGCTAACATACTAAATCAAGCAGACATCCCCCTTCTTTTTATTAGAGTTCGACAGCCAAGTCAAATGAGGACAATTGTTACTGAATTAGGTAGTGCGGTTCATTGCTTATGTGGTTTTGTCTTTCCAAAATTCACACCCGTTAATGGAAAGTCTTATATCGATCAGCTTGCTTATATAAACAAGCTATATTCATTATCCCTTTACGGAATGCCGATTTTAGAATCCCCAGAAATTATGTATAGAGAAACACGTGTAAAATCATTGTTACAAATAAAAGATCTACTAGATTCCTATCGTGATTACATCTTAAATGTACGCATTGGTGCTACTGATTTTTCAAGCATATTTGGTATTCGGCGTAATAAACACACCCTATCTATCATATTACTGTTGTTCGTGATTGTATTTCCGACATTATTAATATTTTCTCCAGAGCAACAAATGGATATGTTATTTCAGGATGTGTATGGGAATATTTTTCTAATGATTACGAAGAAGGGCTCATTCAAGAGGTATCGCTTGACCATGCAAATGGATTAATTGGAAAGACAGTCATTCACCCATCTCATATTAAAGTTGTACAAGCAATGCACATTGTTACAATGGAAGATTATTTAGACGCAAGGTCAATTTTACAACATGCAAATACGTATAACGGAGTGCTAAAAAGCAGTTTTGCTAACAAAATGAATGAAGTAAAGCCCCATTATAACTGGGCTCGCAAAACCATTTTAAAATCTAATATTTACGGGGTGCTACATGAAAACAAACAATTCACCGATCTCCTTATTACAAACGCAAAACAACACGTATAACGTTTTGAATAATATAAAGGTTCATGTAGAAGTACGTGATAATCCATATAACTTAGAATTAGACAATCTTTTTCAAATGGCTGCGAGAATCAATAAGAAGCGGAGTTTTTTATTTGTAAGTACAATTCTTGGAAAGCATCTTCCTATTAAACCTGCAGTCTCTCTAGCAAGTGGATTTGCTCTCGCTGCAAGATATATGGAAATACTACATAATACTTTTCATCCATTTCAAAAAGAAATTTTAAATCTTATTTCATTAGAAGTTGATGAAATTCCAGAAGAAACATTTCATTATCAATATCCCTTGCCAGAAGAAGTTTTATTTATCGGATTCGCTGAAACAGCAACAGCACTTGGCCATTCTATGTTTCAATGCTTTCAAAATGCAAAGTATGTACATACAACTAGGGAATCGATACCCAATCTCGAATCTGTCATTACATTTGAGGAAGAACATTCCCATGCAACATCACACCGTTGTTATGTGGATAAAAGTTTTTTTCAAAACAACAATCCAATCATTCTCGTAGATGATGAGATGACAACTGGGAAAACCGTACTAAATATTATCAGGTCTATTCAACAGCAATTTCCACGAGAAGAGTATACCATCGCTTCTTTATTAGACTGGCGTTCTAATACTAATAGAAGACAATTTAAACAACTAGAAGAAGAACTTCAAATAAAAATTCATGTTATTTTTTTATTAGAAGGCCGCATTCACACAACTGGCCAGCCATTGAATATTACAAAAACAGATACTCATATTGAAGAAACAAAACCTTATTTCAAAAAACATACGATTATTTGTCCAGCATTATCCTATACATCAAATTATATAAAATATACTGGACGCTTTGGCATTTCATCATATGAACAAAAGCACATTCATTCTTTTGCTCAAGAAGCAGGAAAAATGTTACAAAGAAAAAGAATTGGAAAACGAACACTCTGCCTCGGAACGGGTGAGTTTATGTATATTCCAATGAAAATTGCTGCTGAAATGGGTGAAAATATTTTATATCAATCTACAACACGAAGCCCTATCCACCCTGTTTCAAATGATGTGAACTACGCCATTCATAATCATTTCTCTTATCCAAATCCCGAAGATTCTACTATTACAAATTACTTTTATAATATTTCACCCCATGAATACGATGAAGTATTTGTGTTTATGGAACGTGATGTAGGAGAAGAAGCCTTATCACCTCTTCTACAGCAGTTACAAACAGTTATTCCTTGTATTCATATCGTCTCATTTTCAAATAGCATAGAAAAGGAAGGTTGATAATTATGGTAAAGGTAAATTCCCATATTAGTAGTTACGATCCAAATGATGCTATTTTTCTATTAAAAGATATTAGTGATTTAATGAAAGAAAGTTCCACAGAAACGAGAGAACAAGCCATTCAAGCTGGCATACATTATTCTGAAATGTTACCAACGGAATATAAACCATCTAAAGCATATATGGATTTATTCTTTTCTTCCCTGCAACATTACAAACACAAACTAGCCATCGCTGTCGGAGTTGTCGCTGAACAAATTATACAGACTAAAGGAACGAATCTCGTCCTCGTCTCATTAGCGCGTGCTGGTACACCTATTGGTATTCTTATAAAACGCTACATACGCTATCAATATAACCTTGATGTACCTCACTATTGTATTTCTATTATTCGTGGACGCGGCATCGATGAAAATGCACTTCACTATATTTTAGAACATCATCCTACAGAAACAATTCAATTCATTGATGGCTGGACTGGAAAGGGTGCAATAAAAAAGGAATTGGAACAGGCAGTACATACATTTAACGAGAGAAATAATACACACCTTTCTCATTGTATGGCTGTACTTGCTGATCCCGGTTACTGTACTTCAATTTACGGTACACGCGAAGATTTTCTTATCCCTAGTGCTTGCTTAAATGCGACCGTCTCTGGACTAATTAGCCGCACTGTACTAAATGACACCTATATTGGCCCAAATGATTTTCATGGTGTTAAATATTATAAAGAGCTAGAACAAGAAGATTTATCAAATTTCTTTATCGATGAGATAACAGATTTATTCCCTTCTGTTCATTCTCATATAGATAATCAATTACATTATATTGCTTCAACATACACCGATCCATCTTGGCAAGGATTAAAAGATATACAATCTATCCAAACTCACTTTGAAATTGATGATATTAATCTAATTAAACCAGGAGTCGGTGAAACAACTCGCGTATTACTCCGGAGAATACCGTGGAAAATTTTAATACGAAAGCAAGACACTCCTGATTTAAAGCATATTTTACTTCTTACTAAAGAAAAGAATGTCCCTGTTGAAATATATGAGAATATGACTTATTCATGTTGCGGACTCATTAAGCCTCTTAGGGGGAATACGATATGATTTTCGCCAGTGATCTTGATCAGACACTTATTTATTCCCGTAAATCATTTCGTGCTCATATAGAAGATAATTCAATTCAGCTCATTGAAACTTTAGATGGAAAAGAAATTTCTTTCATAACATATAAAACCATTACACTACTAATAAAATTGCAACTGCATTCATATTTTATCCCAGTTACAACAAGAACGATTGAACAATTTCAACGTATTACTTTATTCCAAAATGAAATCATTCCTGAATATGCCATTACAAGTAACGGCGGTAATATCCTTCATAACGGTAAGCAAGATGTTACTTGGAACAAAGAAATAAAAAAAAGAATTTCAGTAGAATGTATAGAGAGGAACGATATACTAAAGGAATTTGAACAAATCGCTCATAAAGATTGGGTTATATCACAAAAAACGGCTGATGATTTATTCCACTATTGCATCATTAAACGAGAGAACATTCCTTATGATGAATTATCATCCTTCACTTCCTGGTTAGACAAACAGGGCTGGAATCATTCACTTCAAGGTAGGAAACTATACTTTGTACCAAAACCAATTAACAAATGGGACGCCGTGCAATATATACAAGAAATACTACAAATGGATACTATTATTACAGCTGGGGATTCTTTACTTGATTTATGCATGCTTGAAAAGGCGAACTATGCCTTTGCACCACTTCATGGTGAATTAGGGGCAACATATAATCATTTACAACCCCATATTGTAAAAACAGATGCAATCGGCATATATGCCGCAGAAGAAATCGTAAGTAAATCACTTCAAATCATTCACAGTTCATCACCTACCTCATAATTGAAATATGCACAATTGCATACGCACGCCCATGGAACAAATGGTACAATTTATTCGAATCGCTGTTGCTACACTTCTTGATCAAAGAAAAGGCGTTAAAACGGATATTAGCGCCTTATCAAACTCAAGCAATTGGCACATTTTGTCATCTTGAAAGACACTCGAAAGAGTGTCTTTTTTTCTATACCTTACAAGGACTTACTCATTTCAAAGCATAAACACATAAAATGATATAACTCTTTACATGCATGAGTCCTTTTTTCAAAGTTTTTAAGTAGACTCAAAATAAAAAAGCACTCTTGTCTAGAGTGCTTTTTACTTTCAAACAAGGAGGTTACATAATATGGATAGTACTCTCGTATTTAACTTCGGCATTGGTATTGTTATCATTTTATTTGTTTTCTTTGTTCTTTGTATGAGCGGAGTGTAGAAAGACGATTTGAGGCGTCTTTTTATACATATGTATTACTTGACTTTCGCAAAAGAAGTAACAATAATGGTTACAGTGAAACCATTCACATATCCACAAATAGGAGGAAGAACAATGAAACATGTAATCGTTTATGCACACCCGAATACAGAAAGCTTCAACCATGCGATTTTAGAAACGGTAAAAAGTGAATTAGAAGAAAAAGGTCATGAAGTACGCGTTCGCGATCTATACGAATTAAACTTCAACCCAGTATTAGACGCTTCCGATTTCATCTCATTTTCTCAAGGAAACACACCAGCAGATATTAAAGAAGAGCAAGAGCATATCTCTTGGGCTGATAGCATTACATTTATTTATCCGGTTTGGTGGGCGGGACTTCCTGCTATTTTAAAAGGATACGTTGATCGTGTATTTAGCCACGGCTTCGCTTATGCTTACGGTGAGAATGGTATTGAAAAGTTATTAAGCGGTAAAAAAGGATTATTATTATCTACAATGGGAAATACGAAAGAGGCATACACAACAGGCGGTATGTTTGACGCAATGAAGAAAACAGCGGATGTTGGTATTTTTGAATTTACAGGCATTGAAACAATTGAGCATACATTCTATACAAGTGTCCCTTCTGTGGATGATAGTGTGCGTAAACAATATCTTGAAGAGGTTAAAGATGTTGTGAATCGTGCGTTTTAAATAACATTATATCAGCGATTTTTTTAATATATCAGCGCAACTCAGATTATATCGGCGATTTTCCAAATATATCAGCGCAACTCAAATTATATCGGCGATTTTCTAAATATATCGACTTATCGACAAAAAACGACACTAATTACAACTGAATATTAGCCCACCCCAATCGGGCTACCCGCAAATATTAGAAAAAAGCTGCTCCAAAGTATGGAACAGCTTTCTTCATTACATCTTCTCAATCCACTCCGTCAAGTTATGCACAACTTGCGTCGGTTGAACTTCGTATTCTGTTAACTTCTCCACAGTTGTTACTCCAGTGTGGACAAGAAGTGTATGCATACCAGCATTTATTCCTGCTAAAATGTCTGTATCGTAGTTATCCCCAACCATTAATGCTTCATTCTTTTCTATGCCAAGCACTTTCAAGGCTTGTTCCATAATGATTGATTCTGGTTTTCCGATAAAGATTGGATCCACACCTGTTGATACTGCTACAACTGATGTTAATGAACCGTTACCTGGTAATAATCCGCGCTCAGTCGGAATGGCAATGTCTCCATTTGTAGAAATAAACGTTGCGCCGTTACGCACAGCAAGACAAGCTTTTGCTAATTTTTCATATGTGATGTCACGATCTAAACCGACAACAACGAAATCAGGATTTTCATCTACAAGTTCAAATCCTTTTTCCACAAGCGCATCGTGTAAACCTTCTTCACCAATCATATATACAGTTGCGTCTTGTTTACGTTCATAAATGAAGTTTGCTGTTGCCATACTCGTTGTGAATACTTGCTCTGCTTTCGCTGGAATATCGAAACGAACAAGTTTTTCTGCCACTTGTTCTGGTTTACGAGTTGAGTTATTCGTAACGAATAAATACGGAATGCCGCGCTCTCCTAACGCTTTGACGAAGTCGCTTGCTTCTTCAATTTGTTCTTCTCCGCGATACATTGTACCGTCTAAGTCAATTAAGTAACCTTTATACATCGATTATGTCTCTCCTTCTATGCTAACGTTCTCACCTTATCATACCACTCTTATATTACCCGCTTTTCCAAAAGAAAAAAACGCTTTACCTTAAAGCGCCCCATAACGTTCATTTTTTCTCTTTTATTTGGTAAGAACAACTACAATCGCCCTCGCACATGTTTGCTAGCGTTTTCACATCTGCGTTCGCAAATAAACGATTATACATCTCTTTTTCATCTTCACACACTTGCGGGAATCTCTCTGCAATTTCCTTTAACGGACAATTTTGTTTTTCAATTACGAAAGAGTTCTCTCCATCTCTCTTGATTTGAACCATATAACCATTTTTCTCTTGCATAGCTGCTATCTCTTGCACTTTATATGCTAAATTCTTTTGATTACTCACTCGCTTTTGCAACTGTTCTTCCATACGCTTCGTTCTCTCTTTTAAAACGTAACGAAGTATTTTTTCATCGCCCATTCGAGCTAAATCTTCTAGCATATCAATCGCAAATTGCTTATACTCTTTCGGAAATGTATCTTCTCCCTTTTCGCTTAATCCATACAAATAAGTTGGTCTTCCGACATGTTGCCTTACCATCTTGGAATAGATGAAACCATCTTTCTCAAGATTACTTAAATGTCTTCGAATTGCCATTTCTGTAATCTCTAACATTTCAGCTAGTTCCGCTACGGTGTGCTCTCCCTTTACTTTCAACAACTGCACAATTTCATCTTTCGTCGTACGTGCTTCCCCCATGCTTCACCCTTCTCCCTCACATACAATATAAGACCCCCAAAAGGCATTCTCTGGGGATCTTATAAGCATAATTATTCTGGTACAAATGCAGATACAGGTCCTAATTCCTTCTCTAAATAACTGCGAATATTTGCTGGGTATTTCTCTACCACTGCAATATGTTTTTGAATCGTCTTATATAATTCATCATGATTCATTTGAATATAATCTTGCGTAAGCATTTTTCGAAGAAGGATAATTTCTTTCATCCCTTGTCCATCTTCTGTACTTATCACTCGCTCGTCCATTAAAATATCGATAATATCTTCATAACTTCCTGGATCGCGCATAATAAATCCATCAATCATCGCATTCCCTACATCTAATACACAATCAATCATTAGATGAGCTATGCGTTCTAATGCGTAAAATTCAAACTCGGTTTCATATATCTTTTTCTCTTGAAATGTACTTGTTGCTCGTTCTAAACATACTAGCATTTGTTCTATTTTCTTTCTGTCTACAAAATACATGAATGTCACCTACCTGGAAATTAAAGCATTTACATTTTAATTGTAACGCTTTCTTCTGAAAAAATCGACAATTTTTCGAATTCACCTTTTCTCCGTTATTTGTTATAGTTATATTTGTATGATTTTTGAAATTGGAGGAATGGAACCTTGGAACGTGAACTCGCACTAGAAATTGTCCGTGTAACAGAAGCAGCAGCATTAGCATCCGCACAGTGGATGGGCCGCGGAAAGAAAAACGAAGCAGATGATGCAGCAACTACAGCAATGCGTGATATGTTCGATTCAGTAAACATGGCAGGTACAGTTGTAATTGGTGAAGGAGAACTTGATGAAGCACCGATGTTATATATTGGTGAAGAACTAGGAACAGGTAACGGTCCAGAAGTAGATATCGCCGTTGACCCATTAGAAGGTACAAACATCGTTGCAAAAGGTCTTGCAAATGCAATGGCAGTTATCGCAATCGCAGATAAAGGAAACCTTCTTCATGCTCCTGATATGTACATGGAAAAAATCGCGGTTGGTCCAAAAGCAGCTGGTAAAATTAGCTTAGATGATCCAATTGAAAAAACAATTGAAATTGTAGCAGAAGCTAACAATAAAAAGATTCGCGATCTAACAGTTATCGTTCAAGAACGTGAACGTCATCAAGATATTATTGATCGTGTTCGTGCAAAAGGTGCACGCGTAAAATTATTTGGTGATGGTGATGTTGGTGCGTCAATCGCAACAGCACTACCTGGGACAGGTATCGACTTATTCGTAGGTATCGGTGGAGCTCCAGAAGGTGTTATTTCTGCAGCAGCATTAAAATGTCTTGAAGGTGAAATGCAAGCTCGCTTAGTTCCAATGAACGAAGAAGAAGAAGCTCGTTGTCGTGAAATGGGATTAGAAGACCCTCGTCAACTTCTAATGCTAGAAGACTTAGTATCTGGTGATGACGCAATCTTCTCAGCAACTGGTGTATCTGCTGGTGAATTATTAGACGGCGTAAAATTCCTAGGCGGAGATTTAGCTGAAACATACTCTATCGTAATGCGTTACAAAACAAGAACAGTACGATTCATTAAAACGCATCACCATTTAGATCATAAGCCACACTTAAACTTAGATATTTAATAAAAGGAGCCATGTGTATGGAAGAACGTTTCTTTCTGTACGACGACACTGTCGCTACAAAAACTCGTTTCGTTAGCTTTATGGGAGAAAATGAGCGTCATGATTTAGCGCTATTATACTCCGATCGTCATTACGGTAAAACAATTGTCCTTGATATGCAGCGTAATAAATTCGCAATCATCGGCGCTGACGATTTAAACGAACCAGGCTACTTAGAGCACGCATTTTCTATGACTGAAGAAATTGCAGAAGAACTACGCTCATTTTTATTTGAACTTATATAATTTATCTTAGGCACCAGCTTTTTAGCTGGTGTTTTTTTCGCTTTAAGTATTTTGAATTTTCTAATCTTTATGTTATAATGAAGAATAAATCTATTTGGATAGAAAGGACGTTATCTACGTATGCCAATAACTACTTTGTAATGGACCAGCAATTGGATAGCATTACTCTCAAAAAAGCACCATGCTTTTTCAAGGGAGTAGTCTGCCCATTCCCATTACAAAGGAACGTATTGCATCTGTAGTATGATGTTTACGGAGGTTCCTCTTTGGGGAACCTCCTTTTATTTTTGTCTTTTCCTCCTGTCTTCATACTACAAGACATCCAAATAGCTGTATTACGTTTCTTTGCCACTACTATAAGAGGTGAAGGAAAATGCAGAAAGTACAACTTTCTTGGAGTTTATATGAAAACGAGCAAAACACAATCGAAAAGTATTGTAAAAATTGCAGACGCACTACCCTATTTACCGATACAAATATTCGTAGGCATAACGCCAACGGAAAAAACATATACCGCTTTGCTATTTATAAATGTCCGAAAGATCATACGTGGAATCAAAAATTGCGTATTTATAAATCATTTACTGATCACGTTGAAACAGTCGATATGTCGCAGCAGGATCAACTAGAAACAACTACTACCATTTCCATTACGCAACATAAAGAAAATGGTATAGCTGAAATTACGATTGTATTAGACCTCGTTTTCGGTTCCCACCGGATGGATAAAACTTTATCCACATATATTTCCGACTGGAGCCGTACACGCATTGTGAATAAAATTAAAAACGGGGATATTCAATTGAACGGACAACAAATGAAACCAAATACAATACTTTCTGAAGGCGATCGTATCTCGATTTGTTTATAATGCAAAAAATCCTCTTACAATCGTAAGAGGATTTTTTTATTTCTTCACTTTTCGTAATACGAAATGTGCACAACCGAAGTTGCAGTACTCGTATAAATACTCCGATAACGTACTAATTTTCGTATCATATGTCGCACGCTGGTTACTATCATCAAAGAAGCCGCGCAATCTAAGTTGCTCATAACCCCAGTCCCCAACGATGTAATCATATTTATTTAAAATTTCTGCATAGCGCTCTTTAAATGCTTCTTCACTAAAACCGTCACGAAAGTTTTTAATTACTTCGTACTGCACATTATTAATGCTCACCGTAGCATGAATCTCTTGCTTTTGCTCCATCATTAACTTCCTCTCTAAGCATTCTTCTTTTTATCGTATCACAAAGCATACCAACCAACAATTTCAAATACAAAAAATTGAAAATTAGTGCATGCTATGGAGAAGGAGGTGATACATCGTGAAAAAACAAATTATCCTTTCTCTTCTCACTCTTTCCTTATTTGCAGGCTGCCAATCAACGAATAAAGCCGAAATGGAACGTGAAGAAGGAAGTCGTGTTCTTGTTTCCAATAAAAACGACATGTATCATACGGAAAATACAAATACACGGCTTACAAGAGTCGGTTATTCATCTAAACAAAAGCATGAAGTGTCTAACAAACAAGTAGGAGCCATTAACCGTGAGAAAGTCGCTGAAATGATTACAAGCATGACAGTCAAACTTCCTGACGTTACAAACGCTGCTACGCTCGTTACCGATGATGAAGTATTTGTTGTATACCGTGCAAACACAACGGATCCAAAACTCGTAGCGGATCAAGTATATAGAACTGCTTTGTCCATCGTCCCTCGCTATTATAAAGCATATGTATCAACAGACCAAAAGTTGATTTCTCAAATTCAAGGCCTTCAATCTGGCGCATTAAATGATACAGAATATACACAGAGCCTCGATATGTTAAAACGTGAAATGAGCAAAAATCCTCATTTGAACAATACAGAGGATCAGACTTTGAATGATATGATAAAAAAATAAAGAAGGTGGAGAAAACCTCCATCTTCTTTATTTTTTACTATTTCTTACGATTTGCGTAAACCTCCATCGCATCACACATAAACTGAGCTAAACCTTCGCCAAACTTATCGATATTTTTCGTAAAGCGCTCATCAGCGACGTACATTTGACCAAGTCCTTTAAAAGCATCTAATGAATATTCACCGAAGTTTTGCAAATAATCGTACCATACTCCAATTGCATCTTGTGCCTCTTTAGAATCTGGTGCACCATGTCTAAGCGCCGCTAAATTTCTGTAAATCGTATTAAACTCTTCTTGATTATCTTTTGACATACCTTTCGCATATTCATTCGCTTTATCTACAGCTGCGTCTCCCCATCTTTCACGCGCTTCTTCTTCGTACGGATTATGGCTGAAATCGAAGCCTTCAAATTTCTCTTTATTCGTCATTTCAATCTCTCCTTTTGTATGCTGAATTGTCTTATCAATCGTCGCAATCACTTTATCTAACCTAGCCCGCTTTTCAAGAAGCATTTTTTTATGAAGCTGCAATGCTTCTTCCCGGTCAAATGATGGACTCATGATAATGTCTTTAATTTTCTTCAAAGGGAAGCCTAATTCTTTAAAAAATAAAATTTGCTGCAACGTCTCTAAATTTTCATTGGAATACAGACGATATCCAGACTCTGTCGTCTCGTCTGGGGTTAACAACCCGATTTCATCGTAATGATGCAGTGTGCGCACACTAATTCCAACTAAATTAGCTACTTCTTTTACCTTCATTGCCATGTGTATCTCCCCCTTAGTACATACGATAAAGTATGACGCAACGTTAGAGTCAATAAGTAAATTCATTTTATCTTAAAAAGTTTCATCTCTCCTATATTTCATGCATAATAGATATGTACATATATTAGAAAGCGGTGAAAGTATGGTTTCAAATACTGTAATTGCCAGCATCATCTTTCAACTCATTGTCTCGATTCTGGTCCCAATTATTGTACTCGTTTATTTCCGTAAAAAATATAATATAAATTGGAAAGTAGTCGGCGTTGGTGTTCTTATCTTTATCGGATTTACCCAAATTCTCGAAACACCATTCCACCTATTTATGCGCGGTAATCCAGCAATCGCTCCAATTTTAGAAAATCCATTTGTTTTCGCACTCTATGGCGGACTCACTGCTGGTATTTTTGAAGAATTAGGACGCTTCGTTGCCTTCTTCTTCCTACTAAAAAAATATCAAGAATATAAAGATGGCTTTGCTTACGGAATAGGTCACGGCGGGATAGAATCCATTTTAGTTGGCGGATTCTCTGCATTCCAAGCACTTATATTTGCGAATTCAATTAACAACGGTAGCTTCGCCCAGATGGTCGAAAAAATGCCGGAACTAAGTCGCCTACAGGACATGTTAATTCAGCAACCTGCCTACTTATACTTCCTTGGTAGCTTAGAAAGAATTATGGCACTCGTGCTTCAAATCGCCTTTACAATGCTTGTTTTATACGCAGTGCAGCAGAAGAAATATATCTTCCTTGTGTACGCTATACTATTCCACGCACTTGTAGACTTCTTCGCGGCACTTTACCAAACGAAAACAATTAACATCTTTGTTGCAGAAGGAATCACCCTTCTCTTCACAATTGGTGCTATCATTCTTATTCGTAAAATGAAAGAGAAATTAATGAGTGTGCCGGAATAAAAAATAACCCGCCAATTGGTGGGTTATTTTTTATAAGGATTATCATAGTGATGATAACTTTTGCCACTTTGCAGCTCCTTCTTTGTTTCTGCATCTATAACGATGTACTTGTGTAACTCTTCTACTTCATTTTGAGAAAAGGAAGCGAAAAAATAAACTTGGCGATCAGGGTGAATAAAAGAATCTTGAAGCACCACTTCACCCCGACAACCCGCGGCTGTTTTTTGTAGAAAAGAAAGTTCTTCATCGAGTACTTCTTTAAATAAAATCTTTTTTCGAACACTATACGCTGCATTATTGTATTCTTTATACATTTTCTTATCTAACTGTTCGTAAAACACATCTTCGCTCACAAATGGCTTATTTCGATTACTTGGATAACCTAACTTTTGATTGGATTGTGCATATGTTGTGGACATTTGCGTCAGAAAACACATCATGAATACGATACATATCATTTTTTTCATACTGGCACCTCAATTTTCATTATCCACATTACTTTTCCATATATATAAATCACTATGCACTTTCCAATAAAAAGGAATTTTTTTCGCATTTGTCGAAGTATATAGCGTCAACTTGAAAGATGGGGATGAATTATGAAGAAAATTATTGTAATACGACATTGTTCAGCAACTGGCCAAGAACGTGATGCCGAATTAACGACCGATGGAAAAAAACAAGCAAACACCCTTGCTACATTCCTCTTAGAAAACCAACTACAAATAGATCATATTATTTCAAGCCCATTTGTGCGAGCTATCGATTCTATTCGGCCCTATGCACTCCAAGCTAATTTGTCTATCCAAGAAGATGAACGATTAGCTGAACGCATATTAAGCGACGTTCCAATGGACGATTGGATGCAAAAACTAGAATCTACTTTTATAAATATAGATATTGCCTTTTCAGGCGGAGAGTCAACAAAACAAGCAACGGACCGTGCTATATCGCTTATCGAAGACGTTTTAAAATTAAACCATTCTACAACATTACTCGTTACACATGGAAACTTACTTACGCTCATTTTAAAGCACCTTGATCATACGATCGGCTTTCATGAATGGAAAGCTTTAACCAATCCTGATATGTACGAAATTACAATTGATGAACAATGTAGCCTAAAACGATTATGGAAAGCACCGTCCAAGTAATATCTCTTTCCAACACATTCAGTTGACGCCACGAGAAGGAACTGTACTAATAATAGAAAGGGGTATCACTCCATATGTACGAAGATGTACTTGCTTTACTACATAAAACAAATGTTTCTTATGAAAAATTTGAACATGAACCGGTACTCGATTATGAGACAGATCGGATCGTACGCGAGAGGCTTGGCTTACAAGGCACTCCAAGTAAAAGCTTATTTTTAAAATCAAAGGCTGGAGATTATTACGTATTTTTCACGTTAGAGGGCACAAGGCTTAACCGCGGAGAGATGAAAGAACTAACGGGAGAACGCTTATCTCTCTGTTCTCCTGATGAACTGCGAGACAAAACTGGTTGTACGCCGGGATGTGTAGCTCCTTTCGGGTATTCACACGATGTAACAATTATTGTGGATAACGCTATTTATACGTACGATAAAATTTTAATTACACCTGGTGTACCTGAATTTACAATTGAATTATCCACAGAAGAATTAAAAAAGATTTTATTAACATGTTCAAATACTGTTTTGGAGTACAAACAAAAAGAGAGCTAATCATTAGCTCCCTTTTTTCATTATTTTGCTTCTGCTGTGTTTTCTTTTGCAGAACGAACTTGCTCGTCCGCATGGTAAGAAGAACGCACAAGTGGGCCAGCTTCACAGTGGCTAAAGCCTTTGCTAAGTGCAATTTCTTTTAGCTCTGCAAATTCTGCTGGTGGGTAATATTTAAGAACTGGTAAATGCTTCTTAGATGGTTGTAGGTATTGTCCAAGAGTTAAAATATCTACATTGTTTGCACGTAAGTCATCCATTGCTTCAATTAAATCTTCTCTCGTTTCACCTAAGCCCACCATAATGCTCGATTTAGTTGGAATATCAGGCTGCATTTCTTTTGCTCGACGTAAAAACTCTAATGAACGATCATATTTTGCTCTAGCGCGAACTCGGTCAGATAATCGACGTACTGTTTCAATGTTATGGTTTAAAATATCTGGTTTTGCATCCATTAACATTTTTAAGTTTTCTTCTACTCCACCCATATCAGATGGTAATACTTCGATTGACGTAAATGGATTTTTACGACGTACAGCGCGTACTGTTTCAGCAAAAACAGCTGCTCCACCATCTTTTAAATCATCACGTGCAACCGCTGTTATAACAACGTGCTTTAAGCCCATCTGTACTACAGAATCTGCTACGCGTTCTGGCTCTTGTAAATCAAGCTCAGTTGGTAAGCCTGTTTTAACCGCACAAAAACGACAAGCACGTGTACAAACCGCACCTAAAATCATAAATGTTGCTGTTTTTCTTACAGCCCAGCATTCATGAATATTCGGACATTTTGCTTCCTCACAAACTGTATGAAGATTTTTAGAACGCATCATTTTCTTTAAGCCTGTATAGTTTTCATTCGTGTTTAACTTAATTTTCAACCATTCGGGCTTGCGCTTATATTCTGTTTGTTTTGTCATGGTTATCAACTCCGCACAATATGAAATAGTTTACCGTGTTCGCTTCTTTCAATGTAACATATCTATTCTAACGTATGAAAGCGATTTGCTCAAATGAAGATTCTAAGATTTTTTCCAATCGTTCCCTATAATGAAATACTCCGTATATCCCACACTAAAAAGAGTGATGATGTGAAAGGAGTCTATTTCATGCTTCGAAAAATTTCTCTTTTGCTTTCGATTTGCTTTCTTCTCCACCAAAACATCGCTTACGGTGAAGATAATCAGCAAAGCATATACGAAAAGCGCATGGCACTATATAAAGAAACCGAGCAAGCTTCAGGCATTCCGTGGTATTACTTAGCTGCAATGGATCAATACGAAAGAAATATACGGAGCGTAAGAAAAGATATTCCGAAAAAACCAGATGCCATCATTTCCCTTTATTTCAAACCAGAAATATGGGCTGGACCTGTTAATGGTAACGACACTCTCCCCCATACAATTGCTCTATTTGGCGGGTTAGGTTTAGATGGTGACAAAGATGGATTTGCAAATGCAAATAACGACCGTGATCTTTTGCATACAGCAGCAACGATTTTAAAGAAACAAGGAACGTCAGAAGAACGTATTAAAATCATGCTCTGGGAATATTATAGACGTGCGAAAACAGTTGAATTAATTACCGAATACGCCCAAATTTATAAACATTATGGACGTATTAATTTAGAAGGAAATGCGTTTCCTCTCCCTATTCGCAGTGACCATAGCTACCGTAGTACTTTCGGCGCTGGAAGAAGCTTTGGAGGAAGAAGAGTTCATGAAGGAACTGATATTTTTGCAGGCTATGGCGTACCAGTAAGATCCACTTGCTATGGCATTATTGAAACAAAAGGCTGGAACCGCCTTGGCGGATGGCGCATCGGCATTCGCGACCTTCATAATAATTACCATTATTACGCTCATTTAGGCGGATTCTCAAAAGAAATACAGCTTGGGCAAATTGTCGAGCCTGGAAAAGTAATCGGATTTGTTGGTAGCACCGGTTACGGACCTCCCGGCACAGCTGGAAAATTCCCGCCCCACCTACATTTCGGTATGTATAAAGACAATGGTTATACAGAATGGGCTTTCGATCCATACATGCATTTAAGTCTTTGGGAGCGAAAAGAACGCGCGAATACAAAACGATAACCGTAGCACATTGCTACGGTTATTTTTTATATTCGACTAACTATCCGTTTTCTTTTTATCAGGTACAACAACACTTCCGCTTCCATAATACGTAGGCACTTCCCCTTGAACGATACGCGTCGCAATCGGAACATCTTGTTTTACTTTTATTTCTTTCGTATGAAATGGAATAATGACTTGCAACGTCACTTCCATCTCCATAATAATTTGAATCGCTATCGTATTGATTCCGTGCGGCTCAATTTTTTGTTTAATATCCGTATTTACATGACCAATCGTTGTGAAATCAATTGGAATGTCGGGTCCGATATTTCCAAGAAGTGCATTATTTGTTACACGGCCAAACGGAACTGCCATCGTTGCCCCATTTTTTTCAGAAATACCTAGCCCCTTCAAATTCCCTTGTTCTACTTGCTGTAAATATTTTTCTATGTATGTGGTCGTTGACGTTACGATTTCATTTACTTGCTTCGTATTTAAATTAATTGTGGATACTTTCCCGTTTTTATCATTTTGTACTTTCATTAATGAATCGACATCGAATCCCTCATCGATCCTATCTTTTACCGCCTTCGTCATAACCGCTGTCGCCATTTTATGTGTCTCTACTTCTCCATATTTCATTAATGTCGGCTGAATGCTGCTATTCACAATCCATAATCCTTGCACGAGTAATATGACAAAAAGAATAAACGACATAAGCAGTATGTGCCGAAAGGAAATAGGTCCCCTTCGAAACCGCGAATTTTTCGAACGAAATATACTCATACAAAACCCTCCTTCTTATATCATTTCTATGCAAGAAGGAGGGACGATATATGCTTATCTCATTTTTAATAATGCTTCTTTTCCGATTGTGCCAGCCGTAATACCTAAAGCTTCAGCTTCAATCGTTACTGATTCTAGCGGCGCTTCAAGAAGTTGTTCAATCGTTCTTACACCAACCGCGCGGCCGGCAATAATACCTCGATCCCCTAACTTCTCATTTAAAAGACCTACATCTAATGCACCGCACATAATATATCCTTTATCGCTCATTACAGCTAGCAAATTTGTCTTTGGAAGTTTGACGCTAACCGCAATAAACGTATAATTATCGATTATAATTGGCTCCACATTAACCATAGTTCACACTCCTCTCTTTCTTATCTGTATGACAAGAGAAAAATGAGTGTTACAAGTTAACTAGCCTATAGTTTGACGGAAGATGTATAAGTTATTAACATGTCTGTTAACACATCTCTAAGTAGTTCTGGCATATAATATTGTTTGTCAGAAAGTGTGGATAGCTCTGGGTATAAGTAGCCGAATGTAAACATATCAATCGTTCCTACTGTATATATACGATCTAATTCCAGCGATTCCCCGTTAATTAATACATCTTCGAGTAAAATTTTATTCCCAGGAATCGTATCTGGAATGACTTCTACACCAGCGTAAATCATTTTTCCCATTACTTTCCCGCGGAATCCGAATCCTTTTACCTCAAGGTTCTCCATATTCGGGCGACGTGCTTTCAATATCACTTCTCGTAACGTTTTCCCCGGCACTTTCAATAAACATGGATTAATGGGATGTGGACAAATTCTGTGAATATCTCCGCGCGTCACAACGCCTTCTTCTAATCCTTCAAGAAGTACACCAGCGTTCACCATGCCAATCTCTGCACCACACCAGTTTTTCAGCGCATTTGCTAACATGTGCGAAAATGCTGTCTCATGAAACCAATTAACCGGTAATGATTCCTTTAAATGAACGACAGGCTCTTCCATAATATGTTCACTTTCTTCCTGCAGCGCTTCAATTGTGGATAACGGTTTGCTATAAGCACCTAAACGTTCAGTCTTAATCGCTCTACCATCCTTTTTCAACAACTTCTTCGTCTCTTTATCCACAGTAAGCTGAACGTGCCCAACGTAACGTCCCCACTTCTCACAACAGCATAGTAACGTATTATTCATAAGAACACCACGCTCAAATAAATGATGCGTATGTGCCCCTAAAATAACATCTATATCATAATGCTCCGCCATATGCTCATCCATGCTTTTTCCAAGGTGAGAAAGGACAACCGTTATATGAGCCTCATCTCTCACTTCTTCTAAAATAGACTCTAAATGCTCGATTGGATCTTCAATATGCCAATCTAACATTTGATAAAACTCTGGATACGCAACCGTTAATCCGATAAAAGCAATCGTAATCCCATCTGTCGTTGTATGTAATTTATAAGGCTTTGCCCACTCCGGACGTACCCCTTCTTTTTCAAATAAATTCGCGACAAGCACCTCAAATCCAGCATCATCATATAGGCGATTCAAATGCTCCTTCGCTAACGTAATTCCTTCATTGTTTCCGATCGTTACATAATCATATAACGCCTCATTTAAAAGCTTCGTATTGCCAAGCCCATTCGTCGCTTCCGAAATACTATGAAAACGATCCACATGATCGCCGATATCTACAGTCAAAACGGTCTCTCCCGCTTCCTGTCTTCGCTTTTTCTCTCCTTGTACAAACCGAGAAATTTGCGGCCAATTTTCAAAATGACTATGTATATCGTTTGTATGATAAAGGTGGATCATTGTTTCTTTATTTATATTCAGAGAAAAAACCTCCTCTCAGTTCCTTACTGCCATTTACGCTATGCGTACGCAATAATCCTGTAAATACTTTTCGTCTTTTCTTGCTATTTTACATTGTACTCGCATTGTGAGAAAAAGCAAAAGATTGCCCTTTTTCATATGAGAAACTTTCTTTTTAGTTGTTGGATTCGTTGAGAGAACGGGGGTGGGATTTGTCAGAAAGTTTGTTGAGTGGTTTTACGAGGTGTTTGTTTGGTTTTCTTGTGGGGGTGTTGTGGGGGTTCCTTGTGGGGGTTTGTCAATATCTTAGCCTCAACTACTTCCATTCGGCCACTTCATGCATATCATCTAAATATTGAGGGGTATACGCCCGCTCTGCTATGTCGTAATTTGTTGATAAGTCGATATTCCTTGTCGAATCGTCGATATATTGAAATAATCGCTGATATATTGAAATAATCGTCGATATATTGAAATGTATACTAGCAGGGGTATACTCATGCATATATACCTTGTAACACGACACATGTCGTGTTACAATCTCATTATAAGGTGGTGAACCATAAAATGGATAAAGAGATATTAAAAGGAAGTATTGATATTTTACTTCTCTCCATCATTAAACAGCACGATACGTACGGATATGAAATTATTCAAAAGCTAAAAGAAAACAGCAATGATTTATACACAATGAGCCAAGGTACACTCTATCCAGCACTCAAACGTCTGGAACAAAAGGATTTAATAAATTCCTACTGGGGCGAATCTGAAACGGGTATGAAACGAAAATTTTATCGCATCACTACGAACGGAAAGAAAATTTTAGAAGAAAAACTAACAGCGTGGGATTCAGTTACAGCTCTTATTAAAACTTGTCAGAAAGGAGCTTTAAATTAATGACGATTGAAAAATACATAAAGAGTATCGTTCAAAAAACAAACCTATCCCAATCTGATAAAAGCGAACTATACTTCGAAATTTATGATCATCTCACAAGCTTAAAACAAGAATTTCTCGATCAAGGAAAATCTGAAAAAGAAGCTACTGCATTAGCCATTCAAAACTTTGGAGAAGCCTCTACTTTAGGAACTGAAATTGAAAAAGCGATGCAATCTTCTACTCAAAAATATGTACAGTGGATTGGCTGGGGATTGTTTTTACCGTATTCGCTTATTTTGTTATTTAAACTATTGCTCGGGAGGTCAGCTTTTTACTTTGGTAATCTGAAGTACTTCTTTGAAACAGGTGACTGGCATGCTATACACGGTGGGTTAATAAACTTAGTTCCTTTCAGAAGTACAATCAACTATTTAAGTGGATTCGATCCTACTCATTTACTAGATCCTTATAATATAGAAATCGTACTTATGAACACATTAGGAAACGTCATCATATTCATCCCATTCGGATTCCTGCTACCTTTATTATTTAAACAAATTAACAATGTAAAAATAGCATCCAAAATTTTTATTAAGTTTATTTTATTAATTGAATCGTTACAACTCCTTACCTTTACTGGTGTTTTCGATATTGATGACATCATACTCAATATGCTAGGAGCTTTAATTGGGTACGGTTCTTTTGTTGGGATGAAGTATATTTTGGAACGTGTTAAATCTGTGGATAAGGTGGATACGATTTAAGTTCGGGGTATACGACCTGTTCTTCCTGTCGTAATTTGTTGATAAGTCGATATCCCTTGTCGAATCGCCGATATATTGAAATAATCGCTGATATATTCGGAGTTATCGTCGATATATTTGAAAAATCGCTAATATATTTAGCCAGAAACCCACCTGGGTATCTCGGCTAACCCCACCCCAAGCCAAGCTCACACAATAAAAAAAGCGCCCTGCACAGCAGGGCGCTTTCTTCATACATATATTGTCCAGCTTCGCCTCCTAGACCCTCATGTCTAAGAACCTTCCGCACGAGAAGATAAAAAGCATCTTCTGTGCGGAAGAACCTTAGCCAACGGGTCTGAACAGTCGGCTCCGCATTTCTATTTAACCGATAGAACCTTCCATCTCAAACTTGATTAGGCGGTTCATTTCAACTGCGTATTCCATTGGAAGTTCGCGAGTGAATGGCTCGATGAAGCCCATTACGATCATTTCTGTAGCTTCTTGCTCAGAAATACCACGGCTCATTAGGTAGAATAATTGTTCTTCTGATACTTTCGATACTTTCGCTTCGTGCTCAAGTGAAACGTAATCGTTTTTAATTTCGTTGTAAGGAATTGTATCAGATGTAGATTGGTTATCCATGATTAATGTGTCACATTCGATGTTAGAGCGAGAGTTTTTCGCTTTTGGTCCGAAGTGTACAATACCACGGTAAGTTACTTTACCACCATGCTTCGCAATCGATTTAGAAACGATTGTTGAAGACGTGTTTGGTGCTAAGTGAATCATTTTTGCACCAGCATCTTGGTGTTGGCCTTTACCAGCAATCGCGATAGATAATGTTAAACCACGAGCGCCTTCGCCTTTTAAGATAACTGCTGGGTATTTCATCGTTAATTTAGATCCGATGTTACCGTCAATCCATTCCATCGTTGCGTTTTCTTCACAAACCGCACGTTTTGTAACTAGGTTGTATACGTTGTTCGCCCAGTTTTGGATTGTTGTATAACGGCAATATGCATCTTTCTTAATGATGATTTCTACTACCGCACTGTGAAGTGAGTTAGTCGTGTAAACAGGTGCTGTACAACCTTCTACGTAGTGTACGTGTGCGCCTTCGTCTACGATGATAAGCGTACGCTCGAATTGTCCCATATTTTCAGAGTTAATACGGAAATACGCTTGAAGTGGTGTATCAACTTTCACACCTTTTGGAACGTAGATGAATGATCCACCAGACCAAACTGCAGAGTTTAATGCTGCGAATTTGTTGTCTGTTGGTGGGATTACTTTTCCGAAATGCTCACGGAAAATATCTTCGTTCTCTTTTAATGCGCTATCTGTATCTTTGAAGACGATTCCTAGAGCTTCTAGGTCTTCTTTCATGTTGTGGTATACAACTTCAGATTCGTACTGTGCAGATACACCAGCTAAATATTTTTGCTCAGCTTCTGGAATACCTAATTTATCAAATGTCGCTTTAATTTCATCAGGTACTTCATCCCAAGACTTCTCAGATTTCTCAGATGGTTTTACGTAGTACGTAATTTCATCGAAATCTAAGTCGTTTAAGTCGCCGCCCCATTGTGGCATTGGCATTTCATAGAACTTATCCAGTGATTTTAAACGGAAGTCTAACATCCACTGTGGTTCTTCTTTCATACGTGAAATCTCTTCAACGATCTCTTTTGTTAAACCGCGTCCAGCACGGAAAATCGAAACGTCTTTGTCTTTGAAACCATATTTATAATCGCCGATATCTGGCAGTTGCTTCGCCATGTTGGTGTGTCCCTCCTTAGATAACCTCGTTTTTAGGAACCTTTAACATTACTTATCTTCGTTTAAGCCCTTTTCTAACGCTTTCCACGCTAATGTTGCACATTTAATACGTGCAGGGAACTTGCATACGCCTTGTAATGCTTCAATATCTCCTAAATCGATGCTGTCATCGTACTCTTTTCCTAGCATCATGTCAGAGAAAATTTTAGAAAGCTGAAGCGCCTCTTCAATTTTCTTACCTTTTACTGCTTGTGTCATCATGGAAGCTGAAGACATTGAGATAGAACATCCTTCTCCTTCAAACTTCGCTTCTTGCACAATACCTTCTTCTACTTTCATCGTAAGTTGGATACGATCGCCACAAGTTGGATTGTTCAAGTTAACTGTAACACTATCTTCTAGCACGCCATGGTTACGAGGATTTTTGTAATGATCCATAATAACTTGACGATATAACGTATCTAAATTATTAAATGACATTTGTGAAATACTCCTTTGTCTTGATTAGCGATTCAACAAATGTATCAATTTCTTCTTTTGTATTATATAAATAGAAGCTCGCACGTGCTGTTGAAGAAGCTTTCAGCCACTTCATAAGCGGTTGTGCACAGTGGTGTCCTGCGCGAACCGCAATACCTTCTACATCTAATACAGTCGCTACATCGTGAGGATGTACGTCTTCAATATTAAATGTAACAAGACCAGCGCGATGCTTTGGACCATAAATTGTAACGCCATCTACTTCTGATAGTCTTTCTAAAGCGTATTGCGCTAATTCATGCTCATGCTTTTCAATATTATCAAGACCGATTTCTTCTAGGAAATCAATTGCCGCACCAAGTCCAATTGCATTACCGATAATCGGTGTACCTGCTTCAAACTTCCACGGAAGCTCTTTCCAAGTAGATTCTTGTAAATCTACGAAATCAATCATTTCACCGCCAAATTCAATTGGCTCCATATTGTTTAGCAATTCTTTCTTACCATATAATACGCCGATACCTGTAGGTCCGCACATCTTATGAGCAGATAATGCGTAGAAATCACAGTTTAAATCTTGTACATCTACTTTCATATGAGGTGTACTTTGTGCACCGTCAACGACCATAATTGCGCCATTCTCATGTGCGATTGCTCCGATTTCTTTTACAGGGTTAATCGTTCCAAGTACATTAGAAACATACATGATAGAAACGATTTTTGTATTCGGTGTAATTGTTTGACGAGCATCTTCTATTGAAATTGTCCCATCTGGTTGAAGCGGAAGATATTTTAAAGTTGCACCAGTTTTCTTCGCAACTTGTTGCCACGGAATGATGTTACTATGGTGCTCCATGTAAGAAATAACGATTTCATCGCCTTCTTTTACATTTTCAAGACCATAGCTAGCCGCTACTGTATTTAATGCAGTTGTCGTTCCGCGCGTGAAAATAATCTCTTCCATTGATTTCGCATTAATAAACTTGCGAACTTTCTCCCGTGCACCTTCATACGCGTCGGTAGCTTTCGTACCGAGCGTATGAACACCGCGATGCACGTTAGAATTGTATTCTTTATAGTAACGTTCTAACGTTTCAATGACTTGAATTGGTTTTTGAGAAGTTGCTGCACTATCGAAATAAACAAGTTGTTTGCCGTTCACTTTTTGATCAAGAATTGGAAACTGTTTGCGTATTTCATGAATATTCATTAGCGAACTTTCCTTTCAATTACCTCAACAAGCTGTGCTTTTACTCCTTCAATTGGAAGCTCATTAACTACAGGTGCTAAGAATCCATGGATGACTAAACGTTCTGCTTCGCGTTTTGGAATACCACGGCTCATTAAGTAGTATAGTTGAGTTGGATCTACGCGACCTACTGAAGCTGCGTGACCTGCCATAACATCATCTTCGTCAATTAAAAGAATTGGGTTTGCATCACCGCGTGCTTTCTCATCTAACATAAGAACGCGAGAAGATTGTTGTGCATTTGACTTAGATGCACCGTGTTCAATCTTACCAATTCCGTTAAAGATAGATGTTGCACTATCTTTCTGTACACCGTGTTTTAAAATCCAACCTTCAGAATGTTTACCGAAGTGAACAACTTTAGTTGTAAAGTTTTGTGTTTGGTTACCACGGCCAATTGTTACTGTTTTCGTATCAGCATATGAACCGTCGCCCATTAAGTTTGTAACGTTCTCTGAAATTGTGTTTCCGTCATTCATAAGGCCTAGAGCCCAATCAACGCGGCCGTCGCGTCCAACAATACCGCGGCGGTTAACGTAAGTTGTTACGTCTTTTGCTAATAAATCAACCGCACCGAATTTCACTTGTGCGCCTTGTTCCACGATTACTTCTGCTACGATATTTGCAATACCTTTAGCATTTTCATTTGCAACGTAGTTTTCTACATAAGTTGCAGTACTGTTCGCATCAGCTACGAATAATACGTGGTTATATACGTTAGCTTCTTCGCCGTCTACTAAGAATACAGCTTGAAGTGGCGTTTCAAGAACAACGTTTTTCGGAACATATACGAATGCACCACCGTTGATTAATGCAGCATGAAGTGCAGTTAGACGATGCTCGTCTACCTTCACGCCGTCTTTCATTAAGTACTTTTGTACTAGTTCAGCATGCTCTGTTGCAGCTGTTACGATGTCTGTGAAAATAACACCTTTTTCTTTTGCTTCGTCTGCTAAAGAAACGAATGCAGTTGTACCAGTACGTTGCACTAATACGCTGTTATTTTCATCGATTAAGTTTTTCACTGCTTCTGGAAGCTCTGTTAAAGAACTTACAGGCTCTTGCTTAGCAGCGTCGCCTTTTCCGATAAAGTCCCATTTGTCAATTTTCGTTTTATCAGGAGTTGGCATTGGAAGTTCAGTTGCTTGTGCAAGAGCTTGTAAGCGGAACTCAGTCAACCAAGCTGCTTCGTTTACTTCGCTTGCGCGTTGACGGATTATTTCTTGATCGAAAGGTAATGTACCGATTGTCATGTTTATGCTCCTCTCTTACGCTTCTTGCTCTGTTGTTTCGTCTTCAATACCTAATTCTTTTTTAATCCAGTCGTAACCTTCAGCTTCTAGACGTTGTGCAAGCTCAGGGCCACCAGATTTAACGATACGACCGTTCATCATAACGTGAACGAAGTCTGGAGTGATGTAGTTTAATAAACGTTGGTAATGCGTAATCATTAGGCAACCGAAGTCTTCGCCGCGCATTTCGTTAATACCTTTAGATACAACTTTCAATGCATCGATATCAAGACCTGAGTCAATTTCGTCTAAGATTGCGATTTTTGGCTCAATCATCATTAATTGAAGAATTTCGTTACGTTTTTTCTCACCGCCAGAGAAACCTTCGTTTAAGTAACGTTGTGCCATTTCTGGATCCATTTCTAGGAATTCCATGTTTTTATCTAATTTACGGATAAATTTCATAAGAGAAATTTCATCGCCTTCTTCACGACGTGCGTTAATTGCAGAACGTAAGAAGTCAGCGTTTGTTACTCCGCTAATTTCACTTGGATATTGCATTGCTAGGAATAGACCTGCTTGCGCGCGCTCGTCTACTTCCATTTCTAATACATCTTCACCGTCGATGATGATGCTACCTTCTGTTACTTCATATTTTGGGTGACCCATAATTGCAGAAGATAAAGTTGATTTACCTGTTCCGTTAGGTCCCATAATTGCGTGGATTTCTCCACCTTTTACTTCAAGGTTTACACCTTTTAAAATTTCTTTGCCATCAATTGATACGTGTAAGTCTTTAACCGTTAATGTAGAACCAGCCATCTCAATACCTCCATTAATCCTATATATACATTTTAAAAATTCCTAAAACGTTCATATTCTCATTTTATTCTCATTCTAATTTTATATCAAATAAAATGATATCGCAAACGATGAAAAAAAGTAACAATTTTTTCACAAATGTATATAAGTATTTCACTTGCATCCTTATATGATACACCTTTCTTCTTATTTATATAAAGAAAAAAGGACTGGTAAATTTCCAGCCCTTTCCTTATATCTATTCACTTACCGGAAGTACAGCACCTTTATATTCTTTATTAATAAAATCTTGAATTTCTTTTGAATGCAGCACTTCTACTAGCTCCTTAATTTCTTTTTTCTTCTCGTCACCTTTACGAACTGCAATAATATTTGCATACGGAGAGTCTGATCCTTCAATCGCAATCGCATCCTTTGTTGGATTTAATTTTGCATCAATTGCATAGTTTGAATTAATAAATAATGCATCACCTTCATTATTTTCATATAACTTCGGTGAAAGACCAGGCTCTACATCTGTTTTAAACTTTAAGTTTTTCGGATTTTCTACAACATCTTTTACTGTTGCTTTCACAACATCTACTCCGTCTTTTAATTTAATAACGCCGCCTTTTTGTAACAGCGCTAGCATACGGCCACGCTCCGCTACGTTATTACTCATAATCACTGTCCCGCCATCTGGTAAGTCTTTTAAGCTTTTATATTTCTTAGAATAAATGCCCATTGGCTCTAAATGAATTTTCCCTGCGTTTACAATTTTATATCCTTTTTCTTGAATTTCTTTATCCAAGTAAGGAATGTGCTGGAAGTAGTTTGCATCAATTTCCTTATCCGCTAACGCTTTATTCGGCAGCACATAATCTTGGAATTTTTTAATTTCTAATTTAATACCCTTTTTCTCTAATATCGGCTGTGCCTTTTCTAAAATAACAGCGTGCGGTACGTTAGAAGCTCCCACAACAAGCTTATTCTCCTCTTTTCCTCCGCAAGCAGCTAATGTAAATACAGACAGCGCTGTAACAACTGACAATAGAATCTTTTTCATATGATGTCCCCTTCTCCCGTATAATTATGTAGTTATAAAAAGGGCTGGCATACACCAGCCCTTTTACAGCAATTATTCTTTTACAGGAACAACTGCCCCTTTATATTCTTTATTAATGAAATCTTCAATTTCTTTAGAATGTAATACTTCTACAAGAGCTTTAATCTCTTTCTTATCTTTATCGCCTTTACGAACAGCTACTACGTTTGCGTATGGTGAATCATTACTTTCAATTGCAATTGCATCTTTTTCTGGGTTTAACTTCGCATCAATTGCATAGTTCGAGTTAATTAGAACCGCGTCGCCTTCTTTATTGTTATACACTTGTGGCAATAAACCAGGCTCAATATCTGTTTTGAATTTCAAGTTTTTCGGGTTATCCGCAATATCTTTTGGAGTTGCTTTAACTGGATCTACCCCGTCTTTAATTTTTAAAATACCTTCTTTTTGTAAAATTGCTAGACCACGTCCATGGTCAGCAACTGAATTACTCATAATAATTGTCGCTCCATCTGGAAGTTCTTTTAAGCTCTTATATTTTTGAGAATATACACCAATTGGTTCTAAATGAATCTTTCCTGCTACTTCAAAATCATATTTTTTATCTTTCATTTCTTTTTCTAAATACGGAATGTGCTGGAAGTAGTTTGCATCTAAATCCTTATCCGCTAACGATTTATTTGGTAATACGTAGTCTTGGAATTTTTTCACTTCTAACTCAATTCCTTTTTTCTCTAATAAAGGTTTAGCCTTTTCTAAAATAACCGCATGCGGTACGTTAGAAGCCCCCACAACAAGTTTCTTTTCATCTTTATCTTTCCCGCCACAAGCAGCTAACCCGAAAATTGAAGTTGAAATAAGTGCTGTAAGTAATAATTTTTTCATTTGAAATACCCTCCCGTTTTTTTATTATCGTTTATCTATTCGAGTCGTTACACGATCACCAATCCATTGAATGAAAAATACAACTAGTAATACACAAATTGTCGCAACGATTGTTACGTCGTTATTTCCTCGTTGGAATCCTTCTAAGTAAGCAAGTGTTCCAAGGCCACCAGCACCAACAACTCCCGCCATTGCTGTATAGCCTACTAAAGCAATTGTCGTAACCGTAATACCAGATACTAATGCTGGTAACGATTCTGGAATTAACACCTTCAAAATAATTGTGCTTGTTTTTGCTCCCATCGCTTTTGAAGCTTCAATTACACCTTTATCAATTTCACGAAGGGCGATTTCAACCATTCTCGCGTAAAACGGTGCCGCTCCAATAATTAAAGCTGGAAGTGCTGCACTCGCTCCAAGAATTGTTCCAAGCAAAATCTTTGTGAATGGGATTAATAAAATGATTAAAATAATGAACGGTATCGAGCGGAAAATGTTTACGAACGCTCCAATCGCCGTGTTAACCGCTTTGTTTTCCCATAAATTATCTTTCGCTGTCATAAAGAGTAACAATCCTAAAATGAGTCCTAAAACAAATGTGGCAAGAGCTGCGATTGCCGTCATATATAACGTTTCACCAGTTGCTTCTAACATTTGATTCCAATCAACATTTGTGAATAACTTATCCATGTGCAATCACCTCCAGCTCTACTTGATCTTGATGTATTCCCTCTATTGCTTGCTGAATCGCTGTTTCCTCACCATTTAAATGAACAACTAAACTACCGTAAGAGCCGTTATTTGTTTGTGCGATATTTCCTTGCAAAATGCTAACTTCTATATCACTGCGTTGCATTAATCTTTGAAGTACTGGTCTTTCTACCGCTTCACCGATAAACTGCAAACGAACCACTTTTCCATCTGGATATTTTTCAATTAAACTTTCAATTGTTTCATTTGTATCTTCAGAATCCGTTAACTGCTGTACAAATCGTTTCGTAATGTCTTGCTGCGGATTACGGAACACATCAAGTACTGGACCTGTTTCTACAATCTTCCCTTTTTCCATTACTGCAACACGATTACAAATCTTTCGAATTACGTGCATCTCATGTGTAATGAGTACAATCGTTAAACCGAGACGTTTATTAATATCTAATAATAGATCTAAAATTTGATCTGTCGTTTCTGGATCAAGAGCTGACGTTGCTTCATCACATAAAAGTACTTGCGGATTGTTAGCTAACGCTCTCGCAATACCAACACGTTGCTTTTGTCCTCCGCTCAGCTGAGATGGGTACGCGTCTCCTCTTCCTTCTAATCCAACAAGATGAATTAACTCATCCACGCGTTTTCTTCTCTTCGCCTTATCAACACCTGCAATTTCAAGTGGGAACTCAATATTTTCACGTACAGTTCGTGACCAAAGTAAGTTGAAGTGTTGAAAAATCATTCCGATTTCTTGCCTTGCCTTACGAAGTTCGCTTCCTGTAATCGCTGAAATGACGCGATTTGCAATTGTAATTTGACCTGAAGTTGGTTTCTCCAACTGATTGAATAATCGAATTAAAGAACTTTTTCCAGCGCCACTATATCCGATAACACCAAATATCTCACCTTTCTCTATTTTTAAATTGGCATTATCTACAGCAGTGACATCACCGCTTTTTGCTTTATATATTTTCTTTACATTCTCTAATAGAATCATGGTGTATCACCCCTTTTTTGTTTGGATCGACTCCGCAATTTTTTATGTTTAATGCGTGTAGTCCACCGTTATCACTACTTTTATTATTTGAATGTCCTCCACATTCAAACAACAAAAAAACCTTTCTGCCTTAGAGAAGCAGAAAGGTTTATGTGCGTATATAACAACATTATCCCTCTCTCTCATCTCTCAAAGCATTTGCTTTGCAGGAATTGGCACCATTTCAACATAAAGTTGACGGTTGCCGGGCTTCACAGGGCACAGTCCCTCCACCTCTCTTGATAAGAGAAATCAGATTACATTTTCGTCTGATTTGTAATTTATGAAATTATCTATATTTTATGAATTGAATTGTATCAATATCCACACACCATGTCAACAGAAATTTTCGCAAAAAATGAAACTTCAGAATTTTAAGCACCTACTGACATCGGTTTACATATATGAAACATCGATTCAACTAATAGCATCGTTCGATACGTTCCCGAATATTGTACACGTCCATCGTTCATTAACATTTGCAATCGTACATTGCCGTTCACCAATTCTTTTACATCTTCTTCATCTACACACACAATTTGCTCTGTTCCTCTTTCTTCTTTCAACAGCTCTATATAATCTCTTGAAATTTGTAACGAACAACTTTCATCTCCAAAGCGGAAATTAACAGTTTTTTCTCCTTGTCTTAAAAGCGGTTCTAAATGATATTGACCATTAGCGTAATTTACAAATGATTGCAGCAAAGAATATAATTTCACTCTAAATCACATCCTTCATATCACTTTCTATTACACATACCATTCCCTCTCACTAAAGAGCAATCCTGTTATTTTCGCTCGACAAATACTGTAACCACCCTGCATCTCGACATATTTCCCGAGAAATATGTCGAGGCGACAAAAACTTTGCCGCCTACTTTAATTCCGTATATAAATATTCAACCGAATGAAATGCGTATATCTTCTTCATCAGTGTCCCATTTTCAAAAACAAGTAAACAAGGTACACTTTCGATCCCATACTCTTTCGCGAAATGCGGAGCATAATTTAAATCTAACATTCCAATTTTCAAACCTTCAATTGTCATCTCAACGACAGTTAACATCTTTTTTGCTAATTGGCATGTTCCACACATTGGAGTATATACATATAACACTGTTTTTTCTTCATTCTCTATTAGAGCTGTAGCTTCGGCTCCTGTCCAGTCAATCACTTCTATCATTCCTTACCGTAAATATTCTGTATAAACGTCAATGTCAGCTCCCCATAATACATTTGCTAAGTGTGAAGATGGCGCAGTTGCCACTTCTCGGTACGAGCGATCAATATAAATATGCTCTGCTTGCGGGAATTCTTTTCGAAATTGTTTCCTTAACTTTTCTCCAGCATCATCAGCATCCACTAGTACATACACTTCCTTATCAAAAAACTGATCAACGAGCTCATCCATTTTCGACAAACCAATTGTACCATTTGTACAAACAATTTCCACCGGTTCCCGAATAATAGATTCAATCTTTCTTCTATCTGATGTACCTTCTACAATAATGACTTTTTCTACATAAACCATATGTCATCACCCGATCACCATATACTATACAACCTTTAACTTAGTATATAGTATATTCGTTATTTTCATGTTGTTTCCTGTTTATTTTTGCAAAAGAAAAGCGGAACCGACTGCTTAGCCCTGTTGGCTAAGGTTCTTTCGCACAGAAGACGCTTTTTGTCTTCTCGTGCGGAAGGTTCTTAGACATGAAGGGCTAGGAGGTGGAGCTGGACAAAGAAAAGCGCAAGCGGCTCGTTCAGATTGCGAGGGGGATGGAGCTTCTGACGTAAAGGCGCTTTTTGCCTTGCAAGAAGAAGCGAAAACAGCTAGAACTATATAAAGCTTAAAACAAAAAAGTTTTTCCAAAAAACGTTCTCCCACACGATAATTAGTATATGATTCTACGTTCATTATTTTACATAAAATAAAAAAGGACAGCACAAAGGCTGTCCTTCAGTCGACTATAATTAGTCTTGGTTTGTCATTTCTGCATATTTTTCAGCAGTTAATAACTTCTCAACTTGGCTTGCATCAGAAAGTTCAACTTTAACCATCCATGCACCCTCGTATGGAGATTCGTTAACAAGTTCTGGTTGGTCACTTAATTCTTCGTTTACTGCTACAACTTTACCGCTTACAGGTGCGTATAATTCAGAAACTGTTTTAACAGATTCTACGCTTCCGAATGGCTCGTCAGCTTCGATTGTTGCACCTACTTCTGGAAGTTCAACGAATACGATATCGCCTAGCTCACTTTGTGCAAAGTGAGTAATACCGATAACAACTTCATTACCTTCAGTTTTTACCCATTCGTGTTCTTCAGAGTAACGTAAATTATTTGGAATGCTCATGACTGTACCTCCAGTGAATGTATTAATTATGTAAAAATACCTTATTGGTACTTTTTCCACACACTTTCAAACTGCTCTTCGTTAAAACCAAGTGTTACCTTCGTTCCATCTGTTACAATTGGACGTTTAATCAACATGCCATCAGATGCTAAAAGCTCGTACATTTCGTCTTCACTTGCATCTTTTAACTTATCTTTCAGACCAAGTTCACGGTAACGCATTCCACTTGTATTAAAGAATTTTTTTAATGGTAATTCACTTTTTTCATGTAAATTACGTAAATCTTCTTTTGATGGTGGATTTTCAACAATATGAATCATCTCATATGCTACATCGTTTGCCTCAAACCATTTCTTTGCTTTTTGACATGTGCCACACTTTGGATATGAATAAAATGTTACTGTCATAAATTCACCTACTTTTTTACTAACCTTTACCTTTATCATATAGAAAACGTTTTATTATTTCAAACGATTATTCGCTAAACTTTTACTTATTTCGTGATAATTTTTAATAATCCTGCAAATTTTTCTTATTTTTCCGCCATTTGTTAAGAAAAAATAACTATATAAATTTTTTTAGATTCTTCTCTTATCACTCGCCGAACATATATCTTAAACAAACGTTTGATTAACTCCCCTTTTTTCTTTGTTAACCCTTGATCTACATCGCTTTCTTCCTACCGAACATACATCTTAAACAAACGTTTATTTAACCATTTCAGCCTATAGTCACAAAACCTGAAAACACTTTACATGACAAAGATGTACAGATAAAAGGAACTAACGATTTTGGCCGTAATAATGAGAGTGTTCCATGATTTTGAAGAAATTACTGCAAAGAAAAAAGACGCATTTAAATGGATGCGTCTTTTGGCGATGTTTCTTTTGTAAAATCATATAAAGCAATTGCGCCTAAAATAACCAATATACTTTCAGGGGCATCTAACAAAATAGTTCTCCAAGTTTCTGATATTACCCATTTAATACCTGCTGATTCAAGATATGCTTGAAAATAACCGATTGTAAAATCAATTACAAATAAACATACAAGTAATGTTAGACCAAAACGAATTAATTTCTTGTTTGTAAACATGTAACACCTCTCAAAATTCACTGGATATTTCTGATTTTAGTTCTTTATATACGAAAATCCTTATATTTAATTTTAACACATTTAATATCCAAATAAATACAATATGCATATTTGCATATTGTATTTACAGTATTCCATAATTTCGACTAGTTACCTCATAAACAATGACATCGGTTGAACCCACTATGTACCCGATTCCTGCATGCGAAATAAAGGAGAAGCTTCGTTTACAGGACCCTTCTTCATCATCGACTCAAATAATCTGCAATTGTTTGAAATACGACGATATACATATTATGAATGCTTTCTTCAGTATTTCCGCCATTCGATAAACCAACTGCCCATTGTTGTCCTTCACCACTTCCGATATTTGCAAACCCTTGCGTATACATCGCATTTACATCTTTTCGAGCACTGTTATACTCTATCCCTTTTGTAATAAAAATCGAATATGATTTATCTTGTAAACCGATAAAAAATACTGGTTTCTTTAGTGATGAAAATACATTTTTATATTGCTCTGTTGAGGCTTCTTGAAAGTGATCTTTCATTATGAGAAAACCATCTACTTCCTTAGATTTCTTTTCCAGTTCCTCTAACTTCATTTCCTCTAACTTTACATTCCTAAACGTATCTTTCGGTTTTTCTCCAACAACTCCAATTACGAGTGCTCTTCCGTTATATTCTAATTTCTCTCCTTCTTTATCCTTTGCACACCCAGCACTCGCTAGGCATATCAATATAAAAACTAAGAAATACGATAAACGCTTCATTTAGCACCCTCCCCTTCTTTTCAGTCAAGTGACAAAAACGTAAGGTTCATTCAAGAAAATGTAAGCAAAATCGATAGCCCAAATTACGTTTCTATATTATAATCAATTGAATTTACTTACATTACTAAACATAGGAGATTATCATGAAGAAATTTAAACTTTCATCTTTTCTTCCGTTAAGTTATATACTTCTACTCGTACTCGTAAGTCCCCTTTACGATGTATTAAATAAATCGACTGTACACGCAGTAGATGTCACAACTGTAGTAGATGATTGGATTCCATTTGTGAAAGCATTTATTATTCCTTATTTACTTTGGTTTCCTTACTTATACGGCGCACTTATTTATTACTGCTTTGCAGATCAAAAACAATATTATGTCACTTTAAGTAGTATCATTCTCGGAAAACTTGCTTGTTTTTCCATTTATTATTTTTGGCAGACAACTGTACCACGTCCAACCGTCGTTGGATCAGACGTGTTTTCTGAACTAGTCCGCTATATTTATAGTATCGATCAACCGGTAAATTGTTTCCCGAGCATTCATGTTCTTACTACATTTGTCATTATGCTAGCTGCCTTTAAACGTAGAGAACAACATGCTTTTGAATATTACATTCTTACCTTCTTCGGTACGCTTATTATTTTATCAACGCTATTTACGAAGCAACATGCATTTGTAGACGCCATCTCTGGAATGACGCTTGCAAGCATACTATACTTCGGCGTTCAGCTGTTATTAGCAAAAGAAACAGTACGTGTTCCAGTAAAACAAAATCAAAAAATGTAAAAAGCAGACTGTGGCTTCTCAGTCTGCTTTTCTCTATATAAAGGGAGATTTTCAAGTTAAGATTGCGGTACAGTCATATCACCAGAGTGAATACGACCTGCTTTTTTAAGAGCAATGTAAAGTATATAAGAAACAGCTACTGGAATGACGATATAAGTGATTACCATCGCTGGGACAACTTCCCATCCTTCGCTGGAAATTAAATTAATTGGTGCGATAAGGGAACTTAATCCAAGACCTGCAATTTCTTTTCCTGCTTCCAGTTGGAAAATTAATGCTGATACTGGACCAACTATCGCACTGGCGACGACCGTTGGGACGAGAATCATTGGATTTTTAGTGATATTTGGCAACTGTACTTTTGGAGTACACAGAGCTTGAGCTAATATGCCACCTAAATTATTTTCTTTCGCTGAGATAACAGAGAATCCGATAAACTGAGCAACGCAGCCTGCAAGAGCAGCACCACCTGCAACACCGTCTAAGCTAAGTGCGATCGCTAACGCAGCTGATGAAGCTGGGGAGATAAGTAATAGTCCCCAAACTACCGCAATAACGATAGAAGCGATGAACGGGCTACCAGCTGAGCTATCTTTAATGAATGCTCCAACTGTATTTAAAACAGGAGTAATATTATGAGATAACCAAATACCGACTAAACCAGAACCTAATATGGCCGCAAATGGAACGAGCATCATATCTAACGCAGTTTTTCCACTTAAACGTTTACCAATATATACAGCTAAAGTCGCTGTTAATAATGCTCCGATTGGCTCACCTGTTTTAATAATTAGACCTGCTTCAGTAATTGAAATGGATCCGGCACCAATCGCTCCAGCTACCATAGCCGAGAAGATTACAAGGCCATTTGCACCGAGCATAAAAGCAATTCCGGCACCAATGGCTGGTGCCATAAGTGATTTTGCAACAACTCCGATTGTAATAAGCAACGGAATATCAACAATTCTTCCTATATTTTCGATCAGTAAACCAATTCCGAGGGATACGAAAATACCTTGTGCAATTCCAGCAGAAGCTTTAAATACACGAGACATTATATATTCCTTCATTTGTTTCACCTTCTCCTATAAGTTAGTAACCAATTGTTTTCATATAATCACGTAAAATGTCGTTTGATTTTGCGAATCGAGATTCTTCATCTTCTGTTAAGTTTAGTTCTACAATTTCTTTTATACCGTCTCTAGTAATAATAGCTGGTACTCCTGTGCAAAGATCATATTCACCATACTCACCATCTAAAATAGCTGATACAGCAATGACACGGTAATCATCGTTAAAGATTGAGCTCGCAATATATGCTAGAGAATTTCCGATTCCGTAATAAGTTGTTCCTTTACGTTTATAAATTTCCCATCCAGCTTTTGCAGTCTTCTCAACAATTTCATCTAAATCTATTTCACCAAATTGATCTTTTTTCTCTTCTAAAATTTGCAGAATTGGTTTTCCACCAACAGTTACGTATGACCAAGCAACCATTTGAGAATCACCATGTTCCCCTAATGAATACCCGTGAATACTACGAGGATCTACATGTAACATTTCAGATAAAATTGTTCGTAAGCGAGAAGAATCTAGTGATGTACCAGTACCGATTACACGATTTCTAGGTAATCCAGACAATTTCCACACTTGATATGTAATAATATCAACTGGGTTCGATGCAAGTAAGAAAATACCGTCAAATCCACTTTCCATTACGCCACCAACAACACTTTCCATAATCTTCGCACTCGCTCCTAAAGTATCTAAGCGACTTTGCCCTGGCTTTGGTGCTGGTCCTGCTGTAATAATAACAATATCCATATCTTTGCAGTCTTCATAGCTTCCTGCATATACTTTTGTTCTTGTATTTGTAAAGTTAATGCAGTGTGATAAATCCATCGCTTCCCCAACTGCACGTTCATGATTTATATCAATTAATAATAGCTCTTCGCAAATGCCTTGATTCACAATGGAATATGCACAACTTGATCCAACTAATCCAGTACCGATAATTGCAATTTTTCTTGTATTTCGTTTCATAGCAATCTCTCCTAATTGATCATATAATCTATTTCTTTTGTTCTTTACACTCCTAATTATAGAGATTCCCACGATATAAACCATGGATACTTTGTGAAATATTGAGCAAAGTTTTTATCCTTTTTGTGAATTGTTATATTCCATTTTCGTCATATTTGTTACAACTGGAAAAATATTTATTATGTATTTATTGACATATACAAAAAGAAAACGAGCGAATAGATTCGCTCGTTTTCTTTTTTCTGTTATTCCGCACTTAATTGGCTCTTTAATTGTTGTACAATCATCGGATTTGCAGGTGCTGCCGGTTTGTAATAACTCTTTTGCTTTGCATACTCATACATATTACGTTGACGCATCTCATCCTGATTACGAATTTGAATTAACGTTTGGTGTAACTGTTCATTATCAGACTGAGCGATATAGTTTGCATAACTTGTTAAACTTGCATTTAATCCTGCTAAATAATCATTTACCATATCTTTTTCATTCATCTTTCGCTTCCTCCTATCCTAAGAAAGTCATTAATTGTTGTTTCGTATTTCGTGCATCTTGCGCATCTTTTTGTAGCATTTGTTTCAGTTGTGGATCCGTACACGTCTGTGCATACTGCTCCAACTTGTTAATAATTGTTGCATGTCCACCAATTAAATGACGTAAGTTTTCTACTTCAAGCTCTGTTAAATTTTGCATGGAATACTCCTACCTTTCTTCTTTCATTCAATATTAGTATTTGTTTTTGGGGCAATAGTATACATAAATTAAATTCCCCAATAGTACTCTAATCTTTCTAATTTTGCAGAGTTGTATTAGTGGATATCAAAAACGCCTTCTATATTTTAAAGATAAGTTCAATTTGGCCAAATTCTCTCACGAATCCGAAGGAAATAGTTTGTACACGATGTTAAGATTTGGCTAGATAAATAAAATTAGGGGGAGTAAGGCTATTAATATTCGGTGTGAAAATTGCGCAGTCTGAGAATTAAAGCGTAAATTACTTCCTTCTGACCACATAAAAATATTTATACTAGATTCTAATCTACTACATAATTGTGTGAATGAGCTATGTATCAACTTAGTCAAACGCATAGAGTGATTAATTCTTGTACATCATATTTACTTCTTGATTGGACAAATTCAATCTTTCGAGCGAATCGCTTCACAGCATTAGGTGACATATATCGTCGCAACTCTTTAGAAATCAATTCTAGTTCATCAAAAATTGATAAATTCATACCTAAAATGCCATCATTTAATAAATTATATTAAAATTCTTTTTTTCACCCTAAAGAAATGTTATAATAAGTAAAAAATGTATTTTTGTGGTGGTGCTTTGTTTATGTCAAAAGAAAAATTAGATAATGTATTAACTTTTATTTTAGTAGTGTTTGGTTTCTATATGATTTGGGCTTCCTCTTTAAGTACAGGTAATAAATTGCTATTGTCTTTTATTGTGGGGATAATTGGGGGAACAATAATTTATTTTATAACTAATATTTACGCCTATTTGAAATCTTTTACGGAAAAGAAATAAACAGGTTTTATAGCTAGTTATTTAATGCATCATAAGAAAAGCTAAATTAAGCTTTTCTTATGATGCATTAATGTTTTGATTTATTAAACCAATCCTTAAATATCTCTTCGCTTTCTTCACCTTCTATTCTATTTATTTCTTTACCATTTTTATAGTTCACAATAGTTGGTGTGCCTTCAATGTTAAATTCTTTCCATCCTTCTGGATTCTCTTCTAGATTTATAACTTCCATATTAATATTCATTTTCTCTGCCATTGGTATGACTATTGGCGTAACATTTTTACAGTATTGACAGTTTGTTTGATAAAAATAAACTACTTTATGTTCTTTATTTAAAATTTTAGATTGCAGTTGATCAGGAGTTATTTGTTTCTGATAATACATTTCTTTTGTTTTTGTAGTAGAAACATTGAAGAAATAACACAGTATTAAAACACTTAAAAAGAGCGAACTGAAAATAATTAATTTTTTCATATGAATTTAAATCACCTTAATATAAAATTTTATTTTATGAATAACGTATAAAGGAGAGTATTTATAACTCTCCTTTATACGTTATTTTGCATGTTCGATTTATTTTATATATCCATTTGCCTTACAGAAGCTTTTTATTAATTTATTACTATTTTGGAATTTCTTACACGCTTCAACTACTCCCCATTTTAGAATAGCATCAACGAATTTTTTACCTATATAAAGCGCTCCAGCCATTGCTAGTCCAACTACAACTTCATAAAGTCCAGCGATAGCTGGGATAGCAAAAGGAATAACAATAGGTATGTATTGTACATTTGAATTTTGAACATTAATTTCCACTTCGTTATTTTCAAACAACTCGTTTTGTTCTGGAGTAAGAGATTCAAAGAAATTCTTTGTTTCTTGAGCATATAGAGGATTCATACCTAATTTAATTGCCTTTTTTGTGTCAAATGAAATTGTTCCATCAGGATTTTTAGTTATTGCTTGATTCGTTATTTCTTTTGCTAACTCTAAATTATTTTGCGTTAAAACTTTTTCAGCTTCATGAAAAACTTGAGTGTTTTCTATTTTAGTATTTTCATTTGTGTTTGCTAAAGTACTAGCTTCAGTGATTAAAGTACTACTCGCCATTAAAGATAATGTTACTACTAAAGTTCTAGCGATTTGTTTTGTATTAATTGGCCATTTTTTCATAATTCCAATTACATCCTATTATGTAAAAAAAAGTTTATGTATGATTCATTTACCATTTTAAATTATTTTTACCTTTTTTTTGGCAATAGATATTAAAAGACGTGAAATATTCAGAATTGATAACCTTTTAAAAGGAAAATATGTATTTATTTGTTAACCTCCTAGTTTTATAGACTAATTTAAACATGCATGCTGAAATAATCTAAATTCCTTATGTACAAATTATTTTATTGAATAGTTTGTAAGCTAATTAAACCAAAGAGTTTATCGCTTTTTCTTCCTTAACCTAAATAAGAAGGGGAAAATTCAGAACTTAACAAATCGTTCCTTATTTGCAGTATGAATCCTCCCATCTTGACCCTTGCTAATGTGAGACTAATTTATCTAGAAATTAAACTGTTACATAATCTAAAATTCAAATAATTTAAAAACGCAATGTAAAGATGATGTATTTTTTTCTAAACGTATTTTTGAGTTTACAAGGTTAGCTAAAGCTTGTTGAAGTAAATAGGAATATAATTAGGCTTGAAGTTCTTTAGAACAGAACTCCATTTTATCTAAAGCAGAAAAACTCATAGAAAACGCCATCCTTCCTGCATATTTCTGAACAGAAATAATAAATTTTCAAAAAAACAAAGGCTAGTTCACATTAGTTATATACAATATATTGTCCTTTGAATTTTCTTTATTGTACAAGGATATGCGCCTCAGAATTTATATATTTAGCACCTAAGCATTTCCAAGGTTTTACGTAATATAAGATGCAATACTATTTATCGACACTCAAAAAAGACAGTATGTTTAACTGAAACCTACTGTCTTAGCGTATCTGCCATCAAATCAATAGAAAATACTCTATCAATACATATCCTTTAAATCCTTAATAAGCCTAGGTTTTCCATGACCACTGTATACCACAGCATAAGCCTTATTCTTCCCCTGCTTCTTCAATCGTCTGTTGCATTTACATGCACTAACAGACCCTTAATCACCTTCAAATAAACGAGCATCCCTTTCAGAAATATAGAACGTAACATTTGGTAATCTTGTTTTATAGTAATAAGTTCTCCTATATGGTCATCATGCACATGCGTAATAACGCTATTCGTAATCGGTTTTCCTATTTTCCGAACTGATTCTAATATCTTCTTTTCACAAAAAGGGTAACGCAGCATCAATTAAAGTTAATCGGGAATCGGTGCGGCAAAAATACGATTTGACGAACTGTTTCTAAGCTTATTAGCTTCATCTTTTTTACTTCCCTCAAAAAGAGCTGTTCTACATATGTAGAACAGCTCTTTTCCAATTAATATCTTCTTTTCAAAACTACAATAGTTAAAGCATACGAACAAAGCACTCCAGCTAATAAACATGCATTTGCTAACTTATACTGTTCGCCTGTCAGTGAATATAGATTCCCAATCAAAAAGATAACTAAATATAGAAATAAAAATACAAATAATGAAATTTTAGCGGCATTTCCTGTAATATGCTCGCCTCTTTCATCTTCCCCCTCATTCTTCTGAAAACGTGTGGAATATAAAACACCTATTAGTCCTGCTACTGAGATTATGACCCCTATTACAATGCTCATTCCGTTTCCCCCTCTATTTTATATTGAAAAACTTCATGAAACTCCTTACCTAAAATATGTGCAATTTCAAAAGCTAAAATTAAAGATGGATTGTAACGATTTGCTTCAATTGAGGCGATCGTTTGTCTACTTACCCCTGCTTTGTTCGCTAAATCAGTTTGTGACCAGCGTTTTTCTGCTCTAAGTACAACGAGATTATTTTGTAAAATTCCACTCTGTTTCATAACCTCTCCTTTTTACAATATTTTCTATATTTTAATCGTAATTTATTTTTAACATCATGTAAACTATTTTTAACAATAATAAAGAGAAACTTTAATCCACTTACTGTTCTTTTCAAACCATATACACTAAAAAACCTTAGAATCGCTTCTAAGGTTTCCGGCTATCCATATTCAAAACACTATACTAATAAGTAACGAAAGAATTAATAATATAACTACCAATCCGTCAGTTACTCGTGCTATAAACTTCTTTTGTGCGCCCGCACTTGAAACGATAAAACGGAAGTATAATATACCTCCTATCGCAATAAGAATACATTCCAATATGATACTAATAGCCGGAAATCTCCACAATCCAAAACCAAGCATAGGTAAATCTCCGTAATGGCCCGGAAGTAACGGCAAATCAGCACGGTGCACAAGTAAATCTAAAATCCAATGACTAAAAACTACAGCCCCTATAACAAAACCACTCCGCTTGCCCCAAAACCTTTTCCCCACTATTCCTGCAACAAAAGCAATAAACAGTGCTCCTATTAAAGAATGTGTGTAATCCGCATGAATGATTGCTTCACCATAACTATTCCTATTAATAGGTTCAATTGTCTCTACTCCTAAAATATACAGCGGCAAAAAAATGATATCCAACAATTGTGAGCTTACCATAAGAGCCCAAAGTGGTAGTTTAGGTGACTTGGCTTTTACTGCTGCCGCTAAGCCAAAATGTCCTGCAAACATTTCACTTCACATCCTTTTGTCATTGTCCCTCCAGCAAATCAAAGCCTGCTATATAAAAAGCATCCTCAGCGACAAATTCATGCTTTTTCTCCTCTTATTCACTCTTTCATTCCACGTAATCCTTTAATAAACGTTTCCAACAATACATGTAAACTTATATCCAAATCTAACGGCAAACCAAATCCGCCCTGCTGTTCAATCGACGCAAATCCATGACAAATACTTCTGAATCCACGTGTCGCATGAAGTGCATTCTCTCCTTCTAAGCCGTACTGTTGTAAAACTTGAAGACAAAGCTTTACAATTCCGTCACCTGCTTTTCTTACTTCTTCATCTCGTAAAAAGGTTGCTTCATATAGTCCAGGATGTTTGCGTACGAATGCTACATACGCTTCTCCTAAAGCATGAATTGCTTCATCCATCCGTTTACCCTCGGCCGCTTCTTCCAGTTTGTTATACAGCTGCTTGATTCCGTAAATACCAAGATGTTTCCGTACATCTTGTAAACCTTTCACATGATTGTATAGCGAAGGTGAACGTACCCCTAATGTTTGCGCTAATGAAGCTAACGTTACTTCTTGTATTCCATTTGCATCTGCAATTTCTGCTGCTGTTTCTACAATTTTCTGTAATGTAAGTCCGATTCTCGGTGACATCAATTAACCCTCTTTTCTACTTTCTATATTCCGCTTAGCTTCCTTAATAGCAAGCTCTATGACAGTCCCTGGATCGTTTATCATTTTCCCATGCCCTGCCGCAAGCAAGGACGGCTCATATTCTCTTAGCTTCTCTGCACTTTGTAATGATATTTCTTTACTCCACGTTGCCATCGCTGGAAACGGAAACCAAAATTTCATTTGTCCCGAAACAGCCGTACCTCCTCTCGTTTGGAATGCATCCCCAACAATAAGAGCTTTATTTCGTACATCAAGAAACGCCATGGAGCCTGGCGTATGTCCCGGTGTCATAATCGCAAGAAGCGATCCAACTCGGTCGCCATCTTCCAATAAAACATCAGGTACCGTTTTTACTTTTTTAGGTACACCGCCTTTTATCGGTATATTCGGTTCATCCTTTTGTAACGTCGTATCTCCTTCTAACAGCTTTGCGTCCCTTTTAGAAATATAGACGGGAACATGAGGAAGTACTTCCTTTAATGCGTCTAATGCACCGATGTGATCATCATGCGCATGTGTTAATACAATATTCGTAATTGGTTTTCCTATTTTCTCAGCCGCCTGTAAAATTCCTTTTGCGCTATATGGCAAAGCAGCATCAATTAAAGTTAAACCATCTTCTTCCTCTATAAAGTAACAATTCACAGGAAATACTCTTGGCAAAAATGACAATTGATATACCGTTTTTTCATGCATCATTCTCATATTCCCATCTCCCTTTTCACGAAAACTAATACCATTAGTTTTATTATACTAATGGTATTAGTTTTATGTCACTAAAAACTTTATTTTCTCAGAAAAAAAAGAAAAGCAGTCGTTTATACGACTACTTTTCTTTAAAAATATTAAACCGTGTAACGCTCATCTTCTAAAATTTTCGCAGCAATTTCACGTTTCTTCGGAATTACGTTAAGTGGTGTGTGGCGAGTTAATTTACGTAATGATGATAACATCATGCGCAGCATGTCGCCGTTTTCAACTGCGATAAGTGTTTCTTTCGCATCTGCTTCGATTTCGTTAAATGCTTCTTGGCAGAATACTTCAGTGTATAACACTTTTTGTTTATTCTTTTCAAGACCAGTTGTTTTAATTGCTTTTTCTGTACGAAGAACAGCTGACTCCATTGCGTATAGGTTGCTTACGATGTCAGCGATATTCACAAGAATTTCTTGTTCTTTATCTAATGCTTTACCGTATTTTTGAGCAGCTAATCCAGCTACCATTAAGCCGATTTTCTTCGCGTTATTTACTAAATATTTTTGAAGTGCTAATGGCTCATCGCCTACTTCTTCTGGCATCATCATCATTAACTCTTCTTGTAATTTTTGTGCTTTTTGAAGAAGTGGTAATTCACCTTTCATCGCTTTACGTAAGAACGTACCTGGTACGATTAGGCGGTTAATTTCATTCGTTCCTTCGAAAATACGGTTAATACGAGAATCGCGGTACATTCTTTCAATCTCATACTCTGCCATAAATCCGTAACCACCGTGAATTTGAACACCTTCATCTACTGTATAGTCTAGTACTTCAGAACCGAATACTTTGTTTAAAGAACACTCGATTGCATATTCAGCGATAGAAGCTGCTACTGCTTTACCGTCTTTTACTTCTTCTTCAGATAATGTGCTCATGCGGCTTTCGAATAAGCCTACTGTACGATATACAGAGCTTTCAGCTGCATATGTTTTTGCTGCCATATTCGCAAGTTTCTCTTGAATTAATGGGAAGCGAGCGATTGGTTGTTTGAACTGTTGACGTTGGTTTGCATATTGTGCTGAAATTTCTACTGCACGTTTCGCAGATCCAACTGTACCAACACCTAATTTATAACGACCGATATTTAAAATGTTGAATGCGATAATATGACCTTTACCGATTTCGCCAAGTAAGTTTTCTTTCGGTACTAACGCATCTTCCAAAATTAACGTACGAGTTGAAGAACATTTAATACCCATTTTCTTTTCTTCTGGGCTTGTAGATACACCAGCATAGTCTTTCTCCACGATAAATGCTGAGAAGTGCTCTCCATCAATTTTTGCATATACGATAAATACGTCAGCAAATGCAGAGTTTGTAATCCACTGTTTTTCACCATTTAATACGTAATGTGTACCTTCTGCATTTAAACGTGCCGTTGTTTTTGCACCTAATGCGTCCGATCCTGAACCTGGCTCTGTTAATGCGTATGCCGCTAATTTTTCACCAGTTGCAAGTAATGGTAAATACTTTTTCTTTTGCTCTTCGTTACCGAATAATACGATTGGTAAAGATCCGATACCTACGTGAGCACCGTGAGTAATTGCAAAGCCACCAGCGCGAGAGAATTTCTCTGCGATTAACGCTGAGCTTACTTTATCAAGACCAATTCCGCCGTACTCTTCTGGTACGTCAGCACCTAATAAACCAAGTTCCCCAGCTTCTTTTAAAAGACGAACAGAACGATCAAACTCATGTTGCTCTAAATATTCAAGCTCTGGAAGAACTTCATTTACGATAAAGTCCTCTGTCGTTTTTGCAATCATTTTATGCTCAGATGAAAAATCTTCTGGCGTAAACACTTGATCAATCGTAATCTCATCTACTAAAAAGCTACCGCCTTTAACTGCACTTCCTACTGTTTTTTCCATGAAAATTTCCTCCTTCATATTTTCATAAGCCGCTTCTCTCATTTTGAAAGAAGCTGGCTCTCCCTTTTGTTTTTATAAACCTTTGTTGCTTCCATTCTTTGCATTGGTGACGTCTCGTTCTGAACGGGCCACCTGCACTTTTTTATAGTCCAGTTCCAGCGGCTAGAATGTTCGGTGGCTTCACTTCTTCCTGCGAGGCAAAGAACGCCTCTACGTCTGAAGCTCCATCCCCCTCACATTCTGAGCGAGCCGCTTCCACTTTTTTTCATAATCCAGTTCCGGTGGCTAGAACAGTCGGTCGTTTCACCCCTTCCTGTGAGGCAAAAAGCGCCTCTTCGTCAGGGCTTCCAACGCCCTCCTGTTCTGAACGAGCCACCTGCACTTTTTTTATAGTAATTCAAACACTCCCGCTGCTCCCATTCCGCCGCCGATACACATTGTTACGATACCGAATTGTTCGTTGCGGCGTTTCATTTCGTGAATAAGAGATAGTGTTAGTTTTGCTCCTGTACAGCCAAGTGGATGTCCAAGTGCGATTGCACCGCCGTTTACGTTTACTTTTTCTTCATCTAAACCAAGTTCACGAATAACTTGGATCGATTGTGAAGCGAATGCTTCATTTAGTTCGAATAGGCCGATATCAGATAGCTCTAAGCCAGCTAGTTTTAATGCTTTCGGAATTGCTGCGATTGGGCCAATTCCCATTACTTCTGGTGGTACACCCGCTACTGCAAATGAACGGAATTTCGCAAGTGGCTTCATACCATCGCTTACTGCTTTTTCACGGTCCATTAATAATACAGATGCTGCACCATCACTCATTTGTGAAGAGTTACCAGCCGTTACAGAACCGCGAACGTTAAATGCTGGACGTAATTTACCTAAAATGTCTAGCGTCGTTTCTGCTCTTACACCTTCGTCTTGCGTGAAAGTGATTGTTTCTTCTTGCAGTTTGTTATTTGATCCAACAGTACGTAACGTTACATCTACAGGTACTGTTTCATCAGCAAAGTTTCCTGCAGCTAATGCTTTCGCAGCACGTTGATGACTTCGTACTGCAAATGCATCTTGCTCTTCACGGGAAATTCCATATTTCACAGCAACTTGCTCTGCTGTATGTCCCATACCCATATAATATTCTGGAGCTGCTTCTACAAGGCGACTATTTGGACGAACAACGTGTCCCATCATTGGAACTAAACTCATTGATTCCGCTCCGCCTGATAATACAGCTTCCGAGTGCCCAAGCATAATGCGCTCTGCTCCGTAAGCGATACTTTGTAAACCTGAAGAACAGTAACGGTTAATTGTAATAGCTGGAACATCGTAAGAAAGTCCTGCTAATCCGCCGATATTACGAGCCATATTTAAACCTTGCTCTGCTTCTGGCATCGCACAACCGAAAATTAAATCATCGATTGGTCCTTCATAATTCGCACGCTTTAACGTTTCCTTTACTACTAACGCCCCTAGATCGTCAGGACGAACTGTTTTTAATGAACCCCTCTTTGCTTTTCCAATTGGTGTTCTTGCTCCCGCAACAATGACAGCTTCTCTCATGAACGATATCTCCCCTCGTTATTAGTTACGTAATGGCTTTCCTTTTACAAGCATGTGCTGCATTCTTGCTTGTGATTTCATCTCACTTACTAAGCTAATAAATGCTTCACGTTCTACATCTAATAAATACTGCTCATCAACTTCTGTTCCATACGGCACTTTTCCGCCCGCGATGACATATGCAAGTTTCTTCGCAATGTGAAGATCGTACTCTGAAATGTAACCAGATAAATGCATTGCTTCTGCACCAAGTGCAAGAGTTGCATATCCTGTTTCACCAACAACCGGTATCTTTTTACGAATCGGCGCTTTATAACCAGCTTCATATAAAGCAAGTGCTTTCTGTTTCGCATCGTATAGTAAGTGATCACCATTCACACTAATACCATCTTTATCACCTAAGAAGTTATGAGAAATCGCTTCTTGTCCTGAAGTTGAAACTTTCGCCATTGCGACTGTTTCAAACACTTTATTTGCAACTTTTTGTAGGTCAAACTCTACGCCGTTTGCCATTTTATTTAAGTGTTTAATGTATAGCTCTTTATTACCGCCTCCGCCAGGGATTAAGCCAACACCAACTTCTACTAAGCCCATATACGTTTCACTAGAAGCTTGAATGCTCGCTGCTGGTAAGCAAACTTCTGTACCTCCGCCAAGCGTCATACCATATGGTGCTGCTACAACTGGCTTAGAAGAGTATTTAATTTTCATCATTGCATCTTGGAAGTTTTTCACAACCCACTCAATTTCAAAGTAGTTGTCGTCTTGTGCTTCCATTAAGATCATTGCTAAGTTCGCACCAACGCAGAAGTTCTTCGATTGGTTACCGATAACAAGACCTTTATAATTCTTTTCTACTTCATCAACAGCGTAGTTAATCATTTGCGTAATATCCATACCGATTGCATTGCTCTTCGAATGGAATTCTAAACAAAGGATGCCGTCGCCTAAATCAATTAAGCTCGCTCCGCTATTTTTCTTTAATACGCCATTTTTCGCTTTTAATTGCTTAAGAGAAATTGCTTTTTTATTACGTTCGATTAGCTTATATTCGCCATTATCGTAATAGTAGCTATCTCCGTTATCATGTTTGTAGAAAGTAGTGAAACCTTTCTCTAACATTTCTTTCACCCAAGCAGGAACAACTACGCCGTTTTCTTCCATCTTTTGAACGGACTTTTCAACGCCAATTGCATCCCAAACTTCAAACGGTCCTTGCTCCCAGCCGAAGCCCCACTTCATCGCTTGGTCAATTGCAACGATATCGTCAGCAATTTCTTTATGAAGTTTTGCAGAGTATAAAAGAGTCGGTGTGATGATATTCCATAACAACTCTCCTGCGCGGTCTTTCGCATATACAAGCGCTTTCAATTTATTCGATAAACCTTTTTCTTGTTTACTTAACTCGATCGATGCAGCTTTTAATTTTTTACGAGCTTCGTACTCCATCGTTTCTGGATTTAATTCTAAAATTTCTTTTCCTTGTTTTAAGAAGAAGCCTTGACCTGTTTTGCTTCCAAGCCATTTTTTATCAAGCATGTCATGCATGAAAGCTGGTACTTTAAATACATCACGCTCTTCTTCTTGTACGTTTTCATATACGTTATTTGCAACGTGTACGAATGTATCTAAACCGACAACATCTAATGTACGGAACGTTGCGCTCTTCGGACGACCAATAAGTGGGCCTGTTACTGAATCAACTTCCCCAATGCTATAGCCGCGTTTTACCATCTCTTGAAGAGTTACTAATAAACCGTACGTACCGATGCGGTTTCCAATAAAGTTTGGTGTGTCTTTTGCGATAACAACGCCTTTTCCAAGAACGTCTTCGCCAAATAGTTTCATGAAGCTTAATACTTGTGGATCAGTTTCTTTCGTCGGTATTACCTCTAGAAGTTTTAAATATCGTGGTGGGTTAAAAAAGTGTGTGCCTAAGAAGTGTTTCTGGAAGTCGTCTGAACGACCTTCTGCCATTTTTTCAACTGAAATGCCTGACGTATTCGAGCTTACGATAGAACCCGGTTTACGAACAGCATCTACTTTTTCAAATAGTTTCTTTTTAATATCTAAGTTTTCAACTACTACTTCAATAATCCAATCTACATCAGCTAGACGCTCAAGGTCATCTTCTAAGTTACCTGCTTCAATCAGTGCTAAATTTCCTTTCACTGTCAGAGGAGCTGGTTTTTGCTTTAATAGTTTTTGTAGTGCCGTATTACTAAAACGATTTCTCACACTTTTATGTTCTAATGTAAGTCCCTTCGCTTCTTCTTCTTTCGTAAGCGCAGGTGGTACAATATCAAGCAATAATGTCGGAATACCAATATTAGCTAAGTGTGCCGCAATTCCTGAACCCATTACGCCTGACCCTAGAACAGCAGCCTTTTTAATTTGGAACATCCAATTCTCCCCCTATTCTTGAATGAATGCTCATTCAATTTTTCGACATAAGTCGCAATCAATGAGTGAGCCTCTACTAATAAATATATGATACTATTTAAATTTTCGCAATATATTTATTGATAAAATTTTCTGAAATAAAGTGAAACTTTAATCAGTAGGGGTTTCCTTCATCCCCTACTGATTATTAGTTGAACCAATCGGACTTTTATGGGCAGTTGACCCCTACCTAACTTCTTTTCTTTCGCTGAATTTTGAGGTGGGGGTCTTACTGCCCATTAAAGTGGGATAAATATTTTTCTTTTATTTGCCCATGCTATATATGTATTTTCTTCACTAAAATACACTTTCCCTTTTTATAATCTGACGAAACTGGAGGAATATATATGGCAAAACTTAAGAAGAACCCTTCAAAGGCTGGAATTAGCGCAGCAAGTGTGACAGGAAACGCTGGCCCAACTGATCGAGGCGTAGAAAAAGGACGTCAAGGTAATAACCAACAATATAAGAAGCATAATATGGGCGAAAAATAACGCTATATTTTTGGGCAGAGAACGTGGCATAATGGGTAATGGCTGCTTTTTCTGCCCAATTTATTTGTAACAAATGAGGGAATTATAATGAAGCGAACAATAGTTATGATTGTAATGATTGCCACACTATTTACAGGGATGATTTTCTTGTCTTACGCACAAAGACAACAAGCTGTAAGAGCTGATCAACCTAGTATCACTGGGCAATACGGCATTACAATTGATGCAGACACAGGTGAAATTTTGTATGGAAAAAGAGAGGACGAACGCTCTTATCCGGCTAGTATAGCCAAAATGATGACAACCCTTCTTTTACTAGAGAATGTAAAAGAAGATGAAGAAATTACAGTTACAGAAAACGCAATTAAAACAGAAAGCCAAAGTAAGAAAATTAAACTTCGTGCTGGGGAAAAGTTAAAACGTGATGAGGCATTAAAACTGATGCTTATCATTAGTGCAGACCCAATAGCTGAATCCATTGCAGAACATATTGCAGGATCAAAAAATGAATTTGTAAAAATGATGAATGCTAGAGCGAAGGAACTTGGTACAAAGCATGCGACTTTCAAAAACGCAAGTGGTGCTGATGCACTAGGAAACAAAGTATCACCATATGACATTGCTATAATTACGAAAGAAGCATTAAAGTACCCAGTTGTTTTAGAATATATGAATTCAACGCGTACAACTCTACATACTTCAGAACGCTCTCCAAAGATTGCAAACTATGGACGAGAAGAACTATATGACGATCCATATGCAATTGGAAGTAAAAGCGGTCTATCAGCACTCGGAAAATATACAGTCGTAACAGTGGATGAGAAAGACGGTAAACGTGTCATTAATGTTGTATTATCTTCTACTCGCAAGCAACTGTATCCTGATACGAAGAAAATGGCACATTACGCATTTCAGCAATTAAAATAACCAAGGAGTATTTTCTCCTTGGTTATTTTTTAACCATACCTTTTAATACGAACGCAACGTTTGCTGGACGCTCTGCTAGACGACGCATGAAGTAGCCATACCAGTCGTTTCCATAAGGTACGTAAACACGCATTTTGTAACCTTCTTTTACTAGCTCGAGTTGACGCTCATTACGAATACCATATAACATCTGGAATTCAAATTGATCCCTTGGAATGTTGTGTTCTTCGGCAAGTTTTTTCGTATATTCAATAATCGCTTCGTCATGTGAAGCAATTGCAGTATAATTTCCATTTAATAAGTGCATTTTAATAATCTTTTTATAATTGTCATCTACATCTTTCTTGTCCGGGAACGCCACTTCTTCAGGTTCTTTATAAGCCCCTTTTACAAGGCGTAAATTAGGATTATAAGCATTTAAGTCCTCAATATCTTTTTCTGTACGATATAGGTAAGCTTGAATAACAGTACCAATATTATCGTACTCAGACTTTAACTGTTTAAAGATATCAATCGTCTTTCCACAGCGTGTATAATCTTCCATATCAATTGTAACGAACACACCATTTTCTTTTGCAGCTTCTAAAATGCGGCGCATATTGTTCATTACGATTTCATCAGAGATATCTAATCCCATAGAAGTCATCTTTAAAGAAAGTTGCGAATCAAGACCTTCTCTTCCAATTGCACGGATTGCTTCAATCGATTGGTTAGCCATTTCATTTGCTTCCGCTTCATTATCAACGAATTCCCCTAAATAATCGATTGTTACACAAAGTCCTTGCTTGTTTAATTGTTTAATAGCTGCTGTCGCTAATTCAATTGTCTCCCCTGCGACAAAGCGACCTGCACCAAAGCGTAAACCGTACTTTTTAGCCAGTTTTGTTAGCGCTTTATTTTTAGATAAGAAAAGAAACGAATTTCGCATTAATTGTTCCATGTAATTCACCCCTATGACTTAATTTATCTGTTTTTTACCCCTATTCGAAATTATATCATTGTTTAAAATTATTGGATACAAATAATTATTTAGATAATTTATAAAATACTATAAAAACATTTAAAAACCTATATTCTCGCTTATAAATATGCCTGAAATATTTTTCGACATTTAGAAAAATAGAGTTTAATAGGCACAAAATAGGCATGCCGAAAATATTCGACATGCCTATAAAACCCTTTATATTCCATGTAAATTATATGAGGATATTAATACAGAAAACTTGAGATTATATTTACCCCAAGTTTTTTTATTGCTCATTTCTCTTCTCTTCATTCAGCCTTTTAATATGTGTAATTAACTGCACCATCTCTTCTTTCGCATCGGGATAAGTCTCATTCCAATGCTTCACTAAAGCCGGCATCGTCTTCGCTATGTAAGAATACAGCGCCCACTTCTGTACCTGTTCTTTTCTCTCTTCATTGCTCTCTCCAAGTAATAGTTCCGTGTATTTCTCTAACAACCCGTCAAATTGTTCGTTAAACTTTTCACTCATCTTATCTACCTCCTATATGAAAAAAGCAGCGAAGATCGCTGCTTTTCTTTATAATTTTGATCGAACAGAGTTTAATTTCTTCTCCATTGTGCTTACTTTATCACGACGATCATCGATACGAATTGTTGTCGCAACGCGCTGCGCACCTTTCGCATATGGAACTTCATGCATTTGTTGAATTACTTCTAGAATGACAGGAAGATCTCCTTCAATAATTGTATTCATTGGTGTTAATTGATACTTCACACGATCTGAGTTTTTCTCTAGCACCTTTTGTACTTCTGCTACATATTCACTCACACTTGGATTACCTGTTCCTACTGGAATAATCGATACGTCAACAATTGCCATAGTAGTCTTCCTCCTATACTTGCTTCTTATATATCCATTGTCTATTTTACCGAAATACGCATCATTTTACTAATTTGTTATTCCTCTATTTTAAACTGCTCAACTAATCTTTCTAAGTCTCTCATATGCTCCGTCAAGCTTTCCATCGTATGAGCTACCTTTTCTAGATGATTCACTTGTGATTCAGTTGCAGCATTTACCTCTTCCGAAACCGCTGCGCTTTCTTGACTCGTACCAGCAATTGTATGCATGACCGCTGTAATTTCTCCTTGCTCGTGACCGATGTTATGTACCTCTTCTACAATTTGTTCCACTGAAGTACTAATTGTATTTACAACTGACATAATGGTACGGAATTCCGCCTCTGCTTCTGTCGTAACATTATTTTGTATATCCGCAATGTCTTTCAATTTACTTACAACTTCTACAACTCGTCTTACCTCTACTTGTACATCACCAATCATCGTCGCAATTTCTACTGTTGCTTCTTTTGATTGTTCCGCTAATTTCCGAACCTCTTCCGCAACAACAGCAAAGCCCTTACCTTGTTCACCCGCACGTGCCGCCTCGATTGAAGCATTTAAAGCAAGTAAATTCGTTTGATCTGAAATACCTTTTATAAGCTCTACAACATTTTGAATCGATCCAACCCTTTGCTCTAACTTTCCAGATGCTTCCTCTGTATGAACAACAATCGAAGAGGATTGGCCCCTCGTACGAACTAAATTACGCATCGTATTTAATCCTTGCTTAGATGCCTCTTCAGCTTTGCCAGCCACACCTTTTATTTCACTAACAGAGTTATTCATTTGTTCCACTGACTGCGCCATATTCTCGAGCTGCTCTGAAACTTCATCTACACTATTAGCAAGCGTAGAAGCTCCTCCGCTCACGTCATCCATTGCACCTGACACTTCTCTACTAGCTGCTACAGTCTCATTCGTTAAATAATGTAGATTATTCGTTGATTGTTGCACGGTTGATACACTATTTTTAATTTTGCTTACCATTTCATTCATTTGCTCAACCATATGATTAAAATGGTTCGTCAGTTCTCCAACTTCATCCTTACTTGTCACTTTCATTTGCAACGTTAAATCACCTTCTGCTACTTTTTGAACGTGATTCGTTAATAGTTGCAGCGGTCTTGCTAACCTTCTTGAGAACAAGTATGAAGCTGCAATTCCAACGAATAAGCTAATACATGCCATTATAATGACTGTATTTCTCGTACTATTTAATAGCCCATCAATCGTGTCCTTCGGATAAACAATCCCAATTTTCCATTTCATCTTATCAAACAGTTGACTATAGGCTACTACATCGTTCCCTCCTAATGTCGTCACTGCAAATTTTGTTTCATCTTTATTCAAACTTTTTACAAGTGATTCTTTTGAAACATCTTTTCCTACTTTCTCTGGATATACAATAGCAATATTTTTATCATTTACGATAAACATTTCTCCGCCATTATTATATTGAATATTATGGAGTAGCTTTTGGATTGTTCCTAATGATACATCCATTGCTACTACCCCTAATACTGAACCATCTTGTCCGACAATAGCTTTTGAAACCCCAATACTTAACTTACCTGTCGCAATTTCATATTGTGGTTGCCCCCAAATAATCGATTTTGTATCGGATTCTGATGCTTTATACCACTGACGACTCGTTGGATCATACCCTTCAGGTACTTTTCCTCCGTCAGCAAGATTTACACTCAACGTTTTTTTATCTTTCGTTCCAATGTATACATCTAAAATATCAGGATGATTCTTTTTAAACCTTGAAAACTCTTTTAAAATAAAGCTCTCTTCTTCTGGAGTCACTCCATCTTGTAACATGTTTTGAATATCATCATGACTTCCATAATGACCCATATCCTCTTCAATTCGCTGCATAAATGCAGTTAACTGCTCTGTCACAAGATCCATCGTATTTTGAGAATACTGGTCTAAGGAGCTCACTTCCTTCTCTTTCTGTAATTGATACATAGCTGTACCTAAAATTACGAACATCATTGAAATAAGTACTGAAAATACTATTGCAATTTTTAAACGTAAACTTCTTAACATCTTCCCCAACGCATCCCCTTCTCGTTGTATTGTAATCATATTAATCACTATATTAAGTATAATGGATAAAATTAAAAAATTGAAATTAATTCTCAACTCAATCCCATTAGAAAACCTACTACCACTTGTGTAAAAACAAATAGTTCATTATCCTTAAACTATATAATCTCATTCGTTCGGAGGTAACTATGTTACAAAAATTCGGTTTCTCACAATATGAAAGCCAAGCTTATGAAGTTGTCGTATCAAGCAACGAACCATTAGATGCTACAACGATTGTGAAGCATTCTGGTGTGCCAAAAGCCAAAATATATGAAGTGCTAGCACGCCTGATCGATAAAGGAATGGTAATGGATTCTGTTTCAGAAAAGAAAAAGCTGTATACAGCATTACCACTCAAGCTAGCAATTGAAAAATTAACGACAGAATTCCAATCTAATATTAAAGAATTAGAGACAACTATATCAAAAAAATCATTTACAGATGACCGTGTATGGAGCTTAAAAATGCAATCTTCTATTCGCGTTCAAAGTAAAGAGCTCATCGAAAGTGCAAAAGAATCGATTCGCATTTCAGCTTGGAACGATACTCTTTTAGAATATCTTCCGTTACTAGAAGAAAAAGCAAAACAAGCCGTCCAAATTGAATCTCTTATTGTTGGAGAAGTAGAAACGAATTTAGAAAACATGCATTTTCTAATTCCAGCTGAAGAACCTAACGCATTAGAGCGCTATTTACTACTCATCGTTGACGACCGCGAAATTTTATTTGCTGGTGTAGAGCAAGAGTCATGGCAAGCAATGAAAACAATGTCACAACCTTTCGTAAAGTTCTTTACAGAATTTTTCTATCACGACGTTGCACTTGCAAAGATTACCCAGAAACACCATGATCTCTTTATGGAAGATGAGGAAATTAAAAGTTTGTTGATGAAGTTGAGATACTAATACACATACGATAAAGTTCAACTAATCGAACTTTAATGGACAGCCCGACCCACCTCAAAATTCTTTGCTTTCATTGAATTTTGAGGTGGGTCTTACTGCCCATTAAAGCGGGATAAAAAACAAAAAGCATCTAGTGCGCCACTAGATGCTTTTTTTCAAATTATTGCAATGCAACTTTGATTTCATTTCCAATCCAAAACGGAATCTAGTTCTTTATCTAGACTCCTTTTTATTTTCCTCTTTTATCTCCATCAACAACTCAATCATTTTCTCATTCTGCTCCACTTGTTTCTCTGAATTTTGATAGATGAAACGAACCCATCTAAGCGCAAGAATAATAAGAAACGATGGAAGCATTGAAATTAGAAGACCAATAATTGAAAAATTCGTATACATATACATCACCTCGCTACATACAAATTCTCCACTTCCCTACAAAAACCTGCAATTTTTTACAAATAAAAAAGAACCTATCAAACGATAGATTCTTCTTTTGCAAGCTGGGCAGAACGTCCTCTTGTAATCGAGAAAATTGCACAAAGCAGCGCTAATATAATAAAACCGCCCCCTACCCAAGCATTATATATAACAGACGATTTTTCAATAACAACTCCGCCTACTGTTGAACCGAGCGCAATCCCTAAGTGAAGGGCAGAGTTATTTAAACTTTGCTGAATACCAGCTGATTCTGGTGCAATTTCAATTAAATAATTTTGCTGTGCTGGCGAAATAGCCCAGCTCAGCATACTCCAAAGTCCCATCATAATAATGAACAGCGGGAATGAGAATGTCATCATCGGCAATAGGAAGATCGCACACGCAAATACGATAATAATTGAGATAATACTTTTCTTCGATCCCCATTTATCAGCAAGCCAGCCTCCGAAGCCGCCCCCAATTACTGCTGCGATTCCGAAGATGAAATAAAATACACTAATCCAATTCGCTTCCACATGCATAACATCTTTTAAAAATGGTGTTAAATATGCATATAGTGTTAAATGACCCGTTAAAAATAAGAACGACGTTAACTGTGCACTGACGATTTTTTTATCTTTTAACGTAGCAATTTGCTCTCTTATTGATAATACCGATGTCGGTGGTACTTTCGTTAAGAATAATGAAATACAAGCGATTGCCATCACTGTTAAGATTGAAATGAGCACAAATGGTGCACGCCATCCATATGCATTTCCGAGCACAAGGCCAAGCGGTACTCCAAGTACAAGTGACCCACTAATCCCCATGAAAATGATTCCAATTGCACGCGCACGAAAATGCGGTTCTACAACGCTAGAAGCAAGTGTTACTGACAGTGCAATAATAAGCGAACCACTCGCCGCACAAATCACCCTTGAGAACATTAACATCCCATAATTCACACTACATGCTGAAATAATATTTCCGATTAAGAAAATCGATAATGCCCCAACATACAATGCTTTTCTTTCAAATTTCCCTGTTAATGCTAATAAAACAGGGCCTGATAAAGCAAATACTACTGAAAATATTGTGATAAGCTGACCAGCTGCACTAATAGATACTCCTAAATCATTGGCAACTAAATCAAGCGTTCCTCCTATAATTAGCTCAACCGTTCCGACTACGAAAGCCGCGATAGCTAAAATATACACACGAAAATTCAAGTCTTTCCCCACGCTTTCTATTTTGGTTACTACGACTATAGTAACCAAAATAGAAGTTGAACACAAGTACAATTTTTTTACAGTAAAAAAGGTAGGCGCATTATACGCCTACCCTTCACTCATGACACTTCATTTTTATTCTTCTTATTTAAATACCAATATACCGGAAGCCCCGTAAATACAATTCCAATTGATAAGAAACAACTTACCGGATCATTGATAATTGCACTACCAATTACAAAGAACGAACCTAAAATCGCAACGATTGGTACGATTGGGAATAACGGTACACTGTATGCACGCTCTTTATTCTTATTACGTTTTCTTAAAATGAAGACACCAATAAACGTCATTACATAGAAAATATAAATAATGAATACGGAAATCTCAGATAGCTTATTCGGATCACTAATAATCATTAAAATAATTCCTAAAATGATTTCAACAGTAATCGCATTTGCTGGTGTTTTAAATCTTGGGCTTTCCTTCGCAATAAACTTAGCAAATGGAAGTTGTCCACGTTCTGCCATCGACATCGGGATACGTGGGAACGTTAAAATCTTTCCATTTAAACAACCGAAAATAGAAACGATAATACCGATACTAATAATTTTCCCGCCATATTCTCCAAGTAGCATTCCTGCAGCTGTCGCTGTTGCATTTTCTCCAAGGTCTACAATTTGAGTTGCTGGTAATACATTCAGTAACGCCAAATTAATTAATACGTAAGCAGCTGTTACAATTAAAATCCCAACTGTCATAGCTTTCGGTAATAACTTTGTTGGATTCTTCATTTCCCCGCCAATCGAAGCAAGTAAAATCCAACCGTCATAAGCAAATAACGTTGCTAAAATTGCCATCCCGATACTTTGATTTTCTGATATCGGTACAACTACGTTAAAAATATCGCTATTCCCTTTCCAGAAACCTAACACAACAATTAATACGATTGGAATCATCTTTCCGATTGTCGTAATCGTTTGAACGATACCTCCGTATTTTGTTCCCATACTATTTACAACGCCAAGGAACACAACTGTTCCAATCGCGATTGGTAAATTCCATACTTTATCTAAATAGAAAAAATTAATCATTAAAGAACTAAAGTATAACCCTAATGTTCCAATAATAGCTGGCCCATAAACAATCGTTTGCATCCAGCCCGATAAATATCCCCAAAAACTTCCGTAAATCTCCTCTAAATACGTATACAACCCACCATTTTTCGGGATTTGCGCTCCAATTTCAGCTACTGTTAAACCACTTGCTAACGTCAATAGACCACCAATTATCCAAGCAAGAATCGCCATATTAGAACTCCCCGAGTAATCTAATACGCTGCCTGGTTTCATAAACACACCAGACCCAATAATCGTTCCTACTACGATAGAAAGTGCTACCGTTAAACCAATTTTGTTCTTCTCATCATGATGCATACTGCGTATCCTCCTTCCAATCCTAGTGTGATGCAAAAATGAAATAAAAAAACACTCCTCCCTAAAAAAGGGACGAGTGTTGTATTCGTGGTTCCACCCTTGTTTCAATTCGTAAAGTAACACACTTCACCAATTTCTCAAGTCTACATAACGGTTTTTGCCGGCAAGCAATTACTAGATGTTCGTTCACTGCTGCAGTTCAGAGGTGGTAATCTATTTTTCCGTATTAGGAAGCTCACAGCCAAGGCCTCCCTCTCTGAGAATCGTAAAAAATTGATCGTGTCCTCATCATCACTTCTTGATGTCGAATTTTGTAGTTATTGTTCATTATATTGAATTGTTAGAAAAAATCAATATATTTTTTATATAACATATGAAATATTTCTCTTCTTATATTATAACAGAAGTTACGATACTTCTCTAATTCCCTCTTATCTTTGGAGCCGTGTAGCAATAAAAAATTATATCGGCGATTTTTCAAATATATCGACCACAACTTAATTTATATCAGCGATTTTCAAAATATATCGACCGCAACTTAATTTATATCGGCGATTTTCGAAATATATCGATTTACCAACAAAAAACGACAACAAGTAAGAGGAGACTGTTCCAAAAACAGCCTCCTCGCATACGTATCTTCCGGTTGCCCACACGAAAGATACGTAATTCGATTATTTATCTTCTTTGTTCATAAAAAACTTATGATGCGGAAGATCCACATTTAATGCCTCTAATTGTTTCTTCTCATTGTCTAAAATCGCTTTTGCTTTTGTTTTCGTTGCCTCATCTAATCCCGCAAAGATGTCTTCATGCTTCTCTTTCTCTGGGAGTTTCACACCTAGTTTTGTTAATTCTTCTTTTGCTTGCTCATGCGTTAATTTCCCGGACTTTTCCTGTTCAAAAATAGACATTGCTTTTTCCTTTGTTACTTCATCTAAGTTAGCAAGTATGTCTTTATACTTACTCTTCTCTGGCATTTTCACGCCTAACTTCGTTAATTCCTCTTTTGCTTGTTCACGTGTTAATTTGCCGGATTTCTCTTGCTCTAAAATTGATTTTGCTTTTTCTTTCGTTTGATCATCTAATCCCGCAAATATTTCTTTGTGTTTACCCTTTTCCGGGAACTTCACGCCTAATTTTGTTAATTCTTCTTTTGCTTGTTCACGTGTTAATTTGCCGGACTTTTCTTGCTCTAAAATTGATTTTGCTTTTTCTTTCGTTTGATCATCTAATCCCGCAAACATTTCTTTACGTTTTTCTTTCTCTGGAAGCTTTACACCTAGCTCCTCTAACTGTTTCTTTGTATCATCCATAATCGTTTTTACTTTTTGTTTTGTGGCGTCATCTAAATCTTTTTTCGCCGTTTTTGTAGATTGCTCAGCTGCTGGAGTATTCGTTGCCGCGAATGCCGGGATGCCGACTCCTCCAATGATTCCGAATGATAAAGCACCTGCAATCGCTAAATACCCAACTGTTTTCTTCTTCATAGGAAATTTCCTCCTTCATATTTCTAATGCATGTACACTCTCGTATACAATGCCTATAGTAATGTTGGTTTCTTAAAATTTCCTTAACGACTTAACAAAAAAACACCGCTCATGATGAAGTGAAGTGAACCCGAATAGTGGTACATGAAAAAAACACCTCCTGAATTCGCATACTAAGTATGCAAATTCAATGGAGG
>NZ_JAQFUY010000026.1:0-62015 GCF_027716745.1 Bacillus cereus group sp. Bc010
CAAAAGTACATTACGTGTTTTTTAGTTTGTTTGAACGAAAGTTCATTTTGTTTTCGTTCTTAAGTTGATGGGCATGTCCAATGACCCTCATTGGTTACTTTATTCTTGATACAGTATTGCGTTTTCAAAACGGGTCTCCAGCTCCCTCTTTCTTTGAACGAGCATCCTTTGAAATCGTAGTCTTAGTCATTCTCGCTTTACCCGTTCTTATATTTTATTTTGCAAAAGAGACAAAAAAGATACTGAACGAAGAATTTATAGAAGCTGCTACAATATTAGGAGGAAGCAAATTTCATCTCGCTATAAAACACATATTTCCAAATATATTTCCTATTCTAATCATTGTCATGATGCAACAATTTGTACAAACTTTAATCATTTTCTCTCATTTTGGTATTTTAGAATTATTTTTTGGTGGTACAATTCTTTTCTACGGAAATGAAGCTGAGTCAGTTAGCAATGAATGGTCAGGTTTAATTGGTCTCTATTTTCGTTCCCTCTCCGTTCAACCTTGGATTCCAATGGTTCCTATTACATTTTTCATCCTGACTATTATTACAGCACATATTATGCTACAAAGGATACAATTAGCATTTGAAAAACGACACATGAAACAAACATCTCAAGAACCAATAGAACAACTCAATACTTCTAATTTTACACAACAATTCCCCGCTAATTCATTTACACTCTATGATGACAAATAGCATTGGAGCAATATATTTCTAGAGGGGAGTGTAAAACATCTTTTTTAGTAAAAAGGGATATTTATATGGAGAAAAAAGTAGAGATATTGAAAAAAACTAAAAGAATTTTAACCTGGGACAGCAGAGGAAATGGATGGTGAAAATTAAATGAAAAATAATTTGTAGAAAGAAGAGCTGATATCGGCTTTTCTTTTTTATAAATATCTTATATAGCTGATTGTTATGCAATAAATGTGCTAGATGGAGACGTTTGGCTCTATTATTCAGAATATCCTTTAGTTCAAATGAAAGATAAAAAATTTCATATGTCGTGGAATGAAATAAAGGTAACTATGGAAATATGGTCAGAAAGTTTTGCGGTTGCTCAAGATAAAGTAGTGTTCATTACTTAAGATAAAAAGTTGGTTGTTTATGATTTAAATAATAATCATGTGCATGATGTGAATCTTCGTAATGAACTAGGAGAACCGATTCAATTTGTTGCTTATTATAGCCGCGGATCTGTTATGTATTTTCAGATGGATGATAGGCTGTATTATGTTGATACAATTAATATATGAGGTGATAAAAAAGCGCACTCAACAATCTGGGTGCGCTTTTTCATAACCGTTATATATTCCTCCTCATCAACTCCCCAACTTGCGTCGCAACATACTCAACATCACTATCAATTTCGTTTAACACGTAAGATTCTAAAATGCCCATTACAGCCGTTCCTAAAAATTTTAAAATGATGTGTTTATCGATGTTTTTATTTATTGATGTGTTTGTGTTTAACTTTTTCTCTATTTCACCCATGATGAAAGTTAATAATTTTTTTTGAAATGATAATGTGCTGTTACTTTTAAATAACGCCGCGAAAAATGGTTTATGTTCTTTGAAGTATTCAAACCATATGATCGTTCCTTCTATAAATCCTTTGTTTTGTTTCTCATAGCATATTTCTTTTAATTGGTCTAAATGATCGTCCACAATTTTATCTAATAAATTGTACTTATCTAGATAATGTAAGTAAAAAGTTTTTCGCCCGATGTTTGCTTTTTCGGTAATGTTTTTTACTGTAATTTCGTCGAAACCATCTGTAATTAACATTTCTATAAATGCCGATTGAATGGCGTTTTGTGATTTTATAATTCTTCGATCGATTTTCTCCATATGGTGTTCCTCCGTTGTTGATACACATATTTCTGTATGTGTGTATTATGACCCAAATGCGTAAATATGGTCATTGAAACAAGTGGTTGCTCGCTTTATTATAAATATACACGTGAGTAATAACTCTCACAAGTGTAAAATTAAAAATGAGATAAAGGTGGTTTTATATATGGCAGTTACGAAGAAAAATGTACGATTTTATGCAAGAGGTTTACAAGTTGCAGGTATTTTGAACATTCCTGAAGGTGCTGAGGAAAAGAAACAAAATGCAGCGATTGTTTGTGTGCATCCAGGTAGTAGCTGTAAAGATCAAACAGCAGGATTGTATGCGGAAAAGTTAGCAGAACAAGGTTATGTAACGCTTGCATTCGATGCATCATATCAAGGTGAAAGTGAAGGGGCACCGAGATATATTGAGGAACCAGCTGCGCGTGTTGAGGATATTCGCTCAGCGGTAGATTATGTAACTACCCTACCTTATATAGATGAAGAACGTATCGGTGTGTTAGGGGTTTGTGCAGGCGGTGGTTATGCGGTAAATGCTGCGATGACAGAGCGCCGTATTAAAGCGGTTGGTACAGTTGTTGGTGCAAATATCGGCCGTTTAAATCGTGAGTCTAACCCGATTGGTGTGTTAGAGGCAATTGGTAAACAACGTACTGCTGAAGCGCGCGGAGCAGAAGAAATGATTACAAATTGGATTCCTAAAAATCAGGAAGAGTTAGCGGCAGCAGGTATGACGGATATAGATATTGTAGAAGCGGTTGAGTATTACACAACGCCGCGAGGTCAAAGTGTGAACTCTCCAAACAAATTAAACTTTACAAGTATGGGATCGGTAATTGGTTTTGATGCGTTCCATTTAGCAGATACGTTATTAACGCAGCCGCTGCAAATTATTGTCGGCAGCAAGCAAGGCGCATTCGGTTCTTATAAAGATGGTCATGAGCTTTATGAGAAAGCAGCCTCAGAGAAGAAAGATTTACTTGTTGTGGAAGGTGCGAGTCACTACGATTTATATGATCAACCAGAACCAGTAAAAATTGCGGTTGAAAAATTAACAAGTTTCTATAACGAAAATCTGTAAAAGGAATGTTGTTTTGCATTGCACCTCTGATTGTTAGATTTGCGTCTAGCAATTAGGGGTTTTTATTGTGAAGATTGCAGTGCTTAATATTTACGTTTAACGTGCATAACAAGATATAATAGAAGAAATACATAAGGAGGCACGCTGTGAAGAATCGTCGTTATTTCAATATATTTACTATGTTACTTGTATACACACTACTTATGTTTTACATCGGCTGGAACGGATGGGTTTGGCTTCATACGGTATTTGGCTGGGAGTCTTGGGGATATTACGCTTTCGTTGTTGGCTTCATTTCATATGCGTACATTCTCGTGCAAGTGTTTAAGTTTTTGCCATTTCTACGAACGATAGGTTCGATTTGGTTTGCGATTATACAATACGCGCTTATGCTATTGCCTTTAGCTAATATTATGGTCTTTCTTTTACAGTTTTCAGTGGGGAAAGAAGCGGCAATTATTTGGACAGGGGCGGCTGTGTTAGCTGCATTTATTTTAATCTTTGCGTACGGAGTATTCAACGCATATAGCCCGGTAGTAAGAAAATACGAGGTGCACATACCGAAAAAAGTAGAGGGACGTAAAAGCTTACGCATTGCGATGGCTTCTGATATGCATTTTGGTAAATTGTCTGGCGTTTCGCATTTAAAAAGACTTGTCCATCATGTAAATGAAATGGAGCCTGATATTATTTTACTGCCAGGAGATATTATCGATGATCATCCAGGTGTGTTCATTCAAAAAAATATGGGACATATTATGAAACAGATGAAAGCTCCACTAGGCGTATATGGTGTGTTAGGAAACCACGAATATTACGGGCGAGCAGTTCCAGAATTTATACAAGAGATGGATAAGATTGATATTCGCATTTTATTAGATGAAGTAATTACAATTGAAGATCAGTTTTATCTCGTTGGAAGAAGAGATAAAACTGAGCGAGATCGCCAAAGTTTTGAAAATCTTATGAGTGCGGTAGATAAAACGATGCCAGTTATCGCAATGGATCATCAACCATTCGAGTTAAAACAAGCAGCGGATGCTGGCGTAGATTTACTATTATCCGGTCATACGCACCGCGGACAAATGGCGCCCAATCATATTGTAACGAGAAGAATGTACGAACTAGATTGGGGATACGCACAAAAAGGTGCATTCCACGCAATTGTTTCTTCTGGTTTCGGATTTTGGGGACCGCCGCTTAGACTTGGAAGTAGATCTGAGGTTGTACAGGTGGATGTTACGTTTGAATAAGTGTATGTAATAGAGAGCTAATGGCTCTCTATTTTTACAAATAAAAAAAGGCTCCATATAAGGAGCACTCAATAAAAATAAATGAATTAAAACAAATAACAGACATGTATAATATACAATATTTTTAATTTAATATCAATATATTAGGATTTAAAACTTTTGTTAGTGTTGATTTTATAAAAGAGGTACGATTATAAGAGGCGGCTAAGATAGAGGGGGATTATAAGTGATCATATCAGATATACTATACGGAGAATTTAAAGTGGATCCAGTAGTAGAAGAATTAATCTTAAGTAAGTCTGTGCAAAGACTAAAAGGTATTCATCAAACTGGCGCAAGTTATTTAGTGAACAAGGAATGGAATGTAACGCGCTTTGATCATTCAGTTGGTGTTATGTTGTTAGTTAAAAAGCTAGGTGGTTCAGTAGAAGAGCAAATTGCAGGTTTACTGCACGATGTATCGCATACTGCTTTCTCCCATGTGGTTGATTACGTTTTTGATAATAGAAATGAAAGTTATCATGAAGAGATATTTAGTTCTGTTGTGAAACACTCAGAAATTCCAGCGATTCTTGCGAAGTATGGCTATAACTATGAAGAGATTTTGTTAGATGATTCGAAGTGGACGTTGTTGGAAAGATCAGCGCCCGAATTATGCGCAGATCGAGTGGATTATACGTTACGAGATATGTATACATATGGGTATATTTCTTTAGAAGAAGCTCACAGTTTTTTAGAAGATGTAATTGAAGTAAACGGAAAAATGGTCCTTCAAAACATCGAAATGGCAGAGTGGTTTACAGAAACGTATTACAAAGAAGTCATCGATTTCTTTATGCAACCAATGAATAGTTACGGAAATGATATGTTAGCAAAAACGCTAAAGTTAGCTCTACACAAAAAGGTTATTCACGCAGATGATTTTCTTCTTGAAGATGATGAGCTAATTTCGAAATTGCAGCAATGTAGTGATCCGGAAGTACATGCTTTAGTAAGCAAAGTTCATCCGAATGTAAAAGTAAAAGAAGATAGAAATGATTATGATTTATATCAGAACAATAAAGTCCGTCTTATTGATCCGTCGTTACTTCGTGAAGGGGAAGTCGTTCCATCGTCTGTTGTGTCAGAAAACATAAGGAAGATGAGTGAGATTGCTTATGAAAAAGCGGTGAGAGGGATGTATGTGAAGGTGGTTTCGGATTAAAAAAGTAGAGCATCACCTCTAGATGCTCTACTTTTCCTACATCACTGATCAAACCAATTCCAAACCTCAATATCTCCAAGAGTCGCATAACGAACGTGAGGCGAGTTTTGTAATTTTAATAACTCTTTCGACGGGCCTGTAATGACAATTCCATATACTTTTACGCCGTTATCTTTTACATACTCATAACGTTTATCTAAGTTCAGCTCTTTTTCAGGAGTCCAAGTAGTTTTGCTTACAGTTTTTTTATGCTCAGAAAGAATGCGCATCATTTCGATTACTTCATCTTCTTTTGTCTTCGGTCGTTCTGCTTCACTATCAGGGAGGTTTATATGTTCTGGAAATCCGATAGCCTCTCCGCCATGTAGGATGAAATCTTCCTCATCTATTCTCTCTTGTCCTGTGTCTAAAGCGTACCATACAGGAGTTGGTGGCATTTCTTGCGCTTCAAATACGCTATATAGTATGGATTCTATTTCCTTTAACGTATATGGTTTGTCAAAAGAAATAGCTACTTCAGCAACGGTTCCATCATGTACTTTTGCAAGTGTATCCCAAACTTTTTTAGACGATTCTTTTAAGTGATCACCTTGTTTTATTTTTGGATGAACAAAATAAAGATTAGAGTAATTCAATTTGTTTGCCCAAGATTTACTTGTAACAGTTACAGACGATAAGAAGCTTTTCGTTGTTACGGTACCGAATTGAACTTCTTTTTTGCCGACAGTTTTAACTAAATTCATTTCATTTTCTGTACGGAAAAAGGGTTTGATTTTTGTACTGCCTCCAGCGGAATGACTATTTGGAATGGTTGCTTCTAGTGCGAGTGCTGGAATCTCATTTACTTCGGCTAACTTTTTCATATTATAGAAGTAAAGAGAAGACGAAAAATGACCGACAAAATAGATTGCTATACAAACAGCAAGGACAAAACTAACGGTTTGCCAACGTTGTTTCCATTTTATTTTCCAAAACGGGACTTTCAGATTTTGTGGTGGTAGTTTTTTCTTTATTGGTTCATTCTTCAAAAGCAACTCATCTAAGTAAGCTTCACACTCTTCACATGTTTCAATATGACTTTCTAACAGCTCCTGTTCATCATGCGTGAGCGTTCCATTTTCGTACTTCTCCCATAATTTTTTAAATGCTGCACAACCCATCTGTATCACTCCTCTATGTTTCTTGCTTCTTTCCGTCCGCGGTGTAATTCAATTTTCACTTTCGCTAATGAGAGACCGGTCATTTCTGCTATTTCCTTATACGAGAATCCGTAGTAATCTCGTAGTAACAGGACATTTCGTCTTTCAAGCGGAAGAGAAGATAAACTGTCTAACCAACTAGCAATCTCATGTTTTACAAAATATTCATGCTCTGTACTTGGCACGTTTGGTAAATGGAATTCTTCTACTGTAGTTGTTTTATATTTTTTCTCTTTTCGATACCAATCGATAAAGGCGTTGTAGGCGATCGTAAATAACCACGGCCTAATTTCTTCTCCTTTATAATAGTCAATATGGACGAGCATTCGGTAAAAGGTTTCTTGCATGAGATCTTCAGCAAAATGAGAATCTCCGGTGAGGGAGAGAAGATAGCGAAATAAATCATGCATATGCTCTGTATAAATGTCTTCTAATGATTGTTTGCGTTTCACTAATTTCCCTCCCTTCATACATAACAACGAAATACATATAAAAAAGTTACATTTGTTTTTAAAATTATAGTAAAAAACGTCAAGAATTGGATAAGATTCTCTTTTATCATAATACATATAAGGCGGGTGAACAGAGATGGAAAGCTATGAAACACAAATTCAAAGGTCCATTGATTATATTGAGGAAGATGTAATGGAAAAACAGACGCTGCGTAATTTAGCGCGTATTGCAGGTTTTTCTGAATCGCATTTTCATCGTGTATTTCAGGCGTTAGTAGGTGATACAGTAATGGAGTACGTTCGAAAGAGGAGGTTAGCCCGGGCAGCTTATCAACTTTCTCATACGAATGAAAAAATTATTGATATCGCATTTGAGCATGGCTTTCAATCTCACGAAACGTTCACGAGAGCCTTTAAAAAATTATTTCAAATGACACCGAGTGAATATCGAAAGCAAGAAATAGAAACACCGATGTATTACAGCGTGAATGTAAAGCAAAGAAAATTAAATCCGTATTTAGGAGGCATACAAATGGAATATCGTATTGTAAATAAACCAGAATTTTTAGTGGCGGGTTATGAACTGAAGACGACAAGTAAAGAAGGGAAAAACCATCAAGACATTCCAGCATTTTGGCAAGAATATTTACAAAAAGATCTTGGAACGACAATTCCGAATCGTAAAGATACGAGCCAATGGGTAGAGCTTGGATTATGTACTGATTTTAATTTAGAAACAGGGGACTTCACGTATATTATTGGAATGGAAGTTACAGACTTTGAAAATGTATCAGATGGAATTGCGAAGCGTACGTTCCCATCGGCTACATATGCAGTATTTACAACGCCGAAAGTTCCTCATGAAGAAATGGTATCGTCTATTCACCAAACGTGGAACGCAGTATTCTCAGAATGGTTCCCCCATTCAGGCTATGAACATTGCGGCGTTACAGAGTTTGAACTATACGATGAGCGTTGCCACGAAGATAAAAGTGAGTTCGCTCAAGTGGAACTTTGGATACCGGTGAAGAAAAAATAATAGAGTGAGGGCGAGTCATTGAGAAATGGCTCGCTTTTTTATTTCGTAAAATTTCAATTGGCGCGGGCGGAATCGTTGTTTTTCAGGAGCTTTGCATATAAGATGGGGTGCTATTTTTGTCGATTTTTGTCGGTAAGTCGATATATTCAGAAAATCGCTGATATATTTTGATTTGCGCCGATATATTTGAAAAATCGCCGATATAATTCGAGTTGCGCCGATATATTCGCAAAATCGCCGATATAATTTCATATACCGCTAAAACAACTCATAAAGATGGTCTACATCATTTCATTTATCGCTGAATTCTCCCAGAATAGAAAAAAGAAAAGACGCCACATAGCGTCTTTTCTATGAACGAAACGGAAACACAAGTATAATTGTTGTTCCTTTTCCTAGTTCGCTATCGATAGAAATCGTTCCGTTATGAGCATGAACGAGCTGTTTCGTAATAGCGAGGCCAAGTCCCGTTCCGATGTTGCTTTCTTCTGTATTTGTTCCTCTGTAATATCGCTCAAATAGAAGCTCTTTCGTTTTATCATCCATTCCTTTTCCGTTATCGGAAATAGATAGTGTAAATGAATTTTCATTTTGCGAAAGTTTTACGATGACATTAGTCGTTTCGTTATTATGTTTTACCGCGTTTACGAGTAAGTTTTCGATAATACGCTGGAACCATTTTTCTTCAATGAAATATTGAATTTTGTTTGAGCTTGGTACAAATTCAATATTTTGATTTTGAAGTGTCGGATTATTAATGAATTGTAATAATACTTTTTGAACGAATTGATTCATTTCAATATTTACGTGTTGCGCAGGAAGACTGTTATTTTTTAATTGATACGTTAAGCTTAAATCATCAATTAATGTCGTCATATATTGAGATTTCTCTTTCATAACACTACCGAATTGTTGAATGTCACGATCAGTCCAGTTGTATTGCTGTGATTCTAGTAATAAAGCATAGCCGTATATAGAGCTTAGTGGTGTTTTTAAATCATGTGTGAGACCGGTAATCCATTCCTCACGTGTTTGCTGCAGTACTTGCCTCATCGCATCATTTTTTTGGAGTGTAATAGAAAGGTGCTCTAGTGAACTTGTAACATCTCGAAACAAGCGGAATGACCATTTTTCTTTACCAGATCGCCTGAATCTGATAGGTTTCCCTTTTTTACTAACAGGTTCTTCGTACTTTCCGCCAGCGATGTTTTTAAGCCAGCGCATCGCATGTAATAACGGTTTTCCAAATTTATTACCGTACCAAATAGAAAGAATGACTAAATAAACAAATACGATAAGGAGGATTAATCCGCATCCGATTAGAAACTTTTTAGTAAATACATCTTCTATTTCATCATCTGGGTAGTAGTGCTCATTTTTGGCAGTTACAACAAGGAGATGATTGCTATTTGTGTCATAAAAGCTAGACGTGTTTTCTTTATGATTCCACGGTTCTTTTTCACTAAGAGCGGCTTGTATAACAGAAAATGTTTTTTTCTTTCCGTTTGGATAGGAGAATACTTCTTCGCCAACGCTATTAAAGATTTGAAGTGTTGCTTTTTCTTTAGTAAGTAAATGCTGTTCTTCTTCTGTTAATGTGAACGAATCTGTAGATACAGAAGGGTGCGTTTTCTGGATTGTTTTTAGTAATTCATTGCTTTTTAACATACTGCCATAAATAACAAGCACATTCTTGTCTTCTAATTCAATTTCCCAATACGTAAATGTATAAGGGCTTTCTATGTGATTCTGTATATATGAGAATAAAGATGCCTTCGTATAAGATGTCGGTACGTCACTAGGTGTATTAAAGTGATAGAGAACTTTTCCGTTTTCCTCTACAACTTGAATCCAATCATTTTTCTCTTTCATTAAGTCTTTTACTTCAGTTTTTAACGAAATATCGCCATCTTCTGAAGAGATATATCTTGCAATCATAAAATTATCAGCATCTGGAATATTCGGTTCATATGAAGTACTAGTAACAAGAAAAATTAAATAAGTGAAAGCAGCTACTACAGCAATTAGTAATGTAACTAAAACAAATACGTGTTGCAGAATAAACTGGATAATAAGTCGTTTATTAAAGTTCATATCGTCACCCTACTTTGTAATGAACTTATAGCCAAGTCCGCGAACGGTTTTTATATATTCTGGTTTACTTGGGTCTTGTTCAATTTTTTCACGTAGTTTTCGAATGTGAACCATAACAGTATTGTCATCGCCATTGTAGGCAGGTGCTCCCCAAACTTTTTCGTATATTTCTTCTTTCGAAAATACGTAGTTCGGATTCTCGCAAAAGAAGAGTAATAGCTGAAATAGCTGAGCAGAACATTCGACAACATGTCCATTCACTGTCAGTTCTGCGGAATCGCGATCAATTGCAAATCTACCAAATGAACTAGAGTGTGCTTTTTGTTCATGTGTCATTACTTGCTTCATATGTCTTCGGAGTTGTGCTTTCATACGAGCTACTACTTCAAGTGGATTAAATGGCTTCGTAATATAATCATCTGCACCGTGTGCAAATCCAGATATTTTATCTAAATCAGATGCTTTAGCTGTGAGGAAGAAGATAGGGCAATCTGTTTTCTGTCGAATGATGGGACAAATATCAAAACCAGATTGTCCAGGAAGCATGACATCTAAAATAATTAAGTCGTAATCGTTTTGCTCTGTGAGAGATAAAGCTATTTCAGCTGATGTTGCAGTTGTAATATGAGAAAAACCTTCTTTTTCAAGAATGGTAGTTAGTAATTGTAAAATTGCTGTTTCATCATCAACGAGCAAAATATTTGCTTCATACATAAAAAATCCCTCCTAATTTCCTCGAATATCATATCATTTTTCGGTAACTTATGGAATTTTTAAGGGAATTTTAAGGTTTTCTTTCTCAAAAAATTAAGAATCAAATGATATGATAAAAGTAACATAGGGGAGGAGATGAGTGTGAATCCGTTTCAAACGATGCGAGCTAGATATTTTTTAATTGTATTTGCACTATTAACTGTAGTTGCAAGAGCCAGTAATGAATTGATAGAAAATACATTTCATATGCAAAATTCTACTTTTATAAATATTCTTATATTCTATATTCTGCCGATTACGTGGATTTTTTTTGAGTATAAAAAACACCGTGTTGCATTTTCATTATTTATTAATAGAAATGAAACATTTAACCTGATGCAAGTTTTATACATTACGATCATGTTATGCGTGTTTAGTTATGGATATCTTATTTTGTACATGTATAGCTTTGCATGGATTACACCGACATTTATTATGAACGCATTACGCGAACCGATTATGGATAGCACTGGAGGATATGTTTATCAAGTTATTATGGTCGTATTCATCGCACCAATTATTGGGGAATTTGTTTTTCGCGGATTTTTACTGCAACGCTTCGCAGCAAAATGGGGAACGAGTATAGCGATCATTGTTGTAGCAATATTGTTTGCATTGTTACACGTTGATTTCCTAGGTGCAATTGTATTTAGCGTTGTACTATCAATCGTATATATTCGTACGAATAGTTTACTCATGCCAATTGCTATTCACATGTTAAACAATGCATTTGTAATCGGTGCTTCTTTTTTAATAAATAAAGAAGAGATAATGAGTTTTGCAGATTTCTCAAATTATACGACGTTCTTTCCAGGACTTATTATTTTTATAACAGGATTAAACCTAGTACTCATCTTTTTATTTGTTAACCGCAAATATTGGAGTAAAGAAATGCCCGCTATATATGTAGAGCAGGAAAAAAGCTTTTCAGACGTCGTGGGGAGTAAATGAGATGAAGAAGACGGTTGAAAAAATATTGAAAGACATTATAGATGCTGCGTCTATTACAGATATGTGTGATAAAAGCGTTTGTCATTGACTTCAACCTGTAGTAGATACGATTGTGTTTCCGGAGTATTTCTCTTCTTATTGTGCTAGGGGTTTTACTAATATTTGGTCTAATAGTAGAAGAAATGATGAAGCGCATCTTCAGAAAAAATGAAGAGAAGTATATGTGGGTTCATAAAATATTCGAGAAAGTAATAGTGGCTTTCCTTTTGTTTTACCCCACTTTAATGGGCAGTAAGACCCCCAACTCAAAATGCAGCGAAAGCAAAGAAGTTAGGTGGGGGGCGGGCTGCCCATAAAAGTCCGATTGGTTCAACTAATAATCAGTGGGGGATGAAGAAAACCCCCACTGATTAAAGTTTCACTTTATAGTATGAAAACAATCATTTACTTTATAGCTTTGAAGCATCATTCATTCTAAATTTGAAAGGGATGTATAAAATTATATGAATGAAACAATATCATCAAATAAGTTTTTTTATTTGATTGTGCTTAGTATTGTGCTAATAACGACAGTCAACGTTATTCTTCGCTGGGAGGAAGCTTATTTCTTTATGTATTTAGCACTTCATTTGCTAGGGATTTTATGTATTAGTGGCGGCGTAGTTGCTGAAAAAAAGAGTGAAGAAAGCGTTAATTATATGTGTGTGACCGGTCTTATTTTACTTTTAGCTGTACAAGGTATTATGAAATATAGTTCTTTTTCTTTACAAGATTTTAGCTTATTAATGGATGTACTTCCTTAAAGAGGCACGTTATGTTATCTAAGAAGCAAATAGGATATGTACTAGTTTTAATTGGATTTTTTACGCTTATTGTAACGACTTTATTTTTTCAAGACTATGAATATATACGCTATATAAAAGCTGGGTTGTAAGTACGTTTCTTATCCCAGAGTATGAACCGAATAAAGTGTCAAAAGGTAGGTAAAACTCTTCTTTATGTAGAAGAGTTTTTTTATGTAAATAAAAGGATCTCGAGCAATTCGCGTAATAAGCTTGTTCTAATTTAGCATGTACGAACTTACAATAATAATAGACAGGCAGCATAGAGGAGGGAATAGCGTGAGGAAGGTTATCGGGTGGTCGCTTTTTTTGTACGTTGGGTTTGCGTTATTTATATATTGGTATTTATTTGGATGGAATCATGAACTAATTCCTGACATGTACAAAGGAACGAGTGCAGATCCAGAAACGTTTATGAATGCAAGAGAGCTTACGCTAAGCCAAGATTATTCGTGCGTGAAAAATTTACTGTATTTTTTAGCGACGCCTCTTGAATGGATTATTTTATTATTTGTACTTGTGCTCGGTATTTCAAAAAAGTTTGAGAAATGGTCGAAGGAAACGACGAAAATAAGTGTCCTGCAAGTTGCGATTTATTTCTTTTATTTATCATTACTTACAACAGTTCTTGCCTTGCCGATGCAATGGATTAGCCGAAAAATTTCCGTTGATTACGGCATTTCAACGCAAAGTACACAAAGCTGGATAAAAGATCATGTTATCGGTTTTTGGGAAAGTTATGCAACTATGTTAATTGTAGTTACGGTTCTTCTCTGGCTTATTCGCAAATTCCCGAAGAGATGGTGGTTAGCAGGCTGGGCACTCTCTGTTCCATTTACAATCTTTTTAACATTCATACAGCCTGTCGTGATTGATCCACTGTATGACGACTTTTCGACGCTAAAAAATAAAGAGTTAGAAACGAAAATTTTAGCGATGGCAGACAAAGCCGATATTCCAGCAAAACATGTATATGAAGTCAATATGTCGGAAAAAACGAATGCGTTGAATGCATATGTAACAGGAATAGGACCTAATTCACGTATTGTAATGTGGGATACAACGCTTAAACAATTAAAAGATAAAGAGATTTTATTTATAATGGCCCATGAAATGGGGCATTATGTTATGAAACATATTTATTGGGGCGTTGCGAGTTATGTGTTGCTATCGTTTATAGGGATGTACCTCATTAGTCGTATTATCAATATGTGTATTCGAAAATGGGGAGATACGCTGCAAATTCCAAAAGCAGCATGTTTCTCAATTTTACCTTTATTTTTCTTAATTTCTTCTGTCCTCTCTTTTGTATCACAACCAGCAACAAACTACGTTTCTCGTATAGAAGAACGAGCAGCAGATCAATATGCTTTAGACATGACGAAGGACGGGAAATCTGGTGTAAAAACGTTTCAATATTTATCAAAAACGAGTTTAAGCCAAGTAAATCCTCCTGCGTTAGTGAAGTTTTTCTTATACACACATCCACCAATTTTCGAAAGAATTCATACGTTTGAACAATATGAAAAGGAAAAGAAGCGGTAGTGTACTGCTTCTTTTTTTATGCGTTATTCGAGTTTTGGAAAATTATAGTGTATAATATATGGAATATTCAGTTAAATGTTTAGGAGGTTAATATTTTGTTTCATTCAAAATCAATGCCGGCTATAAAAATGATCCTTTCGATGTCTATTTTCGGATCAATTGGATTTTTCTCTGTTCAAACAGGTTTACCGTCTTTTGAATTAGTGTTCGTTCGTTGTATTTGTGCGACTATATTTTTAGCATTATGTTGGCTCGTAACAGGACAATATAAAAGTGAGCAATGGAATAAAAAAGAAATCATGCAAATATTAGCATGCGGTGTATTTCTCGTTTTTAACTGGGTATTTCTATTTAAAGCGTTTGAAGTTATGTCGATTACAATTGCAATTTCAGTTTATCATCTAGCACCCATTATCGTATTAATGATTGGTAGTATCGTATTTAAAGAGAGACTTACAATGTTTGCTGTTTTGTCCATTGTCATTTGTTTTATCGGTACAGTGTTAGTGGCTGGAGTAGATGGAAGTTTATCACTTGAAAAACTGATGTCATCTGGCATGGTATGGGCACTACTTGCGGCACTATTTTATGCTTTTACTACTTTACTAGGAAAAGGAATTCAGCATACGAGCGCATATGCGATGACATTTTTACAAACATTTTTAGGTATATTTTTATTGCTGCCATTCGTAGATTTTGGCAAGTTTCAAGGATTAACAGAGATGAACTGGATGATGATTATAGCGACAGGGCTTATACATACTGGATTTGTATATTACTTATTTTTTGACAGTTTAAGAGATTTATCTACTAGAATGATTTCTGTATTAGTATTTTTAGATCCTGCGGTTGCAATACTATTAGATACCGTCTTTACTGGGTTTAGACCGACTAGTATGCAAGTAGTAGGAATTGTTCTTATATTTGTAGGAATTGCGCTAACTTTTCGCAAGGGAACAGAGAAGGAATTATCGATGAAGGAAAGTGCTAATTTATAATGTTGAAAAGAAGCAACTATATACGATTTGCGTCTTTTTGTGTTAATAAAGTGAAATTTAAAAATGTAAAGGAGTTCACAAAGAGATTGTAGAATTTTTAATATATAACACCTTAGATGTGACAGCTTCCTTTTTGAAATAAGAAAGAAGGAGGTATAAAGCAGAAAGGTAATCGAAATGTTCCTTCTAGAAGATGTGCATTTTATCTTACATTCACCAACAAATTAATACTCCTGAAATAATGAAGTTCATTTTATTTGAAAATACTACATATGTAGTATGGATAACTTCGTATTATCTATTATTTTTCTATTTAACATAAAATGGAAATAGGGAGAGAGGACAATGAAGAAAAAAATATTGGGTGTAATGATGATTGCGACAATGGCAGGTGGTATATTTGCAGGGACGAATGTGGCCCCTGTAAAAGCGGAAGAATATCCGGAAATGATTGTATTTGATGATGTTCCATACGGATTTTGGGCATATGATGCTATTTTAGATTTAGCTTATAATAAAATTATAGTTGGATACGGAAATGGAAAGTACGATGTTGGAGACCTTACAACACGTGAACAAGTAGCTGGGGTTATTTACAAAACACTTGAAATGAAAGACGAAGGGGCAATAGCGAATCCATACAAAGACATTTCTGGCAGTTCAACTGATTTTCAAAAGGAAATTTTAGCGTTAACAAAACGTGGCGTTTTTAAAGGTGATACAAATGGAAACTTTAGACCGAAAGCGCCAATTACTCGAGCTGAAATGGCAGTAGTACTTCAAAAGGCATATACTTTCAAAGCAAAACAAAAGCATACATTTAAAGATGTACCAAAAGGACATTGGGCAGAAGAGGCAATTAGTGCACTGCAATCCAATCAGGTTGTGACAGGAACTGGAAAAGGTATGTATGACTTAAATCGCCCTGTACCGAGAGAACAATATGCTCAGTTTATAAACAATGCGATTATTAATTATCATTTGAAAGAGGACTGGAAATAGAGTGAAATAGGAAAGCACAAATAGAACTATTTGTGCTTTTTTGTTTGTTCGTATCAGAATTATTATTCGTTTTTATGTATTTTTATTTTTGTACATAAGCTTTATAATCAACTCCGTAAAAAAGACATGATGTGTAATATGATTCACAGAAATGTCACGAAATTTGTCGAAAGATCTATTGTCACTATATCATTTGTTATGTATATTTTTAAAAAAACATATACATATTGGGGAGATAATTTGATGAGTAAAAAATTATTAAAAACAGCTACGGCATTAACAATTATGGGTGGAGTGTTATTCTCAGCAGAGAGTAATTATGTAAAAGCGGAAAGTGCACCGCTACAAAATACAAATCCAATTGTATTTAAAGATGTACCAAAAGGACATTGGTCAGAAGAAGCAATTCATAATTTAGCGGCAAACGAAATTATATTTGGATATGGGGATGGAATTTTCGGTTTTGGAGATGACGTAACACGTGAACAAGTTGCAGCTCTAATTTATCGTGTGTTTGATATAGAAGAACAAGATGAATATGAAAACCCATATGGAGATATTGATGAAAATTCAACAAACTTTATTGAAGAGATATTAGCTTTAACGGAACTAGAAATTTTCATGGGAGACGAGCATGGAAACTTTAGACCGAAAGCAACGTTAACTCGTGCAGAAATGGCGCAAGTTCTTACGAATGCTTTTGATTTACAGGCGAAGGGATCGCATACGTTTAATGATGTTCCAGCAAATTCATGGGCAAAGAATGCAATTAGTGCAATACAAACAAATGGTATTACAGCGGGAATTGGCGATAATAAATTTGGCCCATCTATGAAAGTAACAAGAGAACAATACGCACAGTTTTTATACAAAGCAATGTTGCATGGTGCTAAAGAAGAACAGCAATAATTAAATAAGTAAAATAGAATGTATAAAAAGGTCATTGTTGTATAACAGTGGCCTTTTTTGTATGGAATAAAGCGCGAAAGAAAGGCATTTTGAAAAAAAACGAAATGAATTTTCAAAAAAAACTTCCTTTTCTGAAGATTTGTTATATAATATAAAACATAAAATCAAATCTGTTATAAAACAGTTTAAGAAGGGGATGCTAATATGTCGACGCAAACTTCACGGGTTACACTCGTGGGAGAAATGTTACCAGCGTACAACGAAATATTGACACCTGAGGCGCTTAGTTTTTTGAAGGAACTACATGAAAATTTCAATGAGCGCCGCATAGAACTTTTACAAAAACGTGTGGAAAAACAACAGAAAATTGATGCAGGAGAGTTTCCGAAGTTTTTAGAAGAAACGAAGCACATACGTGAAGCGGATTGGACAATTGCTAAATTGCCAAAAGATTTAGAGGATCGCCGCGTAGAGATTACTGGTCCAGTAGATAGAAAGATGGTTATTAACGCTTTAAATTCAGGAGCACATCTTTTTATGGCGGATTTTGAAGATTCGAATTCACCAACTTGGGAAAATGCAATTGAAGGTCAAATAAACTTACGAGATGCAGTAAAGGGAACGATTTCACATAAAAATGAAAACGGAAAAGAATATCGTTTAAATAGTAAAACAGCTGTATTAATTGTGCGTCCAAGGGGATGGCATTTAGAAGAAAAACATATGCAAGTTGATGGAAAAAATATGTCTGGTAGTTTAGTAGATTTCGGACTTTATTTTTTCCATAATGCGAAAGCTCTTTTAGAAAAAGGAAGCGGTCCATACTTTTACTTACCGAAAATGGAAAGCTATTTAGAAGCAAGATTATGGAATGATGTTTTCGTATTTGCTCAAAAATATATTGGTATTCCAAATGGAACGATCAAAGCAACGGTGTTACTGGAAACGATTCACGCTTCGTTTGAAATGGAGGAAATTTTGTATGAGCTTAAAGATCATTCTGCTGGATTAAATTGCGGAAGATGGGATTATATTTTTAGTTTTCTAAAAGCTTTCCGTAATCATAATGAATTTTTACTTCCTGATAGAGCGCAAGTCACGATGACGGCGCCGTTTATGCGCGCGTATTCTTTGAAAGTCATTCAAACTTGTCATCGCCGTAATGCACCAGCTATTGGAGGGATGGCAGCACAAATTCCGATTAAAAACAATCCAGAAGCGAATGAAGCAGCTTTTGAAAAAGTGCGTGCGGATAAGGAGCGCGAAGCTTTAGACGGTCATGATGGGACTTGGGTTGCCCACCCGGGACTTGTACCAGTCGCGATGGAAGTATTTAATCACATTATGAAAACGCCAAATCAAATTTTTAGAAAACGTGAAGAAATACATGTTACAGAAAAGGATTTATTAGAAGTACCAGTGGGAACGATTACAGAAGAGGGTCTTCGTCTGAATATTAGCGTAGGTATTCAATATATTGCATCTTGGTTAAGCGGCCGGGGAGCAGCACCAATTTATAACTTAATGGAAGATGCAGCAACAGCGGAAATTTCTAGGGCACAAGTATGGCAATGGATTCGCCATGAAGGTGGAAAATTAAATGATGGTCGTAATATTACACTTGAATTAATGGAAGAGCTAAAAGAAGAAGAGTTAGCAAAAATAGAAAGAGAGATTGGTAAAGAAGCCTTTAAGAAAGGGAGATTCCAAGAGGCAACAACGTTATTTACAAATCTCGTTCGGAATGATGAATTTGTACCATTTTTAACATTACCGGGTTATGAAATTTTATAAAAAGTGAAAAGGGGATGGAACAAATGAAAAACGAAAGAATCGAGAAATTACAAGAGAGCTGGGAATTAGATACGCGTTGGAAAGGGATCACACGTCCATATTCGGCAGAAGATGTAATTCGCCTGCGTGGATCAATTGATATTGAGCATACATTAGCGCGCCGCGGTGCTGAAAAGCTTTGGGCGTCGCTTCATACGGAAGATTATATTAACGCACTTGGCGCATTAACAGGAAACCAAGCGATGCAACAAGTAAAAGCTGGGTTAAAAGCAATTTATTTAAGTGGATGGCAAGTAGCAGCAGATGCAAACCTTTCTGGACATATGTATCCAGACCAAAGTTTATATCCAGCGAACAGCGTACCTGCTGTAGTAAAACGAATTAATCAAACGCTTCAACGTGCGGATCAAATTCAGCATATGGAGGGAAGCGGTGATACAGATTATTTCGTGCCAATTGTAGCAGATGCAGAAGCTGGATTTGGCGGACAATTAAACGTATTTGAGCTGATGAAAGGTATGATTGAAGCAGGTGCATCAGGTGTGCACTTCGAAGATCAATTATCTTCAGAGAAAAAATGCGGGCATTTAGGCGGAAAAGTATTACTACCGACGCAAACAGCGGTACGTAATTTAATTTCAGCACGCCTTGCTGCTGACGTAATGGGAGTGCCGACAATTATCGTTGCAAGAACAGATGCGGATGCAGCTGATTTAATTACGAGTGATATTGATCCGGTTGATAAAGCGTTTATTACAGGAGAAAGAACACCAGAAGGATTTTATCGTACGAAGGCGGGCCTTGATCAAGCGATTGCACGTGGTTTAGCATACGCTCCTTATGCAGACCTTGTTTGGTGCGAGACGTCTGAACCAAATTTAGAAGATGCAAAACGATTTGCGGAAGCAATTCATAAAGAACATCCAGGGAAATTGCTTGCATACAACTGTTCACCTTCATTTAACTGGAAACAAAAACTAGATGAGAAAACAATTGCGAGCTTCCAAAAAGAAATCGCATCTTACGGTTATAAGTTCCAGTTCGTAACACTTGCTGGATTCCACTCATTAAACTACGGCATGTTCGAATTAGCACGCGGCTATAAAGAGCGCGGCATGGCAGCGTACTCTGAACTACAACAAGCGGAATTCGCAGCAGAAAAACACGGCTACTCTGCAACTCGCCATCAACGAGAAGTAGGAACAGGTTACTTTGATGAAGTAGCACAGGTGATTACAGGTGGTACTTCATCAACGACAGCATTAAAAGGATCTACAGAAGAAGCACAATTTACGAAATAAAAGGAAGGGGCCCCTTTTTGAAGGATGCCCCTTATTATTTTTCGCACGATTCGAGAGTAAATGAAAATATATCAACGATTTTTCAAATATATCGACGATTCGACAAAAAATATCGACTTACCGACAAAAAAAGACAATATGATCAAATCCACTCAGCTCCATGATCACGAATAAACTTCATATCTTTTTCATAATGCTCTAAATGTCCTTCATCAATCATTCTTTGGAAATTCAAGTCGCCTTCTTGCGCTTTTCTTTTCATATACGTACATAACGCTTCTAGGCGTAGTAGTACCATTCCTAAGTAATCTTCGTCCATACTTTTCTCGTAGGACTGAACAAACAATTGCACTCTTTCTTTTATATGATCAGCATGTTGTGTTGATTCATAACGAATTGCCTCGCCTGATTCCGTATAATACACTCTACTTAAAGGCACACAAGTATAAAGCGTATAAGCGATATCCCAAATTCTTGGGCCAGGAGCAGCAACATCGAAATCAATAATACCTACTGGTTTCTCGTTATTAAATATAATGTTATATACAGCAAAATCATTGTGGCATAAAACCTCAATGTTATTTGGGGTATGGTCCATAGGTTTCCAATCATCTAATAACGGAAAGTCACTTACCGCATCATGATAAAGGCGAAGCATCTTTGCTATTTCTTTTAACACATCATTAGATCGCATATATTCTTTTAAAGGATAATTTCCAGCATCTCCTTCAATAAAAGATAAAATCTCTCTATTTTTCTCATCTATACCTAAAAACTTTGGTGCGTAATGAAAACCTTTGTTTTCTAAATGCTGTAATAACTTATGAACTTTTGCACTGTCTGGCTTCAATTCTCGTCGAACAGTATTTTTAGAACGATATACGTTTGAGACGTTTCCCCCTGTAAGCTTTTCTTCTTTGGCGTAGTTTGACATGTGAAAATTCCCCCTGTGATTAAAAAATCCAATTCCAAATAGTGAATAGACCAACAATAGAGATAATTATATTTTATAAGAAATACTAAAAATTAGAAATTCTATTTTCAAAAAAGATTGTACATTTTATTTTAAGTATGCTATGATAGTGTCAGTTGAATAGTTAAATTAAGCAATCCATATATTATCAAGTGCTGAAAACGAACGAGAAAAAGTATGTGAGAACTAGTTTATGTTTCGTATTTGATAATGTGTGGATTCTTTTTTTAGATAGGAAAACTAAAAATTTAAAAAAATGTATTTTCTTAGGAGGAAATAATCATGGCAGTAACAGGACAAGTAAAATGGTTTAACAACGAAAAAGGCTTCGGTTTCATCGAAGTTCCAGGCGAAAACGACGTATTCGTACACTTCTCTGCAATCGAAACTGAAGGTTTCAAATCTCTAGAAGAAGGTCAAAAAGTTAGCTTCGAAATCGAAGAAGGTAACCGTGGACCTCAAGCTAAAAACGTAATCAAACTATAATTTTATAGTTTATTATGGAAAAAGGATGGCAGCTGCCATCCTTTTTTGTTGTGGAGAAAGTCTTTCCATCTTAAAATTCGGCGGGAGACCAACTCCCTGTTAACGCCCAATTGTTGAGGGCTGATTAAAGTTTCACTTTATAAATAAGAAAGTATTAAGTTTATTTGTTCTTAATTTTTTTCTTTACAATTCATTTTTTATCCCGCGTTAACGGGCAGTAAGACCCCCACCTCAAAATTCAGTGGAAGCAAAGAAGTTAGGTGGGGGATCAACTGTCCGTAAAAGTCCGATTGGTGAGGGCTGATAATCAGTGGGGGATGAACAAAACCCCCACTGATTAAAGGTTCACTTTATTTGTTGTTCTGTCTACATCTGAAATGGGTAAATCTGCGCCATATAGGCTTTGAGTAACATCTTTTTTGTTAGCATTGTTGTTGTTAGAAGTTTGTTCGTCTTGAGATGATGTTTCTAACATTTGTTCTTGCTCCTTACTAGGGGTATTCAGAGCATCTGATGGGACGCTATTAATCTGTTGGCTTAATAGACTTTTTTTCTCCATATTATACAGCTCCTTTTTGGAATTAGATAAAAAACTAATGTAATCATAAATAATCACTTACATATTTTGTGTTTTGAAGTGAATTATATACAAAACTTATATTGCAGATTTAACGAGTTAAAAAGTTGCTAGTGATGTATAAAGTTGAAGTTCTTAATAAAAAATAAAAACGGGTAACACGTGCAAGTATTTTTAATGTAGTCGATAATTTTTTATCATGTTTTTACTATGTAATAATATTAAAATAAAGGGGTGTAGGGACACTTGGAAGAAAATATGAAGAAGAGTAAAAGGCTTTCCGAAATGGAAAGCCTTTTACTTTTCTTTTTCAACCTTTTTCTTCTCTCGTTTTTTACATTCAGAGCATTTCGATTTACGAAAAGGCCTTGCAAAGAATAAGAGAATGAAAAATAGCCCAAATATAATACTAGCTGAGTTTTTCACAATCACAATACTACTATTTTTCATTTGAATTGTTGGCTGGCTTTCTTTTTCTTCCATAGTGGACCTCCATATAGTGGATTTTTATTTTTATTATAGCAAAGTTAATTGTCGTAATGATGCGAAATGAGGAAGTAGTTGTATATATTTATAGGTAGTATAAATATATTTTGTATAGGTTATTATTATAAAAGCGATATATTTTTATTTTATAATTTAAAAGGTATTTGACAAATAATAAAGTATTGTAAAAAAGCGGAATCTGTAAGCCATTTCCTTTTCATAGATGCTAAAATTATACATGCAGCTGCTAATATAAATAGAAAAAAGGAGATAGTGGAATATGGAAAGTAAAGTAGAACGCTACGTCGAAAACTATGTTGTAAATAAAAATACAATGGCCTTACTTCCTGTAATTCTCAGTGAAAAGAAAATTGTTACGCGAGTTGTTGAGGTGCAAGACTCTTTTTTCGTATTTCAAAAACCTCTAGATATTATAGAAAGAAGTTGTCGCAAGCATGGTTCTAGTTTCTTAGGCAGAAAAGAAGGAACGAAAGAGTTAACTCATATTACACATAAAGCACCAATTGCAATTAGTCCGACCGATCAACTTTATTTTTTCCCTACCTATTCGTATTCTAGAAAAGAGTGCGCGTGGTTATCTCATTTTTATATTGAAAGCAATAAAGAATTAAAAGATGGAAACCTTATTATTAGATTTATAAATGGCTTTGCGGTGAAGTTAGAGATATCAAAAACTAGTTTTGAAAATCAACAAAATCGTACTGCGAAATTGCGGACGGAGTATGAAGATCGTAGGAAAAAACAAGGGAATCCTTGTTTTAAAGAGGTTGATCAAAGGGATGAATCAACATTAAGACCAGCTTATGAGAAAGTGTATTTTGTTAGAGAAGAGGATGTATGAGAGGAAAAGGATGGGGTGACTCATCCTTTTTGATTTCAATATATATCCAGTTTACGTTGTAAGATTTATAAACCAAACGAGAGAAATGTACAAACTTTTTGTTCTCTAAGGGCTTACGATAATATAAAATTACAATATAATGGTAATTCCTCTATGTACTTAATATAGTGTGAACATATATCATGTTACATTTGTGAAGTACATAATATTTTTTTCATACTGTATAAAAAGGAGATGGTATGTTGAAAAGGACTATGTTATTTTGGGCGCAATATATTCTTGTTGTGCCTATATTATTGCTTACCTTTATGTTTACTGGTTTTGTTGGCAGTCAGTTAATGATAGGGGCTGACAAACGACATTTTATATTTACGCCTCAAAATGCTACAGAATATAGTCAAATTAGTGAAATTGATAAATTACTATTTTCTTTTTCAATTCAACCAGTTGTCACCATAGTATTTCTTCTATCGATTGTGTACGTACTGACACTGCTTGTTTTTCAAATTATTGAATGCAAGAAGCAAAGAAAGATATTGCATAGTTTGCAATATATGATTCTTATCTCAATTTTTATTTACTTATGGTTAGGGATAACACAATTTTCCGCAGTTAGTTTAACTTGGATAGATAATTGGAAAGATTATCTTATGTTTACTCCTGCAACTATAACGAATGAGCAAGATATATATATGATTGATAAGTTTCTATACAAATTTCGAATGTTACCTATTCGGAGTACAGTATTAATACTATCTTTTATGTATTTGTTAATACTTACTGTGATTGACAGTGTACGTTTGCTAAAAAGATTGCTTGTAAGAAATAGCCAATAGAAAAGGGGAATTGTTTGAAGGTAAAATAATTATCCGCTGCTACCTATTTTCGTATAGGTAGAAATAACCTTACTTGCAGTAGGGTTATTCTTATGAAAAAGACTCATTATTACTTTTTGTATCTTCTTCTTTTTTATAATAACCATTGAGTGATAATCTGGGTACGTTGTCTAAATTAACTTCATATCCTGTCGAATATTGATAGATTATCATAGCATAATAATGAAGGAATTCTCATGAAAGATATGGAAACTTAATAATTACATCTCCATATGTCGTATCTACCATTTCCTCTTTCATATAGGCAATGATACAGTAGAGGTAGTACTTAGAGTAAAGGGGTAAAGTGTAGAATGGATTTTCAGACAATCAAAGAGTATTTTTCACCAGAAAATATGGATCATATTGTTGAAAGTTATAAAGCGTTCGGACCACTTCTTGGTATTGGGCTACCGATGATAGAGGCGCTAATTCCAGCATTGCCACTTATCGTATTTGTACTGGCGAATGCTGTTGCATTTGGATTTTGGCTCGGTTTTCTTTATTCTTGGCTTGGATCAGTAATGGGTGCCTTACTTGTTTTTTTCATAATCCGCCATTTTGGCCGAAGTCGTTTCTTTTCTTTTGTGAATAAGCATGAGAAAGTACGAAAGGCAATGGGATGGATTGAAAGGAAAGGGTTCGCGCCGATTTTCGTCATCTTTTGTTTTCCGTTTACACCGTCTGCGCTTATAAATGTTGTCGCTGGTCTATCACGTATTAGTGTAAAACAGTTTGGCCTTGCGCTCGCGTTCGGAAAGCTTGTGATGATTTTTATTTTAACGTATATCGGTCATGATTTAATGTCATTTATTCATAATCCGGTGAAATCAGTCATTGTAGCGATTGGTATTTTTATTTTATGGTATGTCGGCAAGAAAATTGAAGTAAAGTTAGAACTGCATTAAGAATAGTCTTCTTTGTAAAGGAAAGCTTCATTATTAAAGGATAAGGGGAGAAGCGGATGAAGAAAACTTTGAAAAAAGAAGGCATAGAGTGGATACGAACAATTTTAATTGGTGTATTATTAGCTGTATTTTTTCGAACGTTTTTCTTTTCAACGTATGTTGTAGAGGGGAAGTCAATGATGCCGACATTGCAAGATGGCAATATGCTCGTTGTAAATAAGGTGAGTTATCAAGTGGGGGACTTGAATAGGTTTGATGTTGTTGTATTTCATGCGAACAAAAAAGAGGACTACGTAAAACGAATTATCGGTTTACCTGGGGACCATATTGAATATAAGCATGATAAACTATATATAAACGGACAATTCGTGGATGAACCTTATCTAGAGAAATATAAGAAAGAGATAAATGGACGACAACTAACAGGTGATTTTACGCTAGAAGAGTTAACGAAGGAAAAAACGGTGCCACCTGGATATATTTTTGTAATAGGTGATAACCGCCTCGGGAGCTGGGATAGTAGACATTTTGGTTTTGTAAAAGCTGATACAGTTGTCGGTAAAGTTGATTTACGATATTGGCCAATTCAAGAGGTGCAAACGAATTTTTCAAAAGGTTGATATAATAGGTAGAAGTATAGAAAAAGACAAACTACTCCGTTTGTCTTTTTTCGTGTCCTATAATACAATTATAGTAGCAAACTAACGTTCGTTATGTAAGTGAAAGGTGGGGTTACATGTCACTTCGATTTGTGATTGGTAGAGCGGGAAGTGGAAAAAGTACACTTTGTTTACACGAAGTGCAAGAAGAGTTAAAGCAGCGCCCAAGAGGGGAAACAATATTATATCTTGTGCCAGAACAGATGACATTCCAAACGCAGCAGGCGTTAATTGGTAGTGAGGATGTTAGAGGTTCTATTCGGGCACAAGTTTTTAGTTTTTCACGATTAGCGTGGAAAGTATTGCAAGAAGTTGGCGGAGCGAGTCGTCTTCACATTGATGAAGCGGGCGTACATATGTTACTTCGTAAAATTGTAGAGTCTCGTAAAGATGGATTATCGGTATTCCAAAAAGCAGCGGAGCAAAATGGTTTCTTTGAACATCTTGGCAGTATGATTGCGGAGTTTAAACGATATAACGTGACGCCATCAAACGTATATGAAATGTGGCAACAATTAGATGCGCATAGTAGCAGCGCCGAACAAAAGCTATTAGCGAATAAAGTGTATGATTTACAGTTATTATATGATGATTTTGAACGTGCTTTAATCGGAAAGTACTTAGATTCAGAAGACTATCTGCAATTGCTAGTGGAAAAGCTTCCGCAGTCTGAATATGTAAAGGGAGCTGAAATTTATATAGATGGCTTCCATTCGTTTTCACCGCAAGAACTAGAAATTGTAAGACAGCTTATGATTTGCGGAGCGAGAGTGACAATCACGTTAACGCTAGATGAAAAAACGTTAGCGCAGCCAGTAAATGAACTAGATTTATTTTATGAAACGACGTTAACGTATGAAAAAATAAAACAAGTAGCACGTGAAGAGAAGATAGAAATTGAAAAAACGATTCCACTTATGGAACAACCGCGTTTTCATTCTCCAGCATTAGCGCATTTAGAAGCTCATTATGAAGCGCGTCCGAATGAGAAATTTAACGGGGAAGCAAGTGTAACGATTCATACAGCCGCGAATTTACGAGCGGAAGTAGAAGGTGTTGCTCGTGAAATTCGTAGACTTGTGGCAGATGAAGACTATCGTTACCGAGATATTGCAGTTCTTCTTCGTAACGGAGAAAGTTATTACGATGTAATGCGGACTCTATTTACAGATTATAATATCCCGCACTTTATCGATGAAAAACGCCCGATGTCACATCATCCGTTAGTAGAATGTATTCGTTCTGCACTCGAGATTATTAGCGGGAATTGGCGTTATGATGCAGTATTTCGCTGCGTGAAAACAGAGCTTTTATATCCATTAGACGTAAGAAAAGAAACGATGCGCGAAGAGATGGATGAGTTTGAAAACTACTGTTTAGCATACGGTGTACAAGGGAAAAGATGGACTTCTGAGGATCCGTGGATGTATCGCCGCTATCGTTCTCTTGACGATACGAACGGGATGATTACAGACAGCGAACGTGAAATGGAAGAGAAAATAAATCGATTGCGTGACGTTGTAAGAACGCCCGTTATTCGTATGCAAAAAAGACTGAAGCGTGCGGGAACGGTTATGCAAATGTGCGAAGCTGTTTACTTATTTTTAGAAGAGCTTGACGTTCCGAAAAAATTAGAAGCATTACGTATTCGTGCAGAAGAGAGCGGAGATTTCTTATTTGCGACAGATCATGAACAAGTATGGGAAGAAGTAATGAGTCTTCTTGATACGTTTGTTGAGATGCTTGGCGAAGAAAAAATGTCGCTTTCTATGTTCACAGACGTTATGTCGACAGGTCTTGAGGCGCTTCAATTCGCAAACATTCCGCCGTCATTAGACCAAGTGTTAATTGCGAATATTGATCGTTCTAGATTATCAAATGTGAAAGCAACATTCGTCATTGGAGTGAATGAAGGTGTGATTCCAGCAGCACCGATGGATGAAGGTATGCTTTCTGATGAAGAAAGAGATGTTCTTAGCGCTGCAGGTATTGAACTCGCACCAACGACGAGACAAACTTTATTAGAAGAACAGTTTGTTATGTACCAAATGGTAACGAGAGCAACTGAGAAATTATACATTTCATGCCCGCTTGCAGATGAGGAAGGAAAGACGTTACTTGCTTCTAGCTTTATTAAGAAAATAAAAAGAATGTTCCCTGATGTGAAAGATACATTTATTACGAACGACGTAAATGATTTATCACGTTCGGAACAAATTTCATATGTAGCAACACCAGAAGTAACGTTGTCATATGTTATGCAGCAACTTCAAACGTGGAAGCGATATGGATTTGAAGGCAACTTAGACTTTTGGTGGGATGTATATAATTTCTATGTTACTTCAGATGAATGGAAGCAAAAAAGTAGCCGCGTATTATCAAGCTTATTCTACCGAAATCGTGCGCAAAAGCTAAATACAGCTGTAAGTAGAGATTTATATGGAGACAAAATAAAAGGAAGCGTTTCTCGTATGGAATTATTTAACCGTTGTGCGTACGCTCATTTTGCGCAGCACGGTTTATCGTTAAGAGAGCGTGATATTTTCAAACTGGATGCGCCAGATATTGGGGAACTATTCCATGCAGCACTGAAGAGAATTGCAGATAGGCTATTACATGAAAACCGTACTTGGGCGGATTTATCAATAAAAGAGTGTGAGCATCTTTCTGCTGTAGTAATAGAAGAAATTGCACCGTTATTACAAAGACAAATTTTATTAAGTTCAAACCGTCATTTCTATTTAAAACAAAAACTACAACAAATCATTTTCCGTACGTCAATCATTCTTCGTGAGCACGCGAAATCGAGTGGTTTCGTACCAGTTGATTTAGAAGTACCATTCGGTATGGGCGGTACAGGATCGCTTCCGCCAATGGAATTCTCATTACCAAATGGTGTGAAGATGGAAGTAGTTGGCCGTATTGACCGTGTTGATAAGGCAGAAGATGAAAACGGAACATTCCTACGTATTATTGACTATAAATCAAGCTCAAAAGCGTTAGACTTAACGGAAGTGTATTACGGATTAGCACTTCAAATGTTAACGTATTTAGATGTTGTTACTTCAAATGCGCATACGTGGATGAAAAAAGGCGGCACGGCATCACCAGCTGGTGTATTGTATTTCCACATTCATAACCCAATTGTGGAGGTGAAAGGTGACGCATCTGAAGCAGAAATTGAAAAGGAAATTTTAAAGAAATTCAAAATGAAAGGTCTCGTACTAGGAGATGCTGACGTTGTTCGTTTAATGGATAACAAACTTTCAACAGGAAGCTCTGATATTATTTCTGCTGGTCTGAAAAAAGACGGTAGTTTTAGTGCGCGTTCAAGTATTGCAAGTGAACAAGAGTTTAACGTCCTGCAAAAATACGTACACCATACGTTTGAAAATATCGGAAAAGACATTACAGAAGGCGTTATCGATATTGCTCCTTACAAAAAGGGGAATAAAGCGGCGTGTACGTTCTGTAACTTCAAATCGGTTTGCCAGTTCGATGAATCACTTGAAGATAACCAGTTCCGTACGTTAAAAGATATGAAAGATAGTGAAGCGATGGAGAAAATTAGAGAGGAGGTTGGCGGAGAATGATGGAAAATTGGCCTAAAAAACCAGAAGGTAGTCAATGGACAGATGACCAGTGGAAAGCCGTTGTAGCGAACGGGCGTGATATTTTAGTCGCAGCAGCAGCTGGTTCAGGGAAAACAGCGGTATTAGTTGAACGTATTATTAAAAAGATTATAAATGAAGAAAACCCAGTCGATGTCGACCGCCTGCTCGTTGTAACATTTACGAATGCAGCGGCGCAAGAGATGAAAAACAGAATTGGGGAAGCGTTAGAAAAAGTATTAATTGATGAGCCTGGCTCTCAGCACATTCGAAAGCAGCTGAGCTTATTAAATAAAGCTTCCATTTCAACGATCCATTCATTTTGTTTACAAGTTATTAGAGGATACTATTACATGCTTGATGTTGATCCTCGTTTCCGCATTGCGAATCAAACGGAAAATGAATTGTTAAAAGAAGAAGTGCTAGATGACATATTAGAAGAAGAGTATGGAATTGAAAATAATACGATATTCTTTGAACTTGTTGATCGTTATACGAGTGACCGTAGTGACGATGATTTACAACGTATGATTTTAGCGCTTCATACAGAATCAAGAGCGCATCCAAATCCGGAAAAATGGCTTGATAAATTAGTAGAAGCATATGACGTAGAAGGAAAGACAATTGAAGATTTAGTGTATGCTTCTTATTTATTAGAAGATGTGAGATTCCAGCTTGAAACAGCGGAACAGCATATTCGGAAAGCGACGGAACTCGCAATGCTTCCTGAAGGTCCAGCGCCTCGCGTTGAAACACTGCAAGCAGATTTAGCTCTACTTGGAACGTTATCATCAGCTGCTCGTGAATCGTGGACAAGCGTGTATGAAGCGATGCAAAACGTATCGTGGCAAACGTTAAAGCGTATTAAGAAAAGTGATTACAATGAAGATGTTGTAAAACAAGTAGACTCTCTTCGTAATAAAGCGAAAGATGAAGTGAAGAAATTACAAGAAGAGTTATTTAGCCGCAAACCTGAAAGTTTCTTACGAGATTTTCAAGATATGCATCCTGTATTAGAAAAACTAGTACAGCTTGTAAAAGTATTTACAGAGCGTTTCCAAGCGATGAAGCGAGATAAAGGAATGGTCGATTTCACAGATTTAGAGCATTTCTGTTTACAAATTTTAAGCGAACAAAGTGAAGAAGGTGAAATGAAGCCATCAGCTGTAGCACTTCAATATCGTAATAAATTTGCTGAAGTATTAGTCGATGAATATCAAGATACGAACTTCGTACAAGAATCGATTATTAAATTCGTAACGAAAGATTCTGAGAGTGAAGGAAACTTGTTCATGGTAGGTGACGTAAAGCAGTCGATTTATCGTTTCCGACTAGCAGAACCAGGATTATTCTTAGGAAAGTATAAACGCTTCACGCAAGAAGGATTAGGCGGCGGAATGAAGATTGATTTAGCGAAAAACTTCCGTAGTCGTCATGAAGTATTAGCAGGTACGAACTTTATCTTCAAACAAATTATGGGCGAAGAAGTCGGAGAAATTGACTACGATGCTGACGCTGAATTAAAGTTAGGTGCTACCTATCCAGAAGGTGAAGATGTAGCGGCTGAACTACTATGTATTCAGCAAACAGAAGAAGAAGTGTTAGACGGTGAAGAAGGTGCGGAAGTAGAAAAAGCACAGCTTGAAGCTCGACTTATGGCGCAGCGTATTAAAGCGATGGTTGATTCAGGTTATGAAGTGTATGACCGTAAAACGGATAGTATGCGCCCTGTACAATATCGTGACTTCGTTATTTTACTGCGCTCTATGCCATGGGCGCCACAAATTATGGAAGAGTTAAAGCTGCAAGGAATTCCAGTATACGCTGATCTTGCGACTGGTTACTTTGAAGCGACAGAAGTAAATATAATGATGAACGTATTCCGCGTTATTGATAATCCGATGCAAGATATTCCGCTTGCAGCAGTACTTCGTTCACCAATCGTTGGATTAAATGATGAAGAACTTGCAACGCTTCGTGCTCATGGGAAGAAAGGCTCGTTTTATGAAGTAATGAGCTCCTTCTTAAAAGGGGCACCGCTTGAAGAAGAAAAAGAACTACATGACAAATTAGAATGGTTCTACAACTTACTGCAAGGATGGCGTGAATTCGCGCGCCAACAGTCTCTTTCTGATTTAATTTGGAAAGTGTACGGTGAGACAGGTTATTATGACTTTGTCGGTGGTTTACCAGCTGGAAAGCAAAGGCAAGCAAACCTGCGTGTACTATATGACCGCGCAAGACAATATGAAGCAACATCGTTTAGAGGACTATTCCGCTTCTTACGCTTTATTGAGCGTATTTTAGAACGCGGTGATGATATGGGTACGGCGAGAGCTTTAGGTGAACAAGAAGATGTCGTTCGCATTATGACAATTCATAAAAGTAAAGGACTTGAGTTCCCAGTCGTATTCGTAGCTGGACTAGGTCGCCGCTTTAATACACAAGACTTAATGAAGCGTTTCTTACTGCATAAAGACTTCGGTTTTGGTTCGCAATTTATCGATCCTCGTAAACGAATTAAATATACGACATTATCGCAACTTGCGATTAAGCGTAAAATGAAGATGGAATTAATTGCGGAAGAAATGCGCGTATTATACGTAGCGTTAACTCGTGCAAAAGAGAAGTTAATTTTAATTGGAACGGTTAAGGATGCAAATAAAGAAATGGAAAAATGGCTTGATGCGAGGGAGCATAGTGAATGGTTATTACCAGATCATATACGTGCCGGAGCGTCTTGCTACTTAGACTGGATTGCACCTTCCTTATATAGACATCGTGATAGTGAAATACTTCTTGAATTAGGACAAGGAAGCGTTCCAGATGAAATTTATGGGTATGACACGAGCTGGAAAGTAGAAGTTGTTGACGGTAACACGTTACTCGCGCCAGAACCCGTTCAAGAAGAGAAACAAGAATTGTTAGAAGCACTTCGTGAGAAAAAAGCTGTTCCCCTGCAAAGTGAACGAAAAGATGAAGTGTATGACAGATTAATGTGGAAGTACGGATATGAGGAAGCAACATCTCATCGTGCGAAACAGTCTGTTACAGAAATAAAGAGAAATTATCAATCTGAAGAAGGTAGCGATAACGCCTTTATTAAAAAATTACGTGCACCAATTCAAACGCGTCCTCGTTTTATGGAGAAAAAGGGATTAACATACGCAGAGCGCGGAACAGCAGTACATGCTGTTATGCAGCATGTTGATTTGAAGAAGCCGATTACAGAAGAAGTGATTCGGGAGCAAATTGCTGGAATGGTAAATAAAGAATTATTAACATTCGAGCAGGCGGAAGAAATTGCAATTGAAAAAGTGATTTCATTCTTTGACAGTGACCTAGGTAAAAGGGTATTAGCGGCGAAAAGTGTTGAGCGTGAAGTACCATTTACGATGATGCTTGCAGCAGAAGAAGCATATCAAGATTGGCAAGGGAAGAGCGGGGAATCCATTCTTGTCCAAGGGGTTATTGACTGCATGATCGAAGAGGAAGATGGTATTACGTTAATCGACTTCAAAACGGATACGATTGTAGGGAAATTCCCAGGCGGATTTGATCAAGCGAAACCAATTTTAGAAGAGCGATATAAAGTGCAACTTTCGTTATATGCAAAAGCGCTCGAGAAAAGCTTACAACACCCTGTGAAAGAGAAATGTTTATACTTCTTTGATGGTAATCATGTTGTAAAAATCGAAGAATAGAGGAACTTGAAAATGGCAACAGAAAAAACGTTAAGAACGTGTGAAAAAGGACATGAATACTACAAAAGTAGCGATTGTCCAACTTGCCCAACCTGTGAGAACGAGAGAGCGCCGAAAGAAGGTTTTCTCGCTCTTCTTTCAGCACCAGCAAGAAGGGCGCTAGAACATCATGGAATTTACACTGTAGAAAAACTCTCAAAGTATAGTGAGAAAGAAATTTTAAAATTGCATGGTATGGGACCTGCGTCTTTGCCGAAGCTTAGAAAGGCTTTGGAGGAGAGAGGGTTAGCATTTAAATAAAATGAAACAGTAAACAGTGGAGATTTTGATAATATCAAATGAGGTAAAAGAAAAAAGTAGGAGATATTCTCCTACTTTTTTTACGCTGTTCCAATCTGATCTTGATCCGCCACATCAGAATCAAATGTATTTGTTGCACTAACACCGTTAAACGTATTCACGACAAATCCAACATTGGAAGCTCCGGAACCATTATAAGCTTTCGTATTTTCTTTCGGAGACACGTTATAAAAATCCCCTAAATTGAAAGAACCATTACTGTTTTGAACGACGAGATTTCCAACAACGGAAGGCATACCATCCACCTACTTTACTAAGCTTTTTAATTACTATATGAATTATGGAGCGGAAGGTTCATCCGTAATATATTGGCGAATTTGCATAATACGAGAGTTATTAAAAACATAATCAACATTTCCAATTTGAAAGCAACCGGAATTTAAAAGTGTTCGTAATTCAACGTCATTCACTTCAATAAAAGGGCATTCATTTACAATGTTTAATGTTACGTCGGTCGTTCGTTTTGGGATTGTGATGTGTTCATCTGTAAAGATTTCAAATGCGTCTAAGCGACCTTCGTCTTTTATATAACAAGGAATTTCCCGGTGGACGGCAAGAGATCTACTTTTTAATTCCATTTGATTGGCGTCTCCAACTTGAAATACGGCAGAAATCCCTAAAGAAATAATAGAAACATTTTGGACAACAGACACATGATGTAACATAATTTCTCAGTCTCCTTAACCTGGAGTAGGAGGGACATCTGTTACTAATGGTACAAATGGCCCCTCTGTAACAGTTTCGAATGGTGTATCAAGAATAGAAGATAGTATGAGGAAATTTGCATCCCCAATTAAAAAGAGTGCGGACGACGATACACCGTTCATTTTAATCTGTCCGACTTTTAATTCACGATTTACAACGTTAACATTCATACATACTTACTCCTTTCGGAAATTGCCCGGTATGTGTTGAATAAACGAGAGGAAGGCCTTGTCGATATCATGTTTCATAGCTTGAATAATGATATCTCGTAAATAATCTGGATCTGTTGAAATCCCTTCATGTGATTGCGCTTGTGATAAGTAATAAGGGAGTCTATGCTCCATCTGTTTTTTGATGTCGTCAACCATCATTTGTCGATACATTTCATCGAGCGGCGTTCTCTCTTCTTGTTCAAAATGGAGAATTCGATTATATGCTTCTTCATCTAAGTAACGATGCATTTCTTGAAGGATGCTTTGGTAAAAATCTGGATTTGTGTCGGTTTCAGGATTGACCTTCAAAGTTTCTGTATCTACTTGAAAATCTTCAATTTGTTGTCCTTTTGCTGAAAACGGATTTAAACCAATATTTAAAGTGCCATTTAAATTTTCTACTTTTAATTGATCGAATTTGTATTCCACTTTTCCTACAGAAGAGGAGGGGCGATTTTTTAATTCGTTAAGCTCTTCTTGTAATAGACGTACTTGATCTTCTAAATTCAGGATGGCTGTTTGTTGTGCTTGAAGAGCTTGTTGAAGTTGGTGTAAGTAAGTATATATATCTTGATTCATTTTGTGAAACCTCCTTTTCAATAGGGAGGGTAAATATATTCCTGCTATATATTTATGACAAGGATGTCTTAAGAAGAACTAGTTGATGGTTTGATAGAAATAATTTGTCCTTTCGCCTGTAATGGGCGAAGGGGCTCTGTAAATCCGCCAGTATTTGAGAATTTAGATAGTGCTTTAATACTTCCAGCAGTACCAATTTGGAATACAGAAGAGGTTGTAATGCTATCAATTTTAATGCTGTTAATGATGATACTTTGGTTTACATAAAAATTCAATACAATCGCCTCCTCTAAGTTGAACCAATTATCGCTTGATCAATGACATCTGAATCATTGACAGTCGTTGCGCTTTGATAATTGTAGACAGAAACGTTATCCCCAACATTAAAAGAGCCGGCCCCAGCGAAAGCACGTGAATAACTAATAGGCCTAATCGCAAATACATCTCCAATATGAAAAATACCACTTGATCCAATATTGACGATACGAATATGTCCGACCATAGCTGGCATACAAAACACCTTTCGTTTTTAAAGTTTTCTTTTCTACTATTGTATGGGCGTTTTCAATAAAATGTGTGTTTTTTTGAAATAAAAGAAACACACACGTTATTGCGTGTGTGTATCGAGTGTTTGATTAGGGTGAAAATCCGTATGTACATGCCAAATTGCATTTAAGAGCCTGTCCAGTTCTTGGCTACAATCCACTGTTTTTTGAGAAGTCATTCCGTAGCGTTCAGCAAAATAAATCATTTTTTCACGTTTTTTTTCAATCGCTTGCTCAAACATTGAAATCGGCTCCATCTCTAAATGAAATTTTTAGTATATATGTAGTACATATTATACAAAAAAACATAAAAAAGAAATGCATTCGCTAAAAAAAAGTAAAATTTCTACATTTTATGCCAAATGATAAAGGAGTAACGAATCGGATATGAGAAGAATATTGTAAAAATTAGCGTGTATGAGAAGGTTTTTTTCTTGCGGATGCGAATACAATTAAAGTGTATGAGTTTTAGGATGGAGAGTGGAAATATTGCGTTTGGTAACGGCGAAAAAAGATGAAAAGGTATTTGTAGGTATTGTGGATGAAGAGGAAGAAAAGGTATTGCATGTAAGAGAAGCGCAAAGACAAAAAGGGGAAAAGGTTACGATTCCAATTACAATGTTAGAGTGTATTGAAAGAGGAACCGAATGTGTTGAAAAAATGTGTGAAATTGTCAATTGGGCGAAGGAAAATGAAGGAACGGCGTATTACCCGTTAACTGAGGTGAAAATATTAGCACCAATTCCAAGGCCAAGGAAGAATATTTTGTGCGTTGGAAAAAATTATCGTGAGCATGCGATAGAAATGGGCGGAGTAGAGTCAATTCCAGAAAATATAATGATCTTTACGAAAGCGCCAACGACAGTTATTGGCATGGATGAAAAAATTAATAGTCATCCCCACGCAACGAATGAACTAGACTATGAAGGAGAACTAGCTATCATCATTGGTAAGCGAGGGAAACAAATAAAAAAAGAAAAAGCACTTGAGCATGTTTTTGGTTATACCATTATAAATGATATAACTGCTCGCGACATTCAAAGGAAGCATAAACAATTTTTCCTTGGAAAAAGTTTCGATACATTTTGTCCGATGGGACCGTATTTAATTCATAAATCGATGATTAGTGCGCCAAATGCGTTACACATTGAAACGGTAGTAAATGGGGAAGTAAGACAAACTTCAAATACAAATAAAATGATTTTTTCAATAGAAGAAATCATTTCAACGATAAGTAAAGGAATGACATTAGAACCAGGAGATATTATCGCAACAGGAACCCCGGCTGGTGTTGGAAAAGGTTTCACACCACCGAAGTTTTTGCATGCCGGTGATGAAGTAGTCATTACAGTAGAAGGAATTGGTACTTTGCGAAATGTAGTGAAGTGAAGAAAAGGGCTATCTTATAAATAGATAGCTCTTTTCTATGGTCTTGGGTGATAGAGGTAATCGATAACGGAAAAAGTGTAAAGACCAATGACTGCAAGTGTACAAATGCCAAATAGTATAACCGTAAGTGCGCTTTTTTCGCGTCCAAAACCAATGATAGTAACAATAACAGTAGTCCAAAATGATGCTTTCAGTAGTGTGAATGTAGTGGGAGTTGAGTAGTGACTAAGCGATGTTACGGAAAGTAGGAAGCCGAAGAATGTAACTAAAAGAAAAGTTGTAGCTAAATAGTTAATATGTTTGCCGTATCTTAATAACATATCGCACCTCCTTTGTGATTTTAAGATACAGAAAATTACGATTTTTTAGTATAAATCAATATAAAATGAAAGAGGTTGTCCCAACATGTAGGACAACCTCTCTATTATTACGATAATACAGCTTTAATTTTTTGGAATGCCCACTCTAAATCTTCTTCAGAGATTACTAGAGGTGGTGCGATACGAATTACGTTTTCGTGTGTTTCTTTACATAATAGACCCGCTGCTTTTAGTTGTTCACAGTAAGGACGAGCTGGCTCGTTTAATTCGATACCGATAAATAAGCCTTTACCACGAACTTCAGTAATCATTGGGTTATCAATTTCTTTTAATTGTCCAACTAATTTTTCACCTAATTGAAGAGAGCGCTCTGTTAATTTTTCTTCTTCTAACACTTCAAGAGCTGCGATAGAAACAGCACATGCAAGTGGATTACCACCGAATGTAGAACCGTGAGAACCTGGCTCAAATACACCTAAAATGTCGCGGTTTGCTGCAACGCAAGAGATTGGGAATACGCCGCCGCCAAGTGCTTTACCAAGTATGTACATGTCAGGAGTTACACCGTCCCAGTCACAAGCAAATACTTTACCAGTACGACCTAAGCCAGTTTGGATTTCATCTGCTACGAATAAAACGTTTTCTTTTTTACATACTTCAAGAGCTTCTTTTAAGAAACCAGCTGGTGGGATGTTAATTCCTGCTTCACCTTGGATTGGCTCTAAAATGAATGCAGCTGTGTTTGGTGTAATAGCAGCTTTTAACGCTTCTAAATCACCGTAAGGAATTACAACGATGCCAGGAAGCATTGGACCGAATCCACGCTTGTACTCTTCGTTTGAAGACATAGAAACAGCACCCATCGTACGTCCGTGGAAGTTATCTTCACAAACGATAATTTCAGCACGGTTTGCTTCTACTTTCTTCACATCATAAGCCCATCGGCGAGCTGTTTTAATTGCAGTTTCAACAGCTTCTGCACCTGTATTCATTGGAAGTACCATTTCTTTATTAGTTAGTTTCGCAACTTTTTCGTACCAAGGACCTAATTGATCGCTATGGAAAGCACGAGAAGTTAACGTAACACGATTAGCTTGGTCAATTAAAGCGTTAATAATTTTTGGGTGACGATGACCTTGGTTTACTGCAGAATATGCACTTAATAAGTCCATATAGCGGTTTCCTTCAGGATCTTCTACCCAAACGCCTTCTGCTTTAGAAATAACGATTGGAAGTGGGTGATAGTTATTTGCCCCGTATGTGTCTGTAAGTTCGATAATATCCTTAGTTTGAATCATGATTGTTCCCCCTTTTGTTATTACAAGAAGTTTGTAAATACTCTAAATATTATAGCATTTAAATGTAAAAAAGCGAAACATTTCCTGAAAATAAATGAACATGTTATCATATAGAATGAAAAAGTGTGAAAAGAGGAGGCAAGGGATACGATGGTACATATGCATATTACAGCATGGGCGTTAGGTTTAATTTTATTCTTCGTTGCGTATTCACTTTATTCAGCAGGAAGAAAAGGTAAAGGTGTACATATGGGGCTTCGCCTAATGTATATCTTCATTATTGTGACGGGATTCATGTTGTACATGAGTATTGTGAAAACAGCAACAGGTAGCATGCACATGTGGTACGGTTTAAAAATGTTAGCTGGTATATTAGTAATCGGTGGAATGGAAATGGTTCTTGTAAAAATGAGCAAAAACAAACCAACAGGGGCGGTTTGGGGCTTATTTATTGTCGCGCTAGTAGCGGTAATTTATCTAGGACTGAAATTACCGATTGGTTGGAAAGTATTCTAATAAAGAAAATAAAACCACCTTATAATCTCAAAGACTTGGGAGATAAGGTGGTTTTTTATTTTATGTCGCATCGATATGCAACTCTTCTCCGTTCACTTTTGTAAAACGAAACATATTTTTATTTGATGTAGCGTGACGAACGAAATGGTGCTGTAGTGTACAAATCATCTCTTCGTTATCAAACAAAAGAATATTTACTCCTTCGCATGCCTCCTCTTTCGGTAAAAAGGATAAATAATTATGACAATACATACAATCATATAAAGAGTAATGAAGTGATTGCAATGCCTCTGTTAATAAGGAAAAGACAGAGTCAGGTAATTCCTCAAGCCATTCCGTATAGCTAAGGAGTAATTTTTTTCGAATTCGTATCATTTCCCCGTTTTGCAGGTGGTGCTGTTCGTTGGCGACTTGTAATATATCTTGTTCATAGAAACGAGCTGGTAGCCAGTTGTTATTATATAAAATTTCAAAGCCATCACCGGCAATATCTTCTAATAAAAATGCTTCCTCATTTTCATCATCAAAGAATACCCATTCATTGTTTATATATTCTACATTACCGACTGTATGAGCGCGAGGTTGGTTATATAAAATATGGTTACGTTGTATCATACACGATTTCTCCTTTATGAAAAGTAGTTATTTCTGTTATAGACAGTTCATGCGTTCTTTATAACTAGACACATCTACACATAGGTGGGCATACAATAAAACACGTTTTACTGAGTGAAGATGCTATTCCATATGTGGATAGTAGGTTATCGGCAATTTTTTTATTTTTAAATCCGCATTCTTAGGGTGGGGATTACTGCACGTTCAAGAAAAGAAATAAGATGGAAGGATGATTTATATGTGCGGGATTACAGGATGGGTGGATTATAAACGCTCATTAGAAGGAGAACGGGACGTCGTTACGAAGATGGCTGAGACGTTAGCGAAGCGTGGTCCAGATGATAATAAAGTTTGGATTAAAGGCAATGTTGCATTTGGACATAAACGGTTAATCGTTGTTGATCCTGAAGGTGGGAAACAACCGATGACTTGTTTAAAAGGTGAAACGAATTATGCAATTTGCTATAACGGTGAACTGTATAATACGGAAGATATTCGAAAGGAACTATTAAGAAGGGGATATACGTTCAAAGGTCATTCTGATACGGAAGTACTATTAGCGTCGTATATGGAATGGAAAGAAGAATGTGTCGATCATTTAAACGGTATATATGCGTTTGCCGTATGGGATGAACAGAAAGAACAAGTGTTTATCGCGCGTGATCGATTAGGTGTAAAACCACTATTTTATAAATATGATAGTGGGCGATTACTATTTGGTTCAGAGTTAAAAGCGATATTGGCGCACCCAGATGTGAAGGCGGAAGTGACGTTAGAAGGATTATCCGAAATATTCGGCCTTGGACCATCTAGAACGCCTGGTCACGGTATATATGCTGGTATAAAAGAATTACGTCCAGGTCATGCGATGACATTTTCAAAGAACGGTTTATGTATATGGAGATATTGGAATGTAGAAAGTAAAAAGCACGAAGACTCCTTTGAAGAAACAGTAGAGAAAACACGCTTTTTATTACAAGATGCGATTACAAGGCAGCTCGTTTCTGATGTACCACTGTGCACTTTTCTATCTGGTGGTGTAGATTCGAGTGCGATTACAGCAATTGCTGCGAAAGAATACGAAAGATCAGGAAAAGGGCAATTACACACATATTCGATTGATTATGAAGATAATGACAAATATTTTAAAGCGAATGCATTCCAGCCAAATTCAGATGCACCATTTATTCATTTGATGACGGAGACGTTTCAAACGATTCATCATCGATGCGTCATTTCAAATGAACAATTGGCGCAGTATTTAACAGAAGCTGTACTCGTTCGTGATTTGCCTGGTATGGCAGATATTGATTCGTCATTATTATGGTTTTGTCGTGAAATTAAACAAGATTTTGTCGTCGGTTTATCTGGGGAATGTGCAGATGAAATATTTGGTGGTTATCCGTGGTTTTATAGAGAAGATGATTTACAATCGAGTGCATTTCCGTGGATGCGTTCTACAGAAGCACGTGAACAATTGCTAAAGAAAGAATGGAGAAATAAATTAAATTTACAACAATATGTACAAAGGCGCTATGAAGAGTCCATTCAAGAAGTTCCTATTTTAGAGGGAGAAAGCCCAATTGAAGCAAAGAGAAGACAATTATTTTATTTAAATATGGTATGGTTTATGACAACATTATTAGACAGAAAAGACCGTATGAGTATGGGCGCAAGCTTAGAAGTACGCGTTCCATTTGCGGATCACCGACTTGTCGAATATGCGTGGAATATTCCTTGGGAAATGAAAATGTATAAAAATCGCGAAAAAGGTCTATTGCGTAAAGCACTAGAAGGATTACTTCCAAATGACATCTTATATAGAAAGAAGAGCCCGTATCCGAAAACGCATAATCCGCACTATACGAAAGCAGTAACGGTGTGGCTACAAGATTTATTAACGGATAAAGGCTCGATTTTACACGAACTATTTGATAAAGAACAGCTGAGCGGATTAATTGAGTCAGGCGGCAGCGCATTTCAAACACCTTGGTTCGGTCAATTAATGACTGGGCCTCAGCTTTTAGCTCATTTAGCGCAAATTCATGTTTGGTTTAAAGAATACGGGGTAAATATTAAAGAATAGAAGAAAAGCGACTTACTTTATATGTAAGTCGCTTTTTATTAAAGAAATTGTCATATAAAATTCAAAATCATATTATAAAAAATACTTATTTAGAATAATTATTTTGACATACTTATTATTAGTTGTTATAATTGGAAACAAATGTTCTTGAAAAAGATTCTCATTTATCCCGCTTTAATGGGCAGTAAGACCCCCACCTCAAAATTCAGCGAAAGCAAAGAAGTTAGGTGGGGGTCGGGCTGCCCATAAAAGTCCGATTGGTTCAACTAATAATCAGTGGGGGATGAAGAACCCCCACTGATTAAAGTTTCACTTTATAAAATTGAGGTGTTATATAGATGGCAAAGAAAAAAATAGGTTTACTCGTAATGGCATATGGAACGCCAGAATCATTAGAGGATGTAGAAGCGTACTACACACATATTCGCCACGGGCGCAAACCTTCTGAAGAAGCACTCCAAGATTTAATTGGGCGTTATAAAGCGATTGGCGGAATTTCACCACTTGCAAAAATTACGAAAGAGCAAGCGCATAAATTAACAGATTCAATGAATAATATATTTACAGAGTATGAATTTAATTGTTACTTAGGATTAAAACATATAGCCCCATTTATAGAAGATGCAGTAGAAGAGATGAAGCGTGATGGGATTGAGCAGGCGATTAGTATCGTATTAGCACCGCATTATTCTACATTTAGCATTAAAGCGTATAATGACCGTGCTATTCGTCTTTCGGAAGAAATTGGTGGTCCTGTTATTGAACCAATTGAACAATGGTATGATGAACCAAAATTTATTTCGTATTGGGCAGATCAAATAAAAGAAACATTTACAAAGATTGAAGATAAAGAAAAAGCAGTTGTCATTTTTTCTGCGCATAGTTTACCAGAGAAAATTATTGCGGCGGGTGATCCTTATGTGAAGCAATTGCAGCATACGGCGGATTTAATTGCAGCAGCTGCAAACATTCAAAATTATACAATAGGTTGGCAAAGTGCCGGAAATACACCTGATCCATGGATTGGACCGGATGTGCAAGATTTAACGAGAGATTTATTTGAGGAGCATAGATATGAATCTTTCATATATTGCCCAGTTGGCTTTGTCGCAGAGCATCTAGAAGTTTTATATGACAACGATTACGAGTGTAGAGTTGTAACGGATGAAATAAATGCTGCGTATTTTAGACCGAATATGCCAAATTCACAATCTATATTTATCGATTGCTTAACTGAAATTGTTTCCAAAAAAATGAAAGAAGTAGTTGACAAAGATTTAGTTTTGAATAATAATTAGATTATAATAATTTTAAATAAATAATAATTACTATGAAAGAAAGAGGAGGATCCCCCTAGATGAATCCAAATAATCGTTTAACAACAAACCAAGGTGCTCCGGTTGGAGACAACCAAAATTCTCGTACAGCTGGTCGCCGTGGACCGGTATTATTAGAAGACTATCATTTAGTAGAAAAATTGGCTCACTTTGATCGTGAACGTATTCCAGAGCGTGTTGTGCACGCACGTGGTGCAGGTGCTCATGGTGTATTCGTTACGAAAAATAGCATGAAGCAATATACGAAAGCAGCATTTTTACAAAATGAAGGAACTGAAACGCCTGTATTTGTTCGTTTTTCAACGGTTATTCATGGTCAAGGTTCTCCAGAAACAGCTCGTGATCCACGTGGGTTCGCTGTTAAATTTTATACAGAAGAAGGAAACTATGATATCGTAGGTAATCATTTACCGGTCTTCTTCATTCGTGATGCAATTAAATTCCCTGATATGGTGCATTCTTTAAAACCAGCACCTGATACAAATATTCAAACACCAGATCGTTACTGGGATTTCATGACGTTAAGTCCAGAATCTACACATATGATGACATGGGTATTTTCTGATTACGGTACACCAGCGAGCTATCGTGAAATGGAAGGTTTCGGTGTACATTCATTTAAATGGATTAATGCAGAAGGTAAAATTGTCTACATTAAATATCACTGGAAACCACAGCAAGGTGTACGTAACTTAAGTGCAAAAGAAGTGCAAGAAGTACAAGGAAAAGACTTCAACCATGCAACTCGTGACTTATTCGATGCAATCGAAAAAGGAAATTATCCGAAGTGGGATTTACACGTACAAGTGATGCAACTAGAAGAAACGGATTCTTTAGATTTCGATCCGTTAGATCCAACGAAAGTTTGGCCAGAAGATCGTTTTCCATTAATGGAAGTAGGGACAATGACGTTAAATCGTAACCCGAAAAACTTCTTTGCTGAAGTAGAACAAGTGGCGTTCTCTCCAAGTGCAACTGTAAATGGTATTGAACCATCTGAAGATAAATTATTACAAGGTCGTTTATTCTCTTATCCAGATACACAGCGTTATCGCCTTGGTGCAAACTACTTACAAATTCCTGTAAACTGCCCATATGCAGCTGTTCATAACCAACAACGTGATGGTGCAATGCAAATCAATCAAAACCCATCTACAATCAACTACGAGCCGAGCCGTCATGCTGAAAATCCAGTTGAAGACCCAGCTTACCGTGATTCAACTATGAAAGTAGAAGGCTATGTATCTCGTGAGAAAATTGACAAACCAAATGACTTCAAACAAGCTGGTGAGCGTTACCGTTCATTCTCTAAAGAAGAGCAAGACAACTTAATTGCAAACTTAACAAATGACTTAAAAGACGTAAATGAACGCACGAAATTACTAGCTGTTTGTAACTTCTTCCGTGCAGATCAAGAGTACGGTATGCGTTTAGCGCAATCATTAAATGTTGATATTACGCAATATGTAGGAAATGCTCCGAAATAAATTGGAAAAGACGACTGTTAAACGGTCGTCTTTTTTTGTGTAAAAGATATTTTACATGATGGGTAAAAGGTGTTATACTCTTGTCAAATAAGTTTTACATATAAGAGGTGTATTTTGATGGATGTTTTGATTTTTATTATTGCGTTAAGTGTCTTTTTATTTGTAGTGTTTGCTATTATAAAGATGTTTATAGCGATTGGGAAACAAGGTGATGAGCGTGCTGTATTTATAAAAAACAAAGCGATGGCTGAGACGTTTCAAATTGCAATGGGGCTAATGGTACTTGAGATGATCCCTTTTATTTATCATCGTTTTAATGAAACGGTAGGAACACCGTTTAATCCAGTTCGTTTTTTAGCTGTAATAGCGATTGCATTTCTTATTATATTAAGTTTGAATAAAAGTAAGTATGGTGATTCGTGAGTGACACGGGGTATTTTACGTTTAAGTCATGTCGAAATTTGCTGGTAAATCGATATCCTGTGTCGAAACGTCGATATATTGAAATAATCGCTGATATATTTGAAAAATCGTCGATATATCCGAAGAATCGCCGATATATTCTACCAAATACTAGATGGGGTATTTCAAGATGCGAATATAAACAATATGTAACGGTTCCCCTACATTCAATAAAGCTAAGCAGCCTGAGTTCTACAATAGATAGGAACTCAGGCCTTTTTATGCGAAAAATTTATGAAATCTTTTTGGGACAAAACTGAGGACGAGGAAAAGTGCGATTTCACCTAAAATAGCGACAATGATATTAAATAAGAAGGTGCGGAAATTTGTAGTGATATGATTAAGAATTGCGTATTTCCAATAGGATAAGCTCATGAAAATCACTCCCTGAGGCATTTTTTATAGTATATAAAATTTGTTTTGTAAAAGTGCATGTCTTAGTTTGTGATTTGTAAAAAAATAAAACGAATTCTCAATATAATCTCAATAATTGAGCAAGAATAATGTGGAATATATTACCTGTATACTTGCATAAGAATAGAAAAGTTCACAAAACATTTTTCTGAATTAACATAAAATTTACAAAAAACTAATAAATTGTTGAAATAATGCAAATGAAAATATATACTCGATATATACTTTTTACAAAAAAAGGATGTGACAAAATGGATTACACGTTTACTTAGCTTGGATAGGATTGATTCAGTTTACAGACTCAAAAATAATGAAGTGAGGAGAAATGTACATGTTTCGATTTATGAAATCACCAATCGGTATAGCTGTTGGGGTAGCAGCAGTTATATTGGCGTCACCGAAAGCGAGAACGGGGTTAAGAAAATTAGCGGTAAAAACAGTATCTGCTTTTCTCGGTGCAAAAGAACAAATGAAAAGTGCTGGTTCAGAAATGGAAGAAGCTCTGCCGAAAGTTAAAGAAGCGGCACGAAAAGCGGCGGTAAAAACAGTATCACCGATTATCGGAGCGGTAGAAGCAGTGCCGATTACAATTTCTAAATTCCAGGAAAAATGGGCATCTCGTGTAAATGCATATCATTCGAATGAGAGTGTAGATTATGAAAGCCTACCTGTTACTCCTTAAATAGTAAGTGATGTTATTTCATTTACAAGAATAAGGAGGATGATGATGCAGAGTAAATCATTGAAAACGAGATTTATACGATCGTTACCTGGAAGAATTCGAATTGAAATATATAAACTGAAATACAATACAAATATGGCGAACTTGATAGTAGAACGTTTTCGTGACGTGGAAGGTATTTATCAAGTAAGTCCCTCTATTTCTAAGGGAAGAGCCCTTATTACTTACGATATCAACAAGACCTCTCTACATACAATTTGTGAAATAATTAAACTCCTAGAAGAACAAATTACAAAAAATAATAACCTTAATAATATGGAAGAAACGAAGAAAGTAGAAGATTCTTCATCTAGTGTAATTTCTTACGAGAAAAAAGGTGAAGGTGTCCCGTTACCGTTAGCGCTTTCTGTCGCTGGATTAGGTGCATTTGGTATAAAGCAATTATTTATGGGAAGGTCAGCTTTAGCTAGAAGTCCAGGGCTTTTTTATGTATCGGGTGCTTTATCCGTTGTAACAGGATATCCGTTTCTTAAACGAGGATTCAAAAAAATGGTTGCTAGCAAAAAAGTGAATTCTGATTTAGTGCTTGGCATAGGAACGCTAGCGCTAGCACTTGCGCGAGAAAATATTATCGTATTAGCGGGACTTAGTCTATTAAACTATTTAAATTGGAAGCGTAGTCAGGCGAATATAAATGAAGAAACAGATTCGTACAAAGAAAGGATGTTATCCCCGGAGATTAAAGCATACAGTGAAAGACAATCGAAATGGGGTATGCTTTTTGGCGGAGCAACATGGGCATTTACGAGAAATCCGTTACGCGGAATGGCGGTTTTATTAGCTGCGAATCCAAAACCTGCTGTTTCATCTGCTGAGTATGCGTGGCGACAAGGGGATCTCGTTGCGCGAGAAAGAGGATACGTTATTCCAAATGAAGGGTCATTATCTCAATTGTCTCGAACGAGAACGGTCGTATTTGACGATGTGTCTCGTATATTCCGTAATGAAGAAGCGGAGATTAGCTGCGTTTCAGAAGATGAAGGGCAAGTTTTGTGCACGGCAGCTTCGTTACTAGTGAAAAGTGAGCATGATTGGAAAGATGAGGTTGTGCAACGAGCGAAGCAAACAAGAAGAACGTTAAGGAAAGCTTTTGAAGTTGAAGCTGATGATGAAGGGATAAAAGGTGAAATACAAGGTATGCCATCTTTTGTCGGTAGTAAAGAATTTGCAGAACGAAATGGTGTAGATATAAGCCTATATGAGTTAGAAGCGAAGAGACTAAGCAAAGAAGGGTTTAACATTCAGTTTGTAGCAAAGGGTCAAAAATGCCTCGGATTGTTAGTTGGATCAAAAATAACAATTGTTCCTGAGTTTGCACATATCTTTCATAAGTTAAACGAAAATAAATGGGCAATAGCTGTTATGGGAAATAGTTTAAATATAAATGAGGATGTTCTTACGCAATACGGTATAGATACAAGCTGGCGACATAGCGATGTTGTAGAACGTGTAGAGCGTATCCGTTTGAATGGGGAAGAAGTGTTATTTGTATGTGAGGAAAAGATTGAATTTCCGTCAGTAGCTCACTATGAAATGAAAAATATTTTCCAATCAATAGCGTATGCAAAACGAATAGATATGCTAGTGAAGGAACATTTTCGAGTAGCAAAAATGTGGAATATTGCTGGAGAGATGTTGGCTGTTTGGTCTATATTTACTGCACCTGTCATCGCTTTAATGGCGAATGCTCTATCTTTAACATTTTTATCTAGAGCAAAGCGGGTGAGTGAGAAGATTTTTTCTAATAAAGAAATAGGGAATAAGAACGACTCGTCAGTGAGAGAACCTTCTACTAAATGGTATACACTCTCGCAAGAAGATGTAATAAATGATTTACAAGTGGAGAAACAGCGAGGATTAAGTGAGCAAGAAGTGCAAGTGCGACAAAAAAAGTATGGGGTGAATACAATTGAACCGAAGCAGTCTGTTCCTTGGGTTGTTTCATTTATGGGCCAATTTAAAGAGTTTACATCGCTTATTTTACTTGGAGCAGCTGGATTGTCTGTATTATCAGGCGGTGTGTTTGACGGATTAGCAATGGGCATAATCCTCGTTGTCAATGCGGTAATTGGAACCCTTCAAGAGCGGAAGGCCGAAAAAGTAGTGGAAGCTTTAAATCAATTCCGTGCGCCGAATTGTATAGTACTTCGAGAAGGGGAAGAAGTAGAAATAGCAAGTAGTGAGCTTGTTCCCGGTGATATTGTTTGCCTGCAGGCTGGAGACCGTGTACCTGCTGATCTTCGTACTATACATTCTTGGAATTTGGAAGTGAATGAAGCAATGTTAACGGGGGAGTCTCTACCTGTTGAGAAGAAAGTGGATGCTATAGGAGAAGAATGTTCGTTAGCGGAGCGGAATAATATGCTCTTTATGGGTACGTCTGTAACGCGCGGTAAGGCGAAAGCTATAGTAGTGGAAACAGGGATGAATACAGAAATGGGCTATATGATTTCCTTGATGAAAGGAGAAGAAACAGAACCTACACCACTCCAGCAAAAGGTGACGTCTATTAGTAAAACGTTTATTAAAGGGGCTTTTGTAGCTGGTGGTATTGTACTTGTAGCGGGGTTACTACGTGGTTTACCAATTACGCAAATGATTACAACATCGGTTGCCCTTACAGCATCAGCTGTTCCAGAAGGTTTGCCGATTATGATTACAATCGCTTTAAGCGCAGGGATATTCCGTATGCAGAAGCAAAATGCGCTCGTTCGGAAGCTTTCCAGTTTAGAAACGTTGGGTAGAACAACGGTTATTTGCTCTGATAAAACAGGTACTCTTACGAAGAACGAAATGACGGTTAAAGTGATCGCTACGCCAAATCGTGTATGGAGTGTATCTGGTGACGGATATGAACCAGTTGGTAAGATTTCGGATGTAACGTCATCTAAAGTCGCTGCTGCTGTAGAGATGGAAGTAGAAGAAGTGACTTATCATGAAAGTGAAAATACACCATTAGAACATCCGGATTTAGTTCGCGTTCTGCAAATTAGTGTTCTTTGTAATAATAGTAAATTAGAACAAGAGGAGGATCAGTGGATTGTGAAAGGTGACCCGACTGAAGGAGCTTTGTTAAGTTTGGCCTCTAAAGTGGGGGTGTCACATGAAGATATGAAATCATTTGAACGACATCATGAAGAACCGTTTGACTCTGAGACGAAAATTATGAGTGTCGTTTGTAAGGAAAATGAATCAATCTATAAGTTTTCGAAAGGGTCTGTAGAGGCGATTCTTACTAGATGTAAATGGTATCAACATAATGGCGAAATCTATCCGTTATGTGATGAGGAAAAAGAAGTGATTTTACAACAAAATGAAGGTTTTGCAGAACAGGCGCTGCGAGTATTAGCGTTTGCGTATAGTAATGGTGAAAATGATGACCTTATTTTTGTTGGATTAGTTGGTATGATTGATCCGCCGAAACCTGAAGTGGAAGAGAGTATTCGTGAAGCGATTGAACTTGGTGTAAAACCAGTCATGATTACTGGGGATCATCCGACTACGGCGATCTCTATTGCGAAGCAGACTGGCATTTGGAATCGTGATGATCGTGTTTTAACAGGGATAGAAATTGATAATTTAACAGATGAAGAGTTGGAAAATATCGTGAAAAACACGTCTGTGTTTGCGCGAGTAAAACCAGCCCATAAATTACGCATAGTAACTGCATATCAAGCTGACGGTCAAATTGTTGCGATGACTGGAGATGGTGTGAATGATACGCCTGCTATAAAGAAAGCGAACATCGGTATTGCAATGGGGCAAACGGGAACAGAAGTAACGAAAGAGGCTGCCGATCTTATATTGAAAAAAGATCATTTCGGTTCCATTGTGGAAGGGGTAAAAGAAGGTAGAACGATCATTGGTAATATTCGAAAAGCGGTTGGGTGTTTATTAACGGGAAATTTAGCTGAAGTATTAGTGACAAGTGCAGCAGTTATTGCAGGAATGCCCATTCCGTTAGTGCCAATTCAAATTTTATTAATGAATCTTATTACAGATGCTTTACCAGCGATGATTTTAGCTGTAAATCCTGGAAACAAAACGAAGCAAACGAAACGTCAAGATATTGTTGATAAAGAGCTATACAAAAAGGTTGTAACGCGAGGCATACTGCTTGGAGCAGGTTCACTTGCTTTATTCGGTATGAGCTTAGCGGCTGGCGTGCCTCTTGCGGTAGCGCAAACATCAGCATTTGCTGCATTAGTTGCAGGTCAACTTATTCAAACATTTTCTTGGAGACAAGAAGGGTCAGATGAAACGATGCGTGATTGGTCAAAAGATCGTTTCTTTGTAACAGCATTAGGAACGTCTTGGCTTGTATTATTATCAGCTATATATGTTCCGCCGTTTGCTCGTATATTCCATACTGTTCCATTGACATTTATGCAATGGGTACCTGTTCTTCTTGTAGCGGGCACAGTATCTCAAATTTCAAAACCTATTATTAATTTAGTTTCATATAAGAATGATGATACGAAAAAATTGGCAGTTAATGAACTAGCATTATTAAAAACAGTGTAAAGGAGTAATGAAGATGATACGAAAAATTGTTATTGGGTCTACTTTAGCGTTAGCGAGTGCCGCTTTATTACCTGTTGTAAGAAATACACTTCGTCCACTTGCTGAATCAGGTACAAAAGTTGTGAAATCTACTTTTGAAACAATTAAAGAAGAAGTAGAAGATATTATTGTAGAAGCGAAAATGGATAGAATGCAAAAACAATTTGAGAAAGAACTTTCTTATGTTGAAGATGATTATGCTGAAGAGCAAGAGGTAATAGAAGCGGCTGCAAAGGTTGAGGAAAAGGAGGAAGTAAGAAATGACGCATAAAGTTGTTGAACAAAATGTAGATTACCATTTAGAAAAAGCGTTAGAGCATTTTGAACAGGCGTTAGACTTGAGTGTAAAGGTAGCATCAGAAAATAAAGAGATGCAAAAAGAGATTGCTACTAAAATGGGGTCTTTTACAGGAGAAATTTTTCGATCTGTTCGTGAAAAAGGAAAGGTGAATCGCATGAATATAATGAAGTGGTTCACGCTACCACGTTTGTAAACAGGGCCGTTAATTGGAAGGGATATAGGGAGTTTTGTCTCCCTTATCCATATTCCGTACTATGTATGTCACGTTAGTTTCCGGAATGTTCAACAATATGAAGGGGTGAACGAAATGGCAGCGTGGATAATGGTATTGGCATTAACATTTTCATCAAGTATCGATAACTTAGGAGTAGGAATTTCTTACGGCATTCGAAATATAAAAATTAGTCATCTATCAAACTTTATTATTTCGATAATTTGTTTTTTATTTAGTGTAGTAGGAATATATTTTGGCTTATGGCTGTCAAAAATTTTACCTGGGATTATGCCTGTTGTAATCGGTTCGTTCTTATTAGTGATAATTGGTCTCCGAATTATTTTACTAGCAATTCCTCGTAAAGTTCCGGTGCAAGAGACTGAGGGAGAAGTGGCAAGTACAGAAATAAATGGTTTAACGAAAAATATCGGTAAATCTGGTGAAATCGGTTTTGTAGAATCTATTTTTCTTGGAATTGGTTTGTCTGCGAATGCACTAACGAATGGTTTAGGCGCAGGATTATTTGGTTTGAATCCAATTGCGATTTGTATTGCCGCTGCAGTGGGTAGTTTTATTACAGTATGGGGCGGAGTTGCGTTAGGGAGAAAGATTGCTCACGTTCGTATCGGTAAGTTCACTTTAGGTCAGTTTGGTACATTGATTAGTGGAACATTATTATTAGTTATTGCGTTTGCTGCATTTTTTGATTAATTCATAGAAGGTGAGTGAAATTGAGATTACTGTATAAAAGGCTAAAGTACTCGGAGTTAGAGTCGGAGTTGCAGTTAGTAGAAAGTGTTTTAACTTCAGGGTACTTTATTTTATTAGATTTATTCTTTGTATCTTTCTTATTGATGATACTAACCTTTTCTCTACATCATTCATTTTTTATGGCCATCGTCATATTCGTGAGTTCTTATATAATTTGCGGTAGTGTATTTGTATTATTGCGGAAATGGTTAAAATGATTTTAAAAAGCTATCTTGAATAGAAGATAGCTTTTTTGTTTGTAAAATGTAAACATATAAAGGGACTTCTATCTTGTAAATGGTCAGAAAAATTTGTTAATATAAAATGTATAGTGATGTAGTTATTTTTTATATAATAACTATGGTTATTCTCGTGAATAAAGGGGAATGAGATATGTCTCAAGATAATGAAAAAAGTAATCTTGGATTGTTGTTGAAAAAATTACTTAAGGAAAAGTCTTTATCGATGCGAAAACTTAGTGCGCTCACTAATATTGATACCGCTACAATTTCAATGATTGTAAATGGTAAGCGAAAGGCGAATCCGAAGCATTTGCAAAAGTTCGCAGAGAGCCTTGATGTTCCGGTAGGTGATTTGTTTGTAGCGGCAGGTTATTCTATTGACACGAAACAGGAGGAGCAATCTGATATTCACGTTTCCATTAATAATATTGAACACTTACTTGAATCTGCTCAGCTATATGATCAAAAGTTTAGTATATCAAATGTAGAGCAGCAGTTAGCGAATTATGAACAATATTCGCAAACAGAAGAAGGGAAAGAAACAATTGAAAAGGGGTTTCTTGAAAAGATTCAAAAGGTAAGCAGTATCGGCCCATTTATTAATGATTTGAAAGAATTGTACGAGAGATTTTCGAAGAAGAAAGGAACGACTGCAGAACTTGCTTTAATGGGAAGTGCGCTCATTTACTTTATATTATCGGTCGATGTAATCCCAGATTATATATTTCCAATCGGCTATTTAGATGATGCGGTTGCGGTACAACTCGTTTTAAATGCACTAATGAAAAGATAAGATGTTTATATGAATAGATAGATAAAGATATTTATATACCAATAGTTTGGGATAATTGTATCGTTATGAATATACGAAAAAGGTGTACCCCGTGTTAGAACGGAGTACACCTTTTTCGTTTTAATTAGCCGATTTTTCTACATACTCATAAGCTTTCTCCCCATGCATTGAAATATCAAGTCCCATATGTTCCTCGTGCTCATCTACCCGGACAGGGAGGAAGAAGTTAATTGCTTTAATAATCGCGTACGTCATTATAATTGTGAACGCATATGTTGCACCGATTGCTACAAGTTGTTTAAACAGCAACGCGGCGTTTCCGTAAAATAATCCGTTAGCGCCATCGCTGTTTACGGTAGTAGTTGCAAATAGTCCTGTCGCAATGCCGCCCCAAGTTCCGCCGATGCCGTGACATCCAAATGCATCGAGTGTATCGTCGTATCCGAATTTTGTTTTTAAGAAAAAGACCGCTCCGAAGCATAATACGCCGCCAATTGCTCCGATAAGAAGAGCTGAGAAAGGTGTAACGAACCCGCAAGCTGGTGTAATAGCGACTAGACCGGAAACGGCGCCACAAGCAGCTCCCATCGCGGTCGGTTTTGATTGGAAGAACCACTCTGAAAGCATCCAAGTTAATGCGGAGGCAGCGGCAGCTATATTTGTATTAATAAATGCAGTTAAAGCTACATCATTTAAAGATAATGCGCTTCCGACGTTAAAACCGAACCAGCCGAACCATAGCAGCCCAGCGCCTAACATCGTAAATGGTAAATGATGAGGAGACGAACCGTTTATGTTTTTTCGTTTTCCAAGGAAAATAGCTAATACGAGGCCAGCCACGCCAGATGTAATATGAACGACATTACCGCCAGCGAAGTCTAATGCGCCAAGTTCTCTTAGCCATCCGCCAACGCCCCATACCCAATGAGCGACAGGATTGTAAACGATTGTTGTCCATAGAAGGATGAAAATAAGGAAAGCTGAAAATCGCATTCTTTCGGCAAATGCTCCTGAAATTAGAGCGGGGGTTAGAATAGCAAACATGAGTTGAAACATCATAAATAAATTGTGAGGAATAGTAGATGAGTAGTCTGGATTTGGTGCGTAGGTAACTCCGTTTAAACCGAACCAATTGAATGTGCCGATAAGTCCGTGCCAATCGGGTCCGAATGATAAAGAATAACCAATTACAATCCATTGAATCGAAACGATAGCCATTGCGCTATAACTATGCATTGTCGTACTGAGTACGTTTTTACTGCGAACCATACCTCCATAAAAAAGTGCTAATCCTGGTGTCATTAACATGACCATTACTGTCGCTACAAACATAAAAACCGTATCTCCTGTATTCATTCTCTCTCCTCCTATAATGTTAGAAAAAATAACATCAATTTGTTATGTTTCATATCATATTCGAAATAAAGAGAAAAATCAACTAAAAATTCAGAAAACTTTATATGTAATGTTAGAAAATCTAACATGGAGTAATTTAATAAGAATGAAATCAACGTATGCGATTCGTTCGGATAATTGGTATAATATTCTTACAATTAAAATACATGGGGGATGCGTGTGGGGAAAATACATACTAGGAAACTATTCATTTGTTTTTGTTTAGCTGTCGTTTTATTTGTACCAATACATACATTTGCAGACGAAAAAAGAGAGTGGCGAGACGAAGTTATATATTCCATTATGATTGATCGTTTTAATAATGGGGAACCGAAAAATGACAAACAGTTAGAAGTTGGCAATTTAGAAGGATATCAGGGTGGAGATATAAGAGGTATTATAAAAAGGCTGGATTACATAAAAGAAATGGGATTTACTACTGTTATGCTTTCGCCGCTTTTTGAAAGTGTAAAATACGATGGGTTAGACGTGCGCAATTTTCAGAAGGTAAATGAACATTTCGGAACAGAAAATGATGTGAAAGAACTTGTGCAAGAAGCTCATGCAAAAGGAATGAAAGTTGTATTTCAATTTCCACTTGGAGAAAACGAACAACAAGTAATTGACTCGATGAAATGGTGGATCAAAGAAGTTGATTTAGATGCAAGTTATGTAATACATAGTGAAAAAAAGTCGCCTGCTTTTTGGGATGATGTGCAAAAAGATATGCAAGTGATAAAGAAAGATTTTCGAGTTATGACAAAAGAAGATAGTGAATACAACGAAAAAATAGTAGATGCGTTTTCCAAAGCGGACGTATCGGTGAAACCTTTATATGATGTGAGTAAAAAAGACGGAGCAGCCGCTACATTTTTAGATAATCAAGATACAAAAAGATTTGCTCGTATTGCAAAAGAGAATATGAATTATCCACCATCTCGTTTGAAACTAGCTCTTACATATTTATTAACAACACCAGGTATTCCGAATTTTTATTACGGAACTGAAATTGCATTGGATGGAGGAGGTACGCCAGATAATAGACGATTAATGGACTTCAAATCAGATGAAAAGTTTATGCAACACATAACGAAACTTGGTGAGCTTAGACAAGCGAGACCATCTTTACGCCGCGGTACGTTTGAGCTTCTATACGATAAAGATGGAATGAGTGTACTAAAGAGAAAGTATAAAGATGAAGTCACATTAGTAGCGATTAATAATACGAAAGAGACGCAAAAAGTTGCTTTACCTGCAAGTACGATTGGTGAAAAACAAGAGTTAAGAGGATTGTTAGAAGATGAAATTATAAGAGAAGAAAATGGAAAGTTTTATCTCGTTTTAAAGCGTGAAGAATCAAATGTGTATAAAGTTAATAGAGAAACAGGTGTGAATTGGTTATTTATCTCCTTAATAGTTGGTGTGAACGTATTGTTTATTGCTTTTTTAATTGCGGTTAAAAAGAGACGGAAATGAGTAACGATTTTCTTTAGTATCTCGTCTTCAGTTTAAGGTAAGGCGTTGCTCTTAATAAGTATAGGGGATCAGGTTAAAGAGAAGACTTTCTCCTTAACCTGTTTTTCTGCGAAGTAAGACTCGCGCCTCGAAATGCATCTGAGCAAAGAAGTGAAAAGAACAATAGAAGAAACAATAATTGCAACTATACTAATTTTACATTACATTAAAAGATGAAAAATAATTTTATACTCATTAAGGGTTATATTTGAGGAGCGAAAATGGAATTTTACGATTTGGGTATTACCATTAAAGAACTTAGAATTAAAAAAAATATATCACAATCCGAATTGTGTCATGGAATATGTTCACAAAGTCAAATTAGCAAGATTGAAAAAGGTGTGATTTATCCATCTAGCATATTGTTATATCAATTATCAGAAAGGCTTGGTATTGATCCGAATAATATATTTGCACTAACTCAAAACAAAAAATTAAAATATATAGAAAATGTAAAATGTGTAATGAAAGACTGCATAAGACAACATCAATATAAAGAGCTTTATGAAATAGTAACAAAAGAAAAAAACTTAAATAATTTTCGAATGAAAGAAGATAAACAATTTCTAATATGGCATGAAGCAATTGCTATATATCGTGTGAATAACTCAATAAAAACAGCTTTAACTCTTTTGAATAATGCATTAAAAATAACTGTAACGAATATTGATTTTTTAACAGAGAGAGAAATAGATATTATGCAGACAATGGCTATATTTCATGCAGAAAATAAAGAATATAAAGAGAGTATTAATATATTAAAAAGATGTTTAAATAATTTTGATAAGTTAGATTTTCCTAGAGATAAAGAAATTAAATTAAAAATTATTTATAATTTAGCAAAATGTTTAAATTACACATATCAATACGAAGAAGCAAAAAAATACATTGATAAGGGTATCAAATTAGCTATTAATCTAAATACTTTATACTTATTGGGTGAACTATACTATGAAAAAGGTTCGAATTTATTAAAGCTTGAACAATCTAATAAAGAAGAAGTTGCTGATAACATGAAAACAGCGTTATTTATATTTGAATTAACAAAAAACGAAAAAAAATTACAAATAATTAAAGAAGGATATTTCGAAAAACATAATTGCTAAATAACTACTTATAGTACAATAAAACCTACAGGAAAAGTTCCTGTAGGTTTTACACTTATAAACCTCTTAATATTTTTTATAAACTTGATTCTAAAATAGTATTACTTAATATGAATTTTTTAATGAAAGTTTACTTAACGTACTTTCTATTTTGAAATCTGCATCCTTATTAACACTTTATACTTCTTTTCCTTCCATATTAAAATTAAGATGGTTCAAGTAAGAGGAAGGCAACTTAAAGTGTTTTTTTATGAGCTTTATCATCAACTATTTAGTGTTTCTTTAAATTATTACATAACGTAGTTTTTTTGTACCAAGCTTTGTGAATGCAATTAGATTTATCATTTAGTGTAGTTACATTATTAGAACATCCTGTCATATGTAGAGAGAGTATAGCCAATAAAAAACATAATATTAACTTCTTCAAATAACCACTTCTAACTCTTTTATAATTAACTTTTTTTACGGAATAAGATTCCTTGTTAATTTTACATTACATTGAAGGGTGGAAAATATTCTTATACTCATAAATTGTTACGCTTGAGTAGGAGAGGGATTTTGGTTTGGGATTCAATTGATAAAGAAAGTGCTTCAAGTTGAAGGGAAATGTTCTAAGGTGTCTTTTCCTTATTTTTAAAAGATCATCCTCAATCCCATGTATAAAAAAATTCTACAATGAGACCTAGTCTAACGACGCGGTCACCTGTAAGATATTCGCATGAATAAACACTGTTCGCTCAGCAATTTTCACCGCAAATACCTTCTTGTCCTCGTCATATTGTTTCTACCCGCTAAAAAGAAAAACATCCTCTAGGCAGAGGATGTTTTTCTTTTTAGCGGTAGTTAATAAATTGTACGTCAATTGGTAAATCAGCGCTACGAACTGCTGCGATAACTGCTTGTAAGTCATCACGGCTTTTCGCTGTAACACGTACTTGATCATCTTGTACTTGTGTTTTTACTTTTAATTTCATTTCTTTAATGATATTGTTAATTCTTTTTGCGTTATCTTTATCGATACCTTGTTGAAGTGTTGCGCGTTGGCGAACAGTGTTACCAGCCGCCGCTTCAACTTTTCCGTAATCTAAGTTCTTAATTGGAACGTTACGTTTTACGAGTTTAGAAATAAGAACGTCTTTTACTTGCTCTAATTTGAACTCATCGTCAGAAGTTAAAACAAGTACTTCTTTCTCAAGTTTAATATCACTTTTACTTCCTTTAAAGTCATATCGGTTTTGGATTTCTTTTAATGCAGTATTAATTGCGTTTGTTACTTCAGGTAATTCTACTTTCGAAACGATGTCAAAAGAACTATCTTTTGCCATAGTTAGCACCTCCAAATAAATTTCTAATCTTTTTATGTACTGTACATACTAAAGTATAGCTGAAAACGAGCTTAGACTTAAGTGTTTTCATGCTTATAATGATGTAACCTCATTTTATTATAGTGAATTTTGGGCAGTTGGACAAATAAAGAGAAAATCGTGTTATAATTAACTTTTGTTTGGAATGATAAAAATATAAAAAGTTAAAAAAGTTCATTTTATATATAGAGAAGGGAATTAAAAAAATATGTATTTACAAATAGGATCGATTGAACAGGTAACTGTTTTACGCGAAACGGAAATCGGATATATGGTTGGGAATGAAGATGAAGAAATTTTCCTACATAAAAATGAAGTAGCTGGAGAAATTGAAGAAGGCGATACGATTGATGTATTCTTATATCTTGATCACCAAAATCGTATTTCGGCAACAATGAAGGAACCAATTATTACAACGTATGATTGGAACTGGGTAAAGGTTGTAGAAGTTATTCCTAGTCTAGGTGTGTTTGTTGATATTGGTGTATCAAAAGATATACTAATTCCAGCTGATGAATTCCCAATTTATATGCCAGTATGGCCAGAAGTTGGAGACGAATTATATTGTACGTTAAAATTAACGAATCGTGATCGTTTAATTGCTCTTCCAGCAAGAGATAGTGATATGCAAGAAATCGTTGTAGATGCGACACCATCTATGCGTAATAAAAACGTAAACGGACGTGTGTATCGTTCACTTCAAGTTGGTTCGTTTGTATTAACAGATGAGCATTTCCGTGCATTTTTACATCACACAGAAAGAAAAGAGCAAGTTCGCATCGGTCAACGTGTAACGGGACGAATTATTGATGTAAAAGATGACGGTACAATTAACATCTCCCTTCTTCCTCGTAAAGAAGAAGGAATGGAAGATGATGCTGCAGTGATTTATGCATATATGGAAGAACGAGGCGGAGCAATGCCGTTTTGGGATAAGAGCTATCCAGAAGACATTAAAGAACGTTTCAATATGAGTAAAGCTGCATTTAAGCGTGCACTTGGTAAGTTGATGAAAGAAGAAAAGGTTTACCAAGAAGAAGGTTGGACGTACTTTAAGAAATAAAGGAAATAAAAAGCACCACCTTATATTTTACCTATAAGGTGGTGCTTTTTTAATTCCCTTGCTCATGTACAAGAGTGAACGTATCTTTCAACTCACTATCGTTTATTTTAATATTTGCTTTTTTCAATTCATCTTGCAATAGTTTTTTGCCGAATATAGGGTCAGAGATACGTTCTTCTTCTAAGTTTTTGCGAATAGAGTCTTTCACTTCATCATAAGGCTTTAAAGCTTTTTTATCAGTTAATTTAATAATATGATAACCGTTTGGTGATGCAACGGGATTGCTAATTTGTCCGACCTTTAGTTTATAGGCAGCAGTTTCAAATTCAGGTGCCATTCTACCTGAATTGAAGTATCCAAGGTCTCCGCCTTTCTCTTTTGATAGTAGGTCTTGCGATTCTTGTTTTGCTAGTTCTTCAAATGAAGCACCAGCATCTAATTTTTTCTTTATTTCTTTCGCTTCATTTTCGTCACTTACTAAAATATGGCTTGCTTTAATTTCAGGTTTATAGTGGTCTTTCACGTCTTTTTCTGTAATACTTTTCTTAATCGCTTCATTCATAGCAAGTTTGAACTTAATTTGATTTTTGAAATCAGCTTCATCTTTTAAACCATTGTTTTTCAATACGTTTTTAAATTGGTCTCCGTATTGATTTTTCGCTTTTTGTAATTCTTTATCTACATCATCGTCAGATACTTTATATTTTTTCGTGATAACGTCTTGCGCCATCATTTCGTACAGCATGTCTTTTCCGTAACGATCTTTCAACTGTTTTTCGAAGTCGCTCTTCGTAATGGTTGAGTCTGTTGCTGTAGCGACTGTATCTGAGTCGTTTTTTTGTCCACAAGCAGATAGCATTAATATACTTAGTAGTGCAGTAATAATGAAAATGTGTTTCCCTCTCATGCTAACACCTCATCCGAATATGTTATCGCTATTGTAGAATATAGAAGTGAACATGAAGTGAATTTTTAATGTTTTTTCCCTGTAAACTGTAAAAAAAGTACACCAACAATATTGTCGGTGTACGATGGAATCAAAGGTGATCAGTCTTTTTAGAATAGGCACGCTTACCTTGTTCTATATTCTTTTGTTCTTGCTCATTTTTTTGCGCGCGTTTTGCATTATTATCGCGTGCTTTTTTGTCGTTATCACTCGTATGTGGCATATGTATCAACTCCATTTCTAAACGTTGTACGTTTATCATTTCCTTTTTCGTAAAGACTATGTATAGCAGTGTACTCATGAATAATGAAGGTGGATTGGAAATGGATTTGAAGTTGAATTATACCGAACTTATAAAGAAGTTAATCGTTGTAATGGTCGCAGGTTTGTTAAATGCGATTGGAATGAATTTATTTTTAACGCCAGCGAAAGTGTATGCAAGTGGCTTTGCTGGATTGTCTCAATTGCTATCACAAATATTAGGTGATTTTTTATCTATTCACATATCAACCGGGGTATTATTTAGCTTGTTTAACATTCCAGTCGTTATTTTAGCCTGGAAAAAGGTTGGAAAGGCCTTTACTTTCTTTAGTTTTCTTTGCGTTATCTTTATGACTATGTTTTTAGAAATTATCCCAGTTAGAGCAGTTTCAAACGACATCATATTAAATGCGATTTTTGGTGGGCTTATTTCAGCAATCGGGGTAGGGATTGCGTTGAAGTGGGGGGCTTCTACAGGTGGTTTAGATATAATCGCCATGATTTTATCAAAGATTAAAGACAAGCCTGTCGGTACGTATTTTTTCTTCTTTAATGCACTGATCATTATCGCTGCCGGCTATGTGTATGGATGGGAAAAAGCATTATATACTTTAGTGACTTTGTATGTGTCAACGCGAATCATCGATGCAATTCATACGCGTCATGTGAAGATTACGGCGTTAATCGTTACGAAGAATGGGGCGGATGTACGAAAGGCGATTCACTCACGCTTAGTGAGGGGGATTACAACTATACCAGCAACTGGTGCTTATACGAATGAAAATAAGGAAATGTTAATGATTGTTATTACTCGTTACGAACTGTACGAATTAGAGAGGGTTATTAAACAAGTGGACCCAGGTGCATTTACAAACGTACTGCAAACGGTTGGGGTATTCGGATTGTTTCGAAAAGATTAAAGAGGACCAAAGCTGGTATTATCCCCTTTAGGTAGACAGTAAAAAAAGAGTCCATCTGGTATGATGGACTCAATACTGTTTTATCTGGA
>NZ_JAQFUY010000027.1:0-59625 GCF_027716745.1 Bacillus cereus group sp. Bc010
TTCTCTAACTCTTTCGGCTCTTCTGTTACTTTCGGTTCTTCCGGTTTTTCTTCTTTTATTTCTTCTGTTGTTTCTTCAACTTGCTCTTCTTCTGGTTTTACATGAATTTCCGGCTTCTCCGTAACTTCTGGCTTCTCTAACTCTTTCGGCTCTTCTGTTACTTTCGGTTCTTCCGGTTTTTCTTCTTTTATTTCTTCTGTTGTTTCTTCTTCAACTTTCTCTTCTTCTGGTTTTATATGAATTTCCGGTTTCTCCGTAACTTCTGGCTTCTCTAACTCTTTCGGCTCTTCTGTTACTTTCGGTTCTTCTGGGTTAGTTGGAGCTTCCAGTTCTTCTACCGATTCTTCTTTACCTTGTTCTTCCACTTCTGTTACTTCGTGGATTTTTATATTTGTAAGATCATATCCGTTAACTTTCGATTGATATCCTGATACTGGTTGTTCTTTCACTTCATACGTATGAGCTTTTCCTTCACTATCAACTGCTGGTAACTTTCCAAACTCATATTTCCAATCATTTTCTGCCGTAACTTCTTTCGTTGCAATGACTTTACCATTTTGCAGTAAATCTACTTTAATCGTTTTCGGGCGATCGTTTACTTTATCGCCTTCCCACGTTTTCGTTCCTGCAACAGATGTAGTTTTTAACTTATTTGGAACCATAAGTTTTATTCCATTTGTAGCATCCGTCTTAATTGTGAAAGGAATTTTCGCTTGTGAATCAAACTCTACATAGTTCGGAGCAGAAATTTCCTGTACGTAATAATTACCTGGAGCAAGGTTTGGTGCTTCAACTATTCCGTCTCGATTTGTTGTATAGGAATCACCAATTTGCTGTCCTGACTCTGTAAACAATTTAAAAGAAACACCTGGAATAAACTTCTTCTCGTCTCCTTCAATATGTTTTACAATTTGCAGCGTTCCTTTCGCAGGTAAAACCCCTTCAGCTTCTCCACCAAATGATATATTTTCAACCTTTACACTATTAGATTCAGTACTAGGTTTCTCATATAAAATTTGATAATCAAGCTTGTAGTCATTCTGTAGATGTTTCAACTTTTTCCCACTATCAGTAATCGTTGATGTATAGAAAATGGTAAACGACGTAGCGTTCGCCATATGTCTATAAATTACTACTTCAAATGAGTTATCACTAGTGAGCTTAATATATCCATAACCTCGGTCTTGAAATTGTTTAAGAGATAAATACTCTTTATTATTGATAGTAATAGTAAAACTATCTTTATTTAGCGTTTGTCCTTCTTGTAACGTATCTTTTAAAACGATGTTGTCATGTAAATATTGTTTCTTTAAATTTATATTTAAAAACCAACGCACTTCATTACTTTTGTCTGGCTGAATATCACCAGACTTATAGAAAAAGATCCCCGGTTCTGTACCCTCTCCTTTTGGATGCGTAATACTTACCATTTGTTTTTCTAAATCTGTCCCTAAATTCGTTTGTACATCTTTCGTCTTTCCGGCTTCAACATTCGTACCTTGAACAGTGAAATTAAAGTTCCCTCTAATATTTTCAAGCTTTTCTACCGTATCATTAAATGTACAAACTACATTATATGCATTAATCTGGCACGTACCAAAAATACGCCCTGAATCATCCTTTAATGGAATTGTGCCACTATAACCTTTTAATTCTGGCGGAAGTGCTAACGTTAATGTATCCCCAGACTTCATCTTCTTTCCAGGTTTTTCACTAAAGTCTACATGTATCGTGGTTTTTTCTCCATAATTTAATTTCGTCTTTTCAAATGCAAAACTATCAACAAATCCTGTCGTATTTAATTCTTGAGCATGCCCTATGATAGGCATAAAAACTTGTCCAATAAGAACAGTAAAAATAAAACAAATTACCGATATTCTTTTGAAATATGTACTCATAAACCCTCCATCTTTGGTTACTTCATTTTTCTACCCTAAATTACACTTTAAAATAAAGATTATTTGCAGCATCAAACTATCTTTACTTATCTTTTGGGCAGCCAACAATAAATATTAGTCCTTATAAAAGTGCATTACAAGACTGTTCATCCACCATTTAATTTGTTACTATTATAGTAGTAACCTTCCAAACTGAATGACCATTTTATTCATAAGGTCATCTGACGACTGACTATCTTTATCTTTTAAATATACTCCTCCAATACCTTTATTCCACTCACACTACAATTATATTACATCTATAAAATTCACCTAATTAAATTACTAAACCCTTATTTAAAGCGGGATATTTGCATTTACAATCAAAGCTTAATGCTACAAAAAAGTACTTTAACATAATAATAAAAGAGAATTTGACTAGAAGATAAATACCATTTTTTTAATTGTTTTTTAAAAATAAAGCTACCTTTTCGTATTAGAAAAGGTAGCTTTATCTGTATAGACGACTGTTCTACTCCTTATTGTTTTGCACCTTTCAACGACTCTCTCAGCACAAATTTTTGTAATTTCCCACTCGCATTACGAGGCAGTTCATCCACAAATAAATAATGACGTGGACGTTTATAATCCGCTAATTCATCACTTTCTTTACAATACGTTTCTAAATCAGCCTCTGTAATTGTTTCATCTTTCTTCACAACAACTGCCACAACACGTTCTCCCCATAATTCATCTGGCTCACCAAGCACCGCAACATCTAATATACCAGGATGGCTATGAAGGAAATCTTCAATTTCACGTGGATAAATATTAACGCCTCCGCTAATTACCATATCATCCACGCGATCTGCGACGAATAAATAGCCGTCTTTATCGAAGTAACCTAAATCACCAGAGTGATACCACCCTTTATACATCGATTTTGCATTTGCCTCTTCTCGGTTATGATAACCAGCCATCATAGTTGGACCACGTAAAATAATCTCCCCTACTTCATAAGGAGGCAATACATCATCTGGTTCTGCTGGTACATCTTCATTCGGTTTCACAATTCGAATTTCATGACTAAAGCACGGTGTTCCTGCTGAACCTGCTTTCGTAATTTGATCCTCTTCTACGAGAAACGCAACAACAGGTCCCATTTCTGTCATTCCATAAATTTGTACAAGATCAATATAAAGACGTTCTTTACATTCCTTCACTAACGCTGGAGCCATCGCAGCCCCGCCATATATACCAATCTTCATCGAAGTTAAATCGTACTTCGTTAAATCTTTTTGCAACAGCATATTCCACATCGTCGGCGCTGCAAAAAACGTCGTAATCTTCTCTTCTTGAATTGTATGTAATACTGTTTCTGTATCAAAATGATGTAAAATAACATTCTTTCCACCAACTTGAATGCGCGGTATAATTCCAGCATTCAACTCACCGCAATGATATAACGGTGCTACAACAAGCCCAATACTATCTCGATTATATTTTAGGAAATACGTACAAATCATACTATGCTCAGCCATTTCGCGATGACGATGTAATACACCTTTCGGATGACCTGTCGTACCGCTCGTATACAGCATAGAACAATAATCCATTTCATCAATTTCGATATCTATTTTTTCAGAAGATGCCGCATTTACTTTTTCATGGTAGGAACTAGCATAAGAAGGTGTATCGTCTTCTACATACCAAAAAGACGAATTCGGAAAATCTCGTTCAACGATAGCCACGGTTGGCTCAACTGCTTTTTCAAAAACAACTACTTTCGAGGATGCGTCCTGGAGAATATAAGATACTTCTTTTGCTTTTAAGCGGAAATTGATCGGGTTAAAGATCGCTCCAATTTTTGCACAGGCTAAGTAAACGTTTACAAATTCACGGCAATTATATAAGTAAACAGATACAGTATCGCCCTTTCTTACCCCTTCTTCTAATAGAGCATGCGCCGTTTTATTTATTTGCTCATCCCACTGTTTATACGTCCAGCGAATATTTTTTTCTGGTTCCACTAATGCCTCTTTATTCGGATACTTACCAACAGATAAATCGAAAATTCTCCCTATCGTCATGTACATGCCAACAATTTCCCCCTTTTCTCTTTCATAAATCTATCATTTCGTCCATAAGTAGACATTGTCCTTTAATGATTTGACTAATTTTTCTGATTATTATCGACATAGTTTTACAAACAGTTCCGCTTTTGGCGATAAGTGAAATTATATCGGCGATTTTCCGGATATATCGGCGCAACTTGAATTATATCAGCGATTTTTCAAATATATCGACTTACCGACAAAAACTGACAATAGAAAAAGAGGTTATTCCGACTCGGAATAACCTCTTTCTTTTTATGCAAATAGCTCTTCTAAAATTTTCAGTTTGTCTTCTGTATATTTTACGAAGCCATCGTTATATGATTTTGGATCTTTCGGATTCGCAAAGTGCGTAATTGCTCCCGTTTTCGGGTGAACAAATTTACTTGATGCACCACAACCAAGTCCGATAATTGATTGTACTTCTTCCATAATGACAATGTTGTAAATACTTTCTTGCGTCGGCATTGCATAACCAACGTTCTCTAAATTACCTAAAATATTCTTTTGACGATATAGGTAATATGGTACGTAATTATGCTTTTGCGTCCACTCTTCTGCTTCGTGCATCATCGCTGTAATTTCTTCACGACCTGCTACTTTATATTTACGTTTGTTTTGCGTCATTTCAGAAGCACGTTTAAATGATAACGTATGAACTGTTAATGATTCTGGCATTAACTTTTCTGTTTCATCTAACGTGTGCTTGAAAATATCTAACCCTTCACCAGGAAGACCAATAATTAAATCCATATTAATATTGTTCATTCCCATTTCACGAGCTAAATGATACTTCTCAATTGTTTCTTCTACAGTATGATGACGTCCAATTGCTTTTAATGTTTCTTGGTGGTATGACTGCGGATTAATACTAATACGGTCAATGTTCCATTTATTTAACACTTCTAGCTTCGCTGGCGTAATTGTATCTGGGCGACCTGCCTCAACTGTTACTTCACGCACATTTTTCACATCTGGGAACGCTTCATACATTTCTTCATACAGCATATCCATCTCTTCTGCTGTAATACTTGTCGGTGTACCGCCGCCGTAATAAATCGTCGTAACTTTTACACCTTTTTCTTTTAAAAACTTACCAATTTCACGAACTTCATAATGTAAACCACCTAAGAATGAATCAACAGAGCCTTGGCGTCCGTTAATTGCATACGCCGGGAATGTACAATATGCACATTTTGTTGGGCAGAATGGAATACCGATATAAATACTTACTTCCTCTTTCAAACGATATAAATCCGGAACTACCGCTAATTGACAATCAACGATACGCTGAAGAAGTTCAATTTTCTCTTCATGAATTAAATAGCTTTCACGAAGTTCTTGATGCGCTTCTTCTTTTGACATACCATTTTGAAGCATTTTATGAAGAAGTTTCGTTGGACGAACTCCAGTTAAAATACCCCAGCTTTGTTCCATACCAGTTAACTGCTGAAGAACAGAAAGATATACATAAGAAACAACGTGCTTCACTTGCTTCATACGCTCTTTTTCATCTGTAAAAGCAGATAAATCTTTTGCGAATGTTTCTTCATACACATTTCCAGTCGCAACATCTGTTAAACGAGCTGATGCTTTCACATTCTCTTCAATGTGTATATCAACGATAAGATTTGCTTCCTCTTGTTCAAATCCAATCGTACTATCTTCAAAAAATAAGCCGCCAATATTTTGTAGCGGACGTAAAAAACGATCATCTTGTAACGTTTTAATTGAAATTAACAACATTATCACCTTTTCATTTGCAAACTCTCTTTAGTTTACTTGAAGGGCGTTTGCAGGTCAATACAGAAGGTTTTACCTTATCTTCTTTCGTTATCCCCTTATCCTATACATGCATCAGCCCAAACGGTATGAAAAAGATAGCAAAACAAAAAAACGTAGCCAAAAAGCTACGTTTTTCTTTCATCATTGCGGTGTATTTTTATGATTCTTCAAAAACGGAAGCGGGAATTGCTTACGGAAATGTTCTTTAATCATATACTCTACACCGTTCTCACTATTTGAACGTGTAATCCAATCGGCTGCTTGCTTTAATTCTATAGGCGCGTTCCCCATCGCTACACCAAGCCCTACATTTTCAATTACTTCTAGATCTTCTAAACTATCTCCAATCGCAACCATTTCGTTTAGCGAAATATTTAAATGCTCTCCAAGCAATTGTAATCCACGTAATTTTGATACATTTTGTGGCAAAATTTCTATTCGTTTTGAATCGCACTCAACATACTCTACATCTTGAAACGCTTTTCTTAATGTATTAAGCCCTCGTTCTTTTTCACCTTTCGTTTGGAAAAGAACATCAATTTTTGGTGCCGCTACTGGATGATCACGAAGCGCATCACCTAATGAATCTACAAATTGAACTGGATAAAATAACGGATCTGCACTCGATAACACAGTACGTGCAATTAAGTTTGGTGTATTTCTCTCACGATTTCCGATTGAAAACCGTTCATGAGAAATGCGGACGTTACAGTCAAAATGCTCTAATACTTGCACAATGTTAAACGTCTTCTCTTCCGATAATCTTCTTTGAACATAAGGCTTATCTAACGTCGCTGAAACGAAAGCACCGCCGTGTGTCACTAATATAGAATCTAATTTTAACGCCTTTGCTACTTTATGAGCGGACTGAAAATTACGGCTCGTAAATAATGTAACGTATACGTCTTTTCTTTTCACAAATTCAATTGTTTCTCTTAATCCTTTTGCAATTTTTCCGTTGTTGTATAGTAGTGTCCCATCTATGTTAAGAGCTAGTAAGCGATAAATCATGTCGCACTCCCCCTCTTCGCTGTTGTACTCTATCCATAATTTATGAAATAAATGTAGCAAATAGAACGAGTTAGAATTTCTACTAAAAATTTGGTTTACTATATACATATACACTCAGTAAAGGAGATAGTACAATGCAAGCACCTCCTTCCTTTTATGAAGGCGATACGTTAGAAGTCGCAAAAAAATTACTCGGACAGAAACTTGTTCATATTGTAGATGGAATAAAGCGAAGTGGAATCATTGTTGAAGTAGAAGCATACAAAGGTCCCGATGATAAGGCCGCACATAGTTACGGCGGCAGACGGACTGATCGTACAGAAGTCATGTTTGGTGCGCCAGGACATGCTTACGTATATTTAATTTACGGTATGTACCATTGTTTTAACGTCATTACAGCACCAGTGGGCACCCCGCAAGGTGTTCTCATTCGAGCCCTTGAGCCGGTAGATGGAATAGAAGAAATAAAACTAGCGCGCTATAACAAAACTGACATTACAAAGGCGCAGTATAAAAATTTAACGAACGGCCCTGGCAAACTATGCCGTGCACTCGGAATTACTTTAGAAGAACGAGGCGTATCATTGCAAAGTGACACATTACATATTGAACTCGTCCCCGAAGAAGAACACATATCATCACAATATAAAATAACAGCAGGACCTCGAATTAACATCGACTATGCAGAAGAAGCTGTACATTATCCGTGGCGTTTTTATTATGAGGGGCATCCGTTTGTTTCAAAGAAATAAATAATATCAACGATTTGACAAGAAATATCGACCTACCGACAAATAAAAGAAGACTGTTCCACAATGGAACAGTCTCTCCTTTTTACTCCGCACCTTCCGCAGTCGCAATATTATCCTCTAAGTTTTCTCTCGATAATTCAGCCGCCATAAAATCAGCTGTTTCTGGAAGTGCTAAATGCATATGAGCTTTTTGACAAATTTGGATCGTACAGTTTTCAACAACATAGTCGAAAACATGTCCGCCTCCGCTTCTTTCATCATCAATATAATGTAAATGGAAACCAGCTACACCAATGCCTTGCGCATAATCTGGTGTCCAAAATCCAGCAAGCGTACCTTCTGTATTTTTAAAGGAAAAGATTGGTTGTGATTTCGTCACTTCAACGAGCGGTGTATACGGTTTTTCTTGTTTTGGAACAGTTCTCGTTCTTACTTCGCGGAATGTACCATCCATTCGAATACCGTAAAATAAGTTTTTACTCGGCATTAATTCATGTAATAATGCTTCTACTTCTTCACGATTCATCGGACGCTCTATCGTATAACTCATTTCTTTTTCAAAAAACGTTACAGTCGCAAACGGTGTTGTTTCTTCTGGCTCTACTTTTTCTGCTGAACCGTCTGAACGTAAATGATAAAATTCGTTATCAAACGCAATCATTTCACCATCTAATTGATCAAATGTGCCGATGCCGAAATCACCACGTTCTTTTAGTTCCTCAAAGCTAATCACACCATCATATATACCATCTAATAGCGCAAGCATTGTAGATGTTTGATATACTTCGTTACTCATTTTCGTTCTTTTTGCATCAATATCGATTAATTGCGCAACCGTCATCTCAAATCTGCCTCCATTAGTTTAATTGATTTGGTAATAATTTTTCGCTTAATTTAATGTTATCACGGTAATCGATTGGAATATCAATAATGACAGGGCCGTCTGCTGCTAGTGCTTCTTTTAATACACCTTCTAATTCATCAGGCGTGTTAACACGAAGACCTAACGCCCCGAAACTTTCCGCATATTTCACAAGATCAACATCCCCAAACTCTGTAGCTGATGTTCTGCCGTATTTCATCATTTGTTGGAATGCAACCATATCATATGTGCCGTCTCTCCAAACAAGATGGACGATTGGAGAATTTAAACGTACCGCCGTTTCTAACTCCATCGCTGAGAATAAGAAACCACCGTCACCTGATACGGAAACTACTTTTTTACCTGGTTCTACTAAAGTAGCTGCAATTGCCCAAGGAAGTGCAACACCTAACGTCTGCATACCGTTACTAAATAATAATCTACGTGGTTCATAAGAACGGAAACATCTCGCCATCCAAATAGAATGGGAACCGATGTCACATGTAACGGTTGTGTCGTCACTAATTAAAGAACGAAGTGTACGAATGACTTGAAGTGGATGCGTAACACCTTCTGAAGGACGATTTGGAATTTCTGCTTGTTCTGATAATTTCTCGCGTAATTGTTCTAACACCGCTTCTGATTTCGTACTTAATACAAGTTTCGGTAATTTCTCCGCGATGCTATTTACAGTTAAAGCGATATCACCAATTAATTCACGCTCTGGTTGGTAATCATGGTCGATATCTGCTTGATGGTCATCAAGATGAATAATCGTTCTGTCTCCAAGTTTATTCCAGAATTTCGGATCATACTCAATTGGGTCATAACCGATAGAAATAACAAGGTCTGCTTCTTCTAGTAAAATATCACCTGGTTGGTTACGGAATAGTCCAACGCGGCCGAAGAAATGATCTTCTAACTCACGTGAAATCGCACCAGCTGCTTGATATGTTTCAACGACAGGAAGTTCTGTATCCGCAATTAATTCACGAACGGCTTTCGTCACTTCATTTGTGCTTGCTCTCATACCGAGTAAAATAACCGGTAATTTCGCTGCTTTTATTTTTTCTACTACGTATGTAATATCATGTGTGGGAGCGATTCCAAGCTGTGGCTTAGAAAGCGCACCGATAGACTCTACAGTCGTTTCCGCAGTCATAACGTCTTGCGGCAGACTGACTAAAGTAGCACCTGGATTTGTAGAAGTCGCACTTCGGAATGCATTTGATAATGCTTCTGGCACATTATCAGGATGCTCTACTTCTACGCTATATTTTGTGATTGGTTCGAATAGTGCAGCATTATCCATAGATTGGTGCGTACGTTTTAATCGATCTGTACGCGGAACTGCACCAGCTAAAGCAACAACGGGATCACTCTCCGCATTCGCAGTAACAAGACCTGTCGCTAAATTTGATGTCCCTGGTCCTGAAGTTACAAGACATACGCCCGGTTTTCCTGTTAATCTACCAATCGCAGCTGCCATAAATGCTGCATTTTGTTCATGACGACAAACAATTAACTCTGGTCCTCTTTCTTGCAGTACATCAAATACAGAGTCAATCTTTGCTCCTGGAATACCGAAAACATGTGTAACACCTTGTTTAATTAAACAATCAACAACAAGATCTGCTCCTTTTGTTTTTGTCTTCACGTCGTTTGCTTTTACACCTGTACTCAAACTAATCATTCCTTTGTTTCATAATTTGTGTAATAAAGATTTTGAATTTCACCTGGTTAATTAATGTGGTGAAGTATTATTTATCATTATATTACAAATGCATTATTTTTCCAACAATATGAATTTGACATTATTTTGACAAACAATAAGGAATACGCTTACAAACCTTTGTTTATCTTAAAATAATATTTTTATATCTCCTCGAAAAAAGCTGAAAAAACCTCCATATCATCACAGTATTAAAAAAATATCAGTACCTTGCAAAGAATAATACTAAATGATATATTTGTAAATAATGGAATACCCATTAATTGTAATTCAGAGCCCCCTTTTCAAAAGATACGATTCTCAGCTTTCATTCATCATTCTATAAAGGAAAGTGATTATTATGAACAAAAGTGAATTTTTAGAACAACTTAGTTCTTCCCTGCGGAATATGCCTAATGAAGAAAAGAAAGATATTATTTTAGAGTACGAAACTCATTTTATTAGTGGTAAACAAGACGGAAAATGTGAAGAAGAAATTGCTAGAAAACTAGGAAACCCTAAAACGATCGCGAAAGAATTGAATGTTTCCTATGCAATAAGCAATGCTGACAAGAAACGCAGCTTCAAAAATATGATAACTGCACTATTTTCTGTTATGAGCTTAAGTGTTTTAAACTTTGCCTTTATCTTTATCGCCTTTTTCATATTACTCTTTTTATTACCGATTATTCTAGCGCTTATCATTGCCACTCCAGTATTAATCATTTCACCTATTTTATTAATAGGGTTAGGATTTTTTAAAGGGTTTCATCAAATTAGTTACTCCGATGTTTATAATGTGTTTATCGCTTTTTGCGTCGGTTTACTCATATCCGTCATAAGTTATCAAATGATCAAACATCTATATGCACTTTTAGTAAAGTATTTGAAATGGAATATAGCTATTTTACAAAGACACTAATGAATAAAAAAGGAGATTAAAATGAAGAAATATACTTTATATTCACTCATGCTACTTACAGTTTTATTTCTATCAGCTTGTTCAAACAGTGCAGAACCTAAGGAAGAAAACGATGTACAATCTATTAAAGATGTTACGGTTAAAATTCCGGAAACTATATTCACTTCCTCAAAAAAGAATGAAACTATTAATGAAGATGAAATGAGAAAAAATATAAAAGATTATATAGATTATAGCTGGGAGTTATCTGAAAACATCATTCCACTTGCCTCAACAACTCCTGATAAGAATTTCACTGATTCCGATCGAAAAAAATTACAAAAACTAATCGATCTAGCGAAACAAAACGATATGAATTTCCATGAGTTTATTAGTAATAATAATTTACCTACTGATTATAAAAAACCTTCAAAAGAAATCTATGAATTTATGTCATCATCTACGGCTATTTTCGTAGAACTAGATCAAGAATTAAACAAACTCGCCCAAGATGGTAACTTATTCAAAGCCGATTTTTCTTTTACGAAGCACCTTGAGAAAGCTAATGGACGGAAGCAAAAAGAGATTGAAAAGTTTTTAAACGAAAAAAACATTAAAACTTCAATTAACAGCAATAAAAAGAATTAACGGATGTACTACATACCACTTTCAAAATAGCTATTTTGAAAGTGAGGTTTTGTGGTCTAACTATCAAATTCCCTAAACAAAAAAGACGCCCCTATACAGGGGCGTCTTCCACTATTACGCTTGTTGTTGCGCGCTATATAACTCTTCAAGTGGCTTCATGATAATTTTGTTAACGTCGCCGATTACAACGTTTAGGCGTTGCTCAGTTTCCATTAACTTTGTAATTTTAGCATCTTGTTGAATGCGAGCTACAACTTCTTGTGCTTTTTGGTTATCTTCTTCAGTAATTTCTTGACCTTGCATCATTTTTTGTTGTAGGCTAAGTTGCATTGTACGGAACTCATCGAATAAGTTCTTTGAAGCAGCATCAGCTTGAACTGCTGCGTAGCTCTCTTTTAACGTTTTGAAGTCATCGTTTTCAGCGATTGCTTTTTGTAATTCATATGCTACATCATGAATGTTTTTTGTCATTTTATTTTTCCTCCTTTAGAAGGCTAGCGCTTATCATACGCACTGCCTTTTACGTGCATTTACATACGCACCTCTTCTTACCATATCAAACTATGCAAGAGATGTGAAGAAATTTCACTTTTATTTGTATGTACATATCTTATTATTTAAGAAACAACAGTAATAATCCTTGCACAATTCCAATCATACCGCCTAATAAGGCACCTAAATACGTAATCATTTTTAGTTCATTTTTTGTAATGGACAGCACTAAATCTTCTAGTCTCTCCGTTGAAAATGTAGATACCTCTTGCTGGACAATTTCCGCAAGATGTAGATTGTTTAGAATGCTATCTACGTTTTCCGTCCCCCACTTCAAGCCTTTCGTTACTGCACTCGGGACTACCTTTTCTATCATTGTTTCTCGAACCGGTTCACATACTTGCTGCACAGATTGATTTAAAAACTTACTCACTGTTTCCTCAACTTTAACTGCAGACAATATGGAGCTTACAATCATTTCTTTTTCTACAAACGTTTCTACTTCTTTTACATCTCTTCCTTTTAACTTCTCCCACTCTTTTTGCAGTACATCAGTTAAAAGCTGCTTTGTGCCATCTTGCCCTAAAAACTTAATGACTTCTGGCTGCACACGATCCACTACACTTACATTCCCTAAAAACATTCCGACTAAATTAAGCAATGTCCCGCGAGAAGCAAAGAAATCATCAATCATTTTTGAAAGACGTGTTTTCCCTTCTTCACTCTCAAAAAACTGAGTTGCTCGCCCTAAAATAAATGCCGAAACATTTGGAATCGCACTCTCTATTTTCTCGTGAACAGAATGAGGTAAAGCTTGTTCCCATGTATATGTATAGTACTCTTCTAAAAATGCCTGAATCTTTTCTGTAATTACCTGTTCGATTTTCTCAGTTGCTTCTTTTTCTACATGCGCTACGTTCCATTTTTCTAACATATTTCGCAGTGATTGTTCATTCGTCATTACTTTATCCACTTCTACTTGTGCCCAGTGGATTAAACCTTTTTGAAACTCTTCATTCGTTAACTTCTTTCCGATTCCTTCCGGCGTTAACAAATGCTCTACAACCATTTTCCCTAATTGAACTGCAAGCTCATCGCGGCGCTTCGGAATTAAACCTGGTGTAAATGGAACTTGAAATTTCCCAATATAAATAGGACGGTGAGGACGAAATAACATTTTTATCGCTAAATGATTTGTAAATCCTCCAATAATTGCTCCGAGCCCTGTCGTCGTTAACATACTTAACCATATATTCATTACAATCAACCTTTCGCTTCTCCAAAACTATAGCATATCATCATACGGACAAAAGTATAATGGTATAAAAATGTATTTGCAATATATAGCTTCGCCTATTATGTCAACATTTTGTTAGTAAAGGAGTGATTTCGTTGGTTCTCGGTATTTTAACTTCTCAGCCTCATTATGAGCAAACGTATTACACCGAAATCGCTAAACGCGCTCGGCTTTATCATAATGTCGTTGCACAGTTTACGCCATTTTGTATTGATCCTAAAACAGATCTTATTTCTGGTCTGATTTATGATACAGATACAGGAAAATGGAAAGAGCAAACATTCCCTATTCCTTCTTATATATATGATCGTTCTTCTTTTAACGAGGAAACGGACTTCGACAAGGCAAAATCAATTATTCACTCACTACACAACCGTCCTTCCACTACCTTTTTAAATAACACACTCATTGACTTAAGCGAACTACATGATGTATTTCTCACGAATAAAAAATTATCACCTTATATACCAAAATTTGAAATAGCAACGATACACAACGTTTTCAAACTGTTATTAAAAACAAAAGATATTATTATACGTCCTACTAACGCACATTCCAATGAAAGTCTGTACCGGATCGTTTATAAAAATAAAACATTTCATATTGATACGATAAATGATGCCTATCATATTTCTACTCCCATTAAACGGACCGATGAATTTATTTCTTGGTACAAATCTAATATACGATCAGCACGTTACATCACCCATACAATGCTGCAACCACCAAATCAATTAACATACCCGCTCCATATTCGGACCATTTTACAAAAAAATAAAGAACAGAAGTGGAACGTTATCGGTCAGTTTATACAAAAAAGTTCATTTCCGAATCAACTTTTACTTTCGGTAACCGATGATTCCTCTCTGCATGCATTTTCAAAAATTAAATACGTACTATCTAGTACCGGTGTACAATTATTACAGGACGCTTTACAAGACATTATAAATGAAGTATTTCAAACATTAGATCAATCTTATTCTTCGTTATTCGAGCTAGAGCTTTCCACTATTATGGATCAAAAAGGGGCAATTTGGCTTATGTATGTCAACACGATTCCCCCGTACGAACATTACATCCGCCATAGTGATTCATTAGCCGAAAAAATATATCACGGACCATTACAATTTAGTCGCTTTACACCATAAAGAAAGGGGGTAAGTCTATTTTGAAAGAGCACATATATACATTAAATATTTCAGATGAGCATCCAAATAGTATTACTTTACCTTATATTTTTTCCATCACACCACCAATTACATCCCTTTCCTTCGGCCTACGCCATGTTGCAAGTGAAGAGGTAAAAATTCATTATTCCTTTACTCGCGAAATCATTATTGGAAAACAAATTGCAGAGAAACTTTTACTTCCTCATTCCACTACTATCCATGCATTCACACAAAACCAAACGATTATTTTCGGACCATTAATCGGGATTTTCACAACTGGTTTTAACGATGGCGCTTCTAATCCTTTAGGGAACCGTTCAATTTCTCTTGGCGAGTTACTAACGCCACCATTCACCTTACGACCATTTGTATTCGTTTTTGGTGTGCAACATATAGACTGGGAAGACGAAACAATTGAAGGGTATTTCTTTCAAGAGGAAAAGTGGATAAAGAAAAAAGTCCCTTTACCGAATGTCATTTACGATCGATTACCAAATCGGAAAGCCGAAAGTTATAAACCGATTGTAAGAGCAAAAAGAAAGTTAGAGCATGACTATGCGATTCCATGGTTTAATCCAGGTTTTTTTAATAAATGGGAAGTGCATCAACTTCTTATGAAAGATGAATCCATTATGCCGTTATTACCAAACACAGAAACATTTCAGCACTTCGAACAAGTGGAACGATTTCTCGGAACGTATAAATCCATTTACATGAAACCGATTCATGGTAGCTTCGGTAGAAACATTCATCAAATATTTTATTCCCAAACAGAGAATTGCTACTACTGTCGTTATCGCGAAAATGAAGAAAATAAACTAAGAAAGTACCAATCATTAGAAACGCTTCTGAACCATGTGTTAAAAGGACATGATTTAAAAAAGTTTATCGTACAACAAGGTATTTCCTTACTTCGCTTCGATGGGCAACCTGTTGATTTCCGCATTCATACAAATAAAAATCATTTCGGCCAATGGATGGTCAGTGCAATCGTGGCAAAAATTGCTGGCAAAGGTAGCTTAACAACGCATGTAAATAGTGGTGGCGATACGAAATTGTTGCAAGAACTTTTTCCAGATTCAACGAAACAAGTTCAAATTGAAAATAAGTTAAAACATACCGCCTTACAAATTAGTTATGCGCTCGATGAACAAGTAACCGGAAATATTGGAGAAATCGGTTTTGATATCGGTTTAGACACGCAGGAAAACCCGTGGCTCTTTGAAGCAAACTCTAAACCAGGGCGAACTGTATTCCAAGATGCCAAGTTAAAAGAACAGAGTGAACTAACGCGCCAATTATTTTACGAATATGCCATCTACTTAACTGAACATTCTTTGCGCGATACAAAAGAAAAAATGTCTCAAATAAAATCAGAGACTTCCTCAAACAACGAGCATATCCCGTCCCCTATGATTCACTCACAAATACAAAAACAAAAACTTCCACCTCATTCATAAGGTGGAAGTTTTCTATTTACACAAGTTTTACGACAACCTCTGTTTCCACGTTACATACTCCGCAATAAAAAATATGATTGCAATATTCATTTGAATTATTATGTGTTAATCCATCTACTGCACTCAATAATTCTTGGTCCATATACGCACTATAATCGTCTATGTAATCTACAGCCTTCCCATAATCTTGGAGTATACTTTGGCAATTTTGACAAGAATATGTTTGTGATTCTAATGCGTTACAAAGCGGACAAATTCCCATCACGATTCCTCCATATAATTGGATCTAGCTACGTATAGGAGCAGCTTGCCCCATTCTTACTTACATTCTCCTCAAAATAGCAGGATACAAAAAGAAAAATATATTTCATATCGCTCTTAGTTTTACCTTCTTTCTAAAAAATAAAACGATTACTCTTATTTCATAATTTACGAAATCACTAAGATTTTTTTACAAAATTTACAAATTATTATTTCGTATATCTTTCTAGGTAACATCCATACTATGAGTACAAACTTAATTACCGATGGATTAGCGCCAAACGGGGCGATAATCTGGTTCAACTCCAGCTAGTCCAACCAAAAAAATTTTTATAACTCTAAGGAGGATATATTCCTATGGCAAACCAAAATTCTTCAAATCAATTAGTAGTACCAGGAGCAACAGCTGCAATCGACCAAATGAAGTACGAAATCGCTCAAGAATTTGGTGTACAATTAGGAGCAGATTCTACGGCTCGTGCTAACGGTTCTGTTGGTGGCGAAATTACAAAACGTCTAGTTGCAATGGCTGAGCAAAGCCTTGGCGGATTCCACAAATAAATATATATGGCAAAAAGGTCTCAAGGCATATGCCTTGAGACCTTCCTTCATTTATTGCAACATTTGTAAAAACTTCTTCGTACGTTCTTCTTTTGGATTTGTAAATACTTCTTCTGGTGTACCTTGTTCGACAACGACACCGCCATCCATGAAAATAACGCGGTTTGCAATTTGATGTGCAAAGCGCATTTCGTGCGTTACAATGACCATCGTCATGCCTTCTTTAGCAAGTTCTTTCATTACTTTCAGAACTTCTTGAACGAGTTCAGGATCAAGTGCTGACGTCGGCTCATCAAATAGTAACACTTCCGGCTCCATCGCAAGCGCGCGAGCAATTCCAACGCGCTGTTGTTGTCCGCCTGATAGTTGGAACGGATATAAGTCTACTTTATCCGCAAGACCAACTTTTTCAAGGAAATAGTTTGCTTTTTTCTTCGCTTCTTCTTTCCCCATCTTTTTCACTGTAACGAGCCCTTCCATTACATTTTGAAGTGCTGTTAAATGCGGGAATAGATTATGGTGCTGGAATACCATACCTGTTTGCGTACGAAGATTAACAATATCTTTCTTCGTTACTTTTTGAGAGAAGTCGAGTTCTTTATTACCGATACGAATATGACCAGCGTTTGGCGTTTCTAACACGTTAAGACAACGTAAGAATGTCGTTTTACCAGATCCAGACGGTCCGATAATAACAACAACTTCGCCCTTCTCAACTGTTAAATCTATATGCTTTAGTACGGTATTATCTCCGAAACTTTTTTGTAAGTGCTGAATTGAAATCATAAAAACAAAAACTCCTTTTGTAAAAGGATTATTTTAATGTGTAGCGTTCTGAACGCTTTTCTAACATCTGTTGTACGATTGATAATAAGAAACAAATAACCCAATAAATAAGACCTGCTTCGAAATAAACAATTAAAAACTCATAGTTCATTGCCGCAATTTCCTGCGCTTTTCGGAACATTTCTGTTACTAAAATTAACGATGCTAATGAAGTATCCTTCACTAAGCTAATAAATGTATTCGAAAGCGGCGGGATTGATACGCGCGTCGCTTGCGGTAAAATAACACGTTTTAACGCTTGTGGGTACGTCATCCCAATTGTGTAAGCTGCTTCCCACTGCCCTTTCGGAATGGAAAGGATCGAAGCACGAATAATTTCAGATGCATACGCACCAACATTTAATGAAAATCCAACAACTGCTGCTGTATATGGCTCAACTTCAATATTAAGAGTTGGAAGACCATAGAAAATAATAAATAACTGTACAAGAAGTGGCGTTCCGCGAATGATAGATACATAGATACGAGCAATCCATTGTAAAATACGACTACCTGAAATACGTGCAAGCGCCGTTAACGTCGCAAGTATAAGGCCGATAATAAATGTAATTAGCGTTAATGGAATTGTCGTAAAAACAGCTTCCTTCAGCATAGGCATGAAGGAAGACTGCATAATATCCATCCAAGTAGACAATCGATCTGAAACTAATGCACTACTTAGATACATTTTCACCGAACCATTTTTTCGCTATTTTGTCATACGTACCATCTTTTTTCATATCTTCTAACGCTTTATCTACTTCTTGTACAAGCTTAGTGCTACCTTTACGGAATAAAAATCCACTTTCTGAAGCTTCTTTTTCTGTATCTACAATTTTAATTTTTGCATCTTTTTTCGTTTCTAAATAGTTTAACACTGATAATTTATCATTAATTGTAAAATCCACGCGTCCTGAAGCTAATAATTCTGCCGCTTGGCTAAATCCTTCTACACCAACGATTTCCGCACCATTTTTCTTAGCAATATCTGCATAGTTACTTGTTAAAGATTGTGCTCCTTTTAATCCTTTTACATCAGCAAATGTAGCAGGTTTATCTTTATCTTTTGCAATAACTAATGCCGCTGAAGATGAAACATACGGTTTAGAGAAGTCATATTTCTTTTGACGGTCTTCACGAATACCAACTTCGTTTGCAACCATATCGAAACGCTTTGCATCTAAACCAGCAAGTAAGCTATCCCATTGCGTTTCTTTAAATACAGGTTTTACGCCTAAACGTTTTGCAACTTCTTCTGCTAATTCAACGTCAAATCCAGTTAATTTATTACTTGAATCGTGGAACGTAAATGGTGGATATGTACCTTCTGTACCAATTACAAGTTCACCGCTTTGTTTAATCTTTTGTAACGCGTCTTGACTAGCTGTATCTTTTTTTTCTTCTTTACCGCAGCCCGCTACAATCCCGATCGCTAATGTAGTTACTGCAAGTACTGAAAATAATTTTTTCATGATGATAATCCTCCAAGTATTCTGATAGGAATTTAAAAACTATATTGATTGTATGCAATCTTGAACAATTTTTCAATGAAAATGTTCTTATTTAGTTTATCCTTTTTCTTCATAATCAAACAAAAGGGAAAAATAACACCACATACAAAAAATAAGTAACATTTTTTAATATAGCATTTATTGTACGAAAGGTAAAATAATACTTCTTATTTAACTGCCCTGATTCATTAAAAAAAGAACTTGTGAAAATCACAAGTTCTCCGCCATACATATTAAGCGCTCTGGTTCCCTTCCATTTGCGTTTTGTACATATCGTAATAACGCCCGCGCTTTTTCATTAGTTCATCATGAGAGCCTTTTTCTAAAATCGTCCCTCTATCAAGCACGATAATTTGATCTGCGCTTTTAATCGTTGAAAGTCGGTGAGCGATAATAAATGTCGTTCTTCCTTTTTTCACAACTTCTAATGCTTGTTGAATCATAGCTTCCGTCTCTGTATCAATACTAGACGTCGCTTCATCTAAAATTAAAATGGCTGGATCAAATGCAAGTGCTCTAGCAAACGATATAAGCTGACGTTCTCCGGTTGAAAGGGTACTTCCTTTCTCCGTAATTTCTTCATTTATATTGTTCGCAAATCTTTCCGCACCAACATCACGCAACGCTTTTACAATGCGCTCTTTTGAAATGTTTTCATTTTCTAAACTTACATTAGATGCTACTGTTCCGCTAAATAAAAACGGATCTTGCAATACGATTCCCATATGTTCACGAGTTGCTTGTTTCGGCATCTCTTTTACATCATGACCATCAATCGTAAGCTTTCCTTTTTCAAATTCGTAAAACTGAAAGAGTACATTCATAATGGAACTTTTTCCTGAGCCAGTATGACCGACAAGCGCGACTGTCTCGCCTTGTTTCGCTTCAAAAGAAATATTTTTTAACACTTCATCTTTTCCATTATAAGAAAACGACACATTATCAAACTTCACATTTCCTTGTAAGCGAGGCATACGTTCTTCTTCTACTGCTTCCCCTTTTTCCTCTAACAATTCAAAAACACGTTCTGATGCAACGCGCGATTGTTCTAAGTTAGCAAGCTGATTTACCATATTTGTAATCGGTGAGAACAATCGTGTTAAATAATCAACGAACGCATACAGTATCCCTAGAGAAATGACGCCTGTAGCACTTAATGAAGCACCACCGAAATACCAGATTACACCTGTGAAAGCGATATTTCTTAATACGGATACTAAATTATGAGAAGTTGCTGCATTTAAATTCAAAATTTTATTTTGATACTTAAAATAATCTCCATTTAATTCATCAAACTCTTTTTTCGTTTCGCGCTCTTGACGGAACGCTTGAATAATTGGCATCCCTTGAATGGATTCATTCACTGTTCCGTTAATATCAGATAAACGTGAACGCATTTTATGATTGTATACAGACGCATACTTTCTATAAAGAATTGCCCAAACGATTAATATCGGGATAATAAGTAAACATATCGTTGCTAATTTTACATCGAGTAAAAATAAAGCCGCAAATATCCCGATAATATAAATGATACTAGAGACGAATGTCGCAAGTACCGTTACATATAAATCACGAATGGCTTCCGTATCATTCGTTACACGCGATACAATTTTCCCTGCTGGTAAATGATCAAAATAACGAATCGGCAACGTTTGAATATGAGAAAAGACATCTTCCCTCATAATTTGAATAATTTTGTTCGCCGCCTTCTGTAAGAAAAACTGCTTTCCGTATGCAAACAAGGATACGACTACTAATAAAGCGAAGTATCCACCACCAAGTAATAATAGACGGTTTATTTCTGGTTTATAAAACGCAAACACTTCTTCTTTCGTCAATGCTTTCGCTTTATACACTTGCACCGCCTTACCGTTTTGAACGGTAATCATATCACCTTTTACAGTCCGTGACCCTTCCAGATTTACTTTATTCGGTACAAAGTAATATTGAAAACCGACTTGCATCACACGTACTTCTTTTCCTTTTTTCTCACCTTCCTGGAAGCGATCGCTTCGCTTATAAAAGGCGCCATTATACGAAACAGCCTCTTCACTCTTTTCTGTTTCATACCAAGGCTTCTCTATTCCAACGATATGATCGTCAATCATCGTTTTCGCGACGAAAGGACCCGCAAGCTCTGCGATGACGAAAATAAATAACATTAGCATCGCTGCAAAAATCGTCCCTTTCACCTTCATCGCATATTGAAACAATCGTTTTGAAACGCTCATATTTTCACCCCACTATCCGCACTTTCACTTTCCCCTTGTTGTCTTTCAAACTGCTCAGCATACCAGCCTCCACTCTTAACAAGCTGATCATGCGTACCTTCTTCTATTACTTGCCCGTCATCCATAACGAGAATCCAATCCGCATGTTGTACGGCAGATAAACGATGCGTCGTAATAATCGTCGTCTTGCCGCTTCTTTCTGTTCTTATATTGTCAATGATCGCTGCTTCCGTACGAGCATCAACAGCTGATAAAGAATCGTCCAAAATTAAAATTTCTGGATTTTGAATAACAGCTCGCGCAATCGAGATCCTTTGTTTTTGTCCTCCTGATAAAGAAACACCTTTCTCTCCAACGAGCGTTTCTAACCCTTCTGGTAAAAACTCTAAATCCTTTTTAAACGCCGCGATTTCAATCGCTTTCTCGAGTTCTTCTTCCGTCGCTTCCCTATTTCCGAATAAAATATTTTCTCTCGCTGTTTTTGAGAACAAAATATGTTCCTGCGGTACATATCCAATCCAGCCGAGTACATTTTCATTCGTCATTTTATCTAACCTCACATCAGAGACTGCAATATCCCCATCTCCAAGCGGATATTGACGAAGAAGCTGACGGACAAGCGTCGTCTTTCCGCTTCCTGTTTTCCCGACAACACCAAGCGTTTCTCCTTGTTTTAATGTAAACGAAACCTTCTTTAAATTTGTTTCAGTTGATGAAGGATATGAAAAGGTAACATCATCAAACTGAATATAATCCGGCTCTTGTACAACCTTTGGATGTTTCGGATCCTTTACATCTGGTTCATACGCTAACGTTTCATTTACACGGTCTAATGAAGCATTTCCTCTTTGCATAACATTGATTAATTCGCCAATTGCGAACATCGGCCAAATCATCATCCCTAAATACACGTTAAATGAAACGAGTTCCCCAAGCGTCACCTTTGATTGAAATACAAGATATGCACCGTACACTAAACCAATTAAATAACTAAGACCAACAAGCATTTTCACAGTTGGTTGGAATAGTGCATCGATTCTTGCTACCTTCATATTCTTTTCGTAGACGTCATCTCCTAAATGATGAAATCTTTCTTGATCTGCATTTTCTTGTACGTATGCACGAATCACGCGCACACCAGCTATTGACTCAAGTACTTTATCGTTCATATCACCGAACGCATCTTGCGCAACTGTAAATCTTTCATGCAATTTCTTTCCATATATATTCATCGCATATGCCATAATCGGAAGCGGTATAAGTGCCGCAAATGTAAGCTCCCAACTAATTGTAAATCCCATCATAAAGACAATCGTAAGCATATATAAACTTGAATCCACGAGCGTTAATATACCGAAACCAGCTGTCATAGCGATTGCTTTTAAATCATTTGTCGCTCTCGCCATTAAATCGCCAGTACGATTTTTTTGGTAAAAAGTCGGCGTCATTTTAAGTAAATGCCCCATAAATTTAGAGCGCATCGTTTTCTCAAGTACGAATGCACCGCCAAACAATTGATGCTGCCATACGAAAGTGAGGCCATATCCAACGATCGTAACCCCAATTAAAATAAGAATAGACTGTATAATAGCTTCGTTTGATAACGTTCCTGTTTTTATATTATCAATCGTAACCCCGAGTACTTTCGGAGGAATAACTTCAACTATATTTACAATTAAAAGTGCACCAATGGCGATACTATATCTCTTCCAATGTTCTTTAAAAAACCATCTTAACTTTAGTAATACTGAAAACAATATAACCTCTCCCTTCTCATTCTCGTTTACCTCTCGTTTCTTTATCCACTATCCAGACCCATCACATTTACATTTCGTAACCCATACAATCTCATCACATTTTTCCACCTTCCAAAATTTTATTTAGTAACATGGAAAATAAACAAAAAAAAGCATACCGTCGCTTGACGATATGCACAAAAATGCATAAAAAGCGTACGTTACGATATACGCAACGTACGCTTTTTATAAGACAAAGATGCCCTATATATCCGTACGGGTTGCGTAATGATATGAATGTTTTCTGCCGTTTAACAGAGCTAAGCCCATTACATTTACGATTACAATCATTACGCACACCCCCTTCATTTATTTTCCATTTATAATCTTACAACTTTATTGAGTATTCTGTCAATTGTTTTTTTACAGACTGAACGAAAATATACGCTACATCATTTTGAAATAAGGGAATATTCTGCAAGAAAGGGCATACAAAATAAAAAAGGAATAAGAAATCGTTTTCACAAACATTTCATTTGAAAAATGTTATCAAACCCCCTACAATCACCTTATACTCACTCTTACAAGTTGCTATTTTAGGAGGACTAATCATGACAACTAGCAATACGTACAAATTTTATTTAAACGGAGAATGGAGAGAAAGCTCTTCAGGAGAAACAATTGAAATTCCATCTCCATACTTACACGAAGTAATTGGACAAGTACAAGCAATTACTCGCGGAGAAGTAGATGAAGCAATTGCATCTGCAAAAGAAGCTCAAAAATCATGGGCAGAAGCTTCTCTACAAGATCGCGCAAAATATTTATATAAATGGGCTGATGAGCTCGTAAATATGCAAGATGAAATTGCCGATATCATTATGAAAGAAGTCGGTAAAGGATATAAAGATGCGAAGAAAGAAGTTGTTCGTACAGCTGACTTCATTCGTTACACAATCGAAGAAGCTTTACATATGCACGGAGAAAGCATGATGGGCGATAGCTTCCCGGGCGGTACAAAATCTAAACTTGCGATTATCCAACGTGCACCACTTGGTGTTGTATTAGCAATCGCACCGTTTAACTACCCAGTAAACTTATCTGCTGCAAAACTTGCACCAGCATTAATTATGGGTAACGCTGTTATTTTCAAACCGGCAACTCAAGGTGCAATTAGTGGTATTAAAATGGTGGAAGCACTTCATAAAGCTGGTCTTCCAAAAGGTCTTGTGAACGTAGCGACAGGACGCGGTTCTGTAATTGGTGACTACTTAGTAGAACACGAAGGCATCAATATGGTATCGTTCACAGGTGGTACAAACACAGGTAAACATTTAGCGAAAAAAGCTGCAATGATTCCACTTGTATTAGAACTTGGTGGTAAAGACCCTGGTATCGTTCGTGAAGATGCTGACTTACAAGATGCTGCAAACCATATCGTAAGCGGTGCATTCTCTTACTCTGGTCAACGTTGTACAGCTATTAAGCGTGTACTTGTACACGAAAACGTAGCGGACGAGCTTGTTAGCTTATTACAAGAGCAAGTAGCTAAACTATCAGTTGGATCTCCAGAACAAGACAGCACAATCGTTCCATTAATCGACGACAAGTCTGCTGATTTCGTTCAAGGTTTAGTTGACGACGCTGTAGAAAAGGGTGCAACGATCGTTATCGGTAACAAACGTGAGCGCAACTTAATTTACCCAACATTAATCGACCACGTAACTGAAGAAATGAAAGTTGCTTGGGAAGAGCCATTCGGCCCAATCCTTCCAATCATCCGTGTTTCTTCAGATGAGCAAGCAATTGAAATTGCTAACAAATCAGAGTTCGGTCTGCAAGCAAGTGTCTTCACTAAAGACATTAACAAAGCATTTGCAATTGCGAACAAAATCGAAACTGGTTCTGTTCAAATTAACGGACGCACAGAGCGCGGTCCTGACCACTTCCCATTCATCGGCGTAAAAGGTTCAGGTATGGGCGCACAAGGTATTCGTAAGAGCCTTGAGTCTATGACACGTGAAAAAGTAACTGTATTAAACTTAGTTTAATCTTATACAAAGAATCTGATCTAATTTTAGATCAGATTCTTTTCTATATAGATACTTCCCAAAAACGAAGGATTTCGTTCTACTTCCGATTTGGTTTTCCAAATCGAACTAAAACATGCCATAATAATTTTAATTCCTGAAGCACTTCTTCATAAGTTCCACGATCACTCCAAGATAATGGATTGCGTTTCAAATCCGCTACAGCAGAACCAATTATATTTGCATCGATACAATGATTCCGTGCAATGCGTCTTGCTAAAGATGGCATTTTTGAACCTCTAAAATCCATTGGAACGTCGTCTACCATAAGTACAAAACCTGTGTGCCAATACAAATCAATAGCATACTTCAGGCACATTTCTTCTAATGTTCTTCCTACATCCGTACCCTTAAATGAAGGATCTACAACAAGAGCTTCCACGTCTTCTTTAAGAGAAATATCTCCATGAACCTGTGCTTCAATATAATGATTAAGGTTACGGGCTGACTCTTTGTTTATTAAATCTATAAACGACCTTTCCAGGTTAGCCAGTAAATGATTAACTAATCTTGTTGGAGTCAAATTCCCTTCACCAATTGCATACTCTCTTACGAATGTTTCTTCCAAAAGAGCAGCTAGAATCATATCAAACTCCTCATAAGTCCCCTTTTCTTTTGGATCTTGATGCGAATCTAAATACGTATATGTAGAGCGATAAGAAACTTTTGGAGATAAGAGAAAATAACAGGATCCAAAGCGCGGGGCAGGCCCATCTGGATGTAACATCAAATTTAGCGCCCCATACTTTGGCCGTTGATTATTCGTTACGCCTTCCAATTGATATGCGCCTCCAAATATTCTCTGTTCCCAAAGGTCACGTTCACCACCCGGATAAGCAGACACACTTCCGTTAGATAGCAATGTTTCAAACTGACTTTTATATATTCCTTGTTCAAACAATGCTTCAGCAATACTTTTCATACTCGAATCGAGTCTGTCTGGATGAAAGTGTAAAGCAATCCTTGCATGAGATTTCAAGTTAGCGACAGCTTCTTCAAATATTTCATCTGTAATATTACACATGTTAAGTATATGATTAATTGTTGCTTTAGCCTCACGTTTTTCATTCTCTGCATATTTTGAAATATACTCTAAAGCAAATAATTGAGACCTTGATAATTCCATAATCCAATCTCCCCTTTAATTGAAATGACCTTAATCCTTTCAATTAAAAGTGCATTTTTTCCTTCTTATGCAACTAACCTAATTTATTGAACAAAAAGTACTTTCATACAGTCTAATTACAGATGCGAGCATTCTTTACGGGTAAATCCACACATTCTACAGAAATGTGATACCCTAGCCATCGCTCAGCAATATGTTCAAATGATAAAACAGATCCCGTTGTAAAAAAGCGATGCTTCGGATTCAGATTATCAGACAAAATTCCTTTGTGCTGTAAAATTGTGCTTAACTCTATCGCTGTTTCTTCTGCAGAACTAATAATCGTTACATCCTCTCCTAGTTCCTTTTTAATATAGGACTCTAAAAGTGGATAATGCGTACATCCGAGAATTAGCGTATCTATATCTTCTTTCGTTAATGGCAGTAAAGCTTGTTTCACTTGCTCGGTTACATATGCTGTATCTTCTAATTGATTTTCTACAACTGTAGCTAAGGTTGGGCACGCATGACTATGCACTTTCAAATATGTATCAAGCTCATGCAATGCTTTTTCGTACATATTAGACTGTATCGTACCTACAGTTCCAATTACTCCGATTTTCCCTTTCTTTGTCACTTTAATTGCCGCTCTTGCTCCCGGATGTATAACGCCAATAACTGGAATAGAAAGTGCTTCTTGCAACGCAGCCAATGCAGCTGCTGCAGCAGTATTACATGCTACAACTAGAGCTTTTAACGGAAACTGTTTGAGGAACTCAACCATTTCAAATACGAAAGATTGTACCTCTTCTACACTTCTTGGCCCATACGGACAACGCTCATTATCACCAATATAATAAATGCTCTCTTTAGGCAATTGTCTTATAATTTCGCTCGCAACTGTTAATCCCCCAACTCCCGAATCTAACACACCTATTACTGAATGTTTATGACATACAGACATATACTTCATCCCCTTTTCAATCATCTAGCGCTAATAACATTTATTATATTATGAAAATTCAATATTACATAATAATCCCTCATACTTTTAATCACAAACTCTTCTCTATAATCTGATTATTACTATATCCATTGACGTATAAAAATTCATTTGTTACTCTTAAATACGTTAATTTAATATTTAAATCCTCATTCGTATCTCGGTGAGGTAGAGGTTGCAATCATTAAGAGTATCATTTCCGGAGATGTAGTGGCATTGATGAAGGAATGAGAAAGGAATGGTTGCCGAAGTAAGTTGTGTCCACCATGCACACTTGCTGGGTCTGCATTTAATAAGTGCAGAACTGTCACAAACGTTTCGTTTGTGGAGAGCTATCGAGAGGTATGTCGTGGGTTTCTTATAAGATAGAAAGCATGTAGCGGCAAATTACGTGCTTTTTTTGTTTTGTTTGGGACTTCTCTTCCTGACTCAGGAAGACATACATATCTCCTCGCTTGACTTGGTTATACTAACTTTGGAGGTATTTTCTATGCAACAAAAAAAATGGGGCTTTTGGGTACTCACAGCTTTCGTTGTCGGTAACATGGTTGGCGCTGGTATTTTCATGGTGCCAAGTACGTTGGCACAAACAGCAAGCCCTCTCGGTGTCACTTTAGCTTGGTTAACAACAGGGTTTGGTGTTTTAATGCTAGCTCTTGTTTTCGGTAATTTAGCAATTCGTCGTCCTGATTTAACGACAGGACCACAAAGTCATGCATATGCTTTATTCTCAACACCAAAAAAGAAAAAAATGGCTGGTTTCAGTATGGTATGGGGATATTGGGTTGCAAACTGGGCAAGTAACGTTGCCATCATTACATCATTTGCGGGATATTTATCACTCTTCTTCCCAATTATGAAAGATACGCGACTACTATTTTCAATCGGTTCGTTTAACGTAGAAGTCGGAAAACTAATTACATTTACGATTTGTTCCATCTTACTTTGGGGAACTCATATTATATTAACAAACGGTGTAAGCGGAGCTGGAAAGCTAAACTTCTTAGCAACAACAACGAAAGTAACTGGATTCCTTTTATTCATCGTCGTTACGTTATTTGCATTCGAAGCTTCTAAGTTTGGACAATGGTACACACCGATGATCGATAAATCAGGTGTATCACACGGTCTTCTTTCACAAGTAAACTTAGCTGCTCTTACAACACTTTGGGCATTTATCGGAATTGAATCAGCGGTTCTTTTATCAAACCGTGCTGTTTCTCCAAAAACGGTAAAACGCGCAACAGTTGCTGGATTACTTATTACAGTTGCGATTTACTTAGGAATTACAATTTTAACAATGGGTGTACTTCACGTCGATAAATTACAAGCATCTGAACGTCCATTAGCAGACGCATTAAACGCTGCAATGGGTCATGGCGGCGGGAAACTGATGGCATTACTTGCTCTTACTTCCCTGTTCGGTTCTATCTTAGGCTGGATTTTATTAAGCTCAGAAGTACCGTATCAAGCAGCAAAAGAAGGTTTCTTCCCTTCCTTCTTTACGAAAACAAATAAAAAAGGAAGTCCAATTTACTCATTACGATTAACAAACATTATGTCGCAAGTATTCCTATTCTCAACATTATCAGGAACAATTGCGGAAGCTTATACATTCGTTATTACCGTATCAACACTAGCCTACCTCATTCCATATCTCGTTTCACCAATCTTCCAGTTAAAACTAGTCGCTACTGGTGAAACGTATAAAAATGAAATGCGGGCGAGAATTACAGATGGTATAGTCGCAGTGATTGCACTTTGCTACGCACTATGGGTTATTAAAACCGGTGCAGCCGATATAAAAACATTCCTTCTCGGAATTGGTTTATTCGTAATCGGCTTTGCCTTCTATCCTTTAATGAATCGTGATCAGAAAAAAAATAACGAAAAGAAAAACGGGCAAGTTGCATAACGCAATTTGCTCGTTTTTTCTTTTCTAAAACATATATAATAGAACAAAGAGGTGAGAAACATGTCAATTGAATCACTATGGAGCAGTCGCTTCCAACAACATATTCAAAATATTATTACATACTTTGCACGTATGATTAACGGTTTACTATATAGCTTTATCTTTATTTCATGCGTTGGCGCATACTACTATGCTCAGTTTCTAAAAGCATCTCCTTCTAAAGGAATCTCTTTACTACTCATCACGATTGTACTTACATTCATTATAACGAGATGCCCGATCCGTACATTTCTTCAAAAACCTGATGCTGTCTATTTACTAGCACTAGAAGAGAAATTAACATCTTATTTCAAAAAATCTCTTCTATATAATTACATCATTCAGCTTTTCCCATTGTTATTTACGTTTCTTATTCTCGTTCCGCTTGCATTGCAATCATTACAATTAACTGTACCTTTCTTATGTACAATCTTTATCGTTTTAATGATTACGAAAGCTTGGAACATGTACATACATTGGATGTGGCGTGATAGTCATGAAAAAAGCATATGGTTCATTATTCGTATTGCTTGTAACGCCCTCATTATTTACATGCTGTTTTATGCGGCAAATGTTCTCATATTAGGCGGATTACTCTTACTACTTACTTTCCTTTTTCTATACACGAAAAAACAGCCTACAAAACGAATACCATGGGATTACATAATTGAGCAAGAAGAAAAAATGAACGTTCGTTTCTATCAATTTGCGAGCATTTTCACCGATGTTCCTCAACTGAATAAGCAAGTAAATAAAAGAAAATGGCTTACAAATTGGATTGAACCTTTATTACATAAAAAACGAGCAACTTTCTTCTATTTACATACACTCGCATTTTTACGCGGGAATGATTATTTCGGTATATATATTCGCTTAGGGTTGATCGGTACCTTCGCCTTATATTTTATACCAAACATATACGTAAAAGGCGCTATCGCATATATCGTCCTATATATGATTTCTATGCAGCTCCGTTCCCTATGGAAATATTTTTCGGGAAATATTATTGTAGCATTATATCCAATTGATACTGAAAAACGAATGAATCAATTTCTTCACTTAATCTTTATATTGCTAAGCATTCAACTTGTTGTATTTTCAATTGTTATACTCATTGCTACAGGTCAATTTTTACATAGCCTTATCATTATGATTATCGGGTTACTCTGGATCAAATTTATTATTGTACCAAAAACGAAGCAACGAATTTCCGCATTTTAACGAAAAGAAATATCTTAAAAGCCAAGGAGCGAATAAATTTTCTCCTTGGCTTTTTTATTTTCCTTCTTCAAACAAGAATCATCGGCACAACCGATATTTTATGATTTTTACATACAAAAACGATAATACATGTTTACGTCCTAATAAAAAGGGTATGTATTAAATTAACAAGGGAAACGAACTGGGGGGATTAGAAATTTAAAAGGAAGCAAACACTACGATGCATTGCTCAAAGATGATTCTGGAACCGATACTATAATGTAAGGAGCTGACCGCAATGAGTAAAAAAATTGCTATTTTAATAACGGATTATTTCGAGGATACAGAATACACAGAGCCAGTAGAAGCTTTTCATCAAAAGGGATATGAATTAACAACCATTGAAACGGAAAAAGGGAAAACGGTACACGGCAAACAAGGAAAAAGTGAAGTTGTAATTGATAAAGGTATCGATGATGTTTCTCCAGATAACTTTGATGCCCTCTTCATACCAGGTGGATTTTCCCCAGATATACTGCGTGCAGATGAGCGTTTTGTACGCTTTAGTAAAGCATTTATGGATGCAGAAAAACCTGTTTTCGCTATTTGTCACGGACCTCAGCTACTCATCACTGCACAAACACTTGAAGGACGTGATGTAACTGGATATAAATCTATTGAAGTCGATTTAAGAAATGCTGGCGGCAACTTTCATGACAAAGAAGTAGTCGTATGCCAAAATCAACTGCTCACAAGTAGACAACCTGAGGACATCCCCGCGTTTATTGAAGAATCGTTGCGTATATTAGGATAGCTACTTTGATTAACCTCCTTTTATTTATATAAAAAAATTTAATCAGCCCTCACCAACTGGTCGTTTACATGCAATCCGACCTCCACAAATAGCGGGATAAATAAAAAGAAGGGAATCCAAAAGTTCAGTTTTAATAATCTTTTGGATCCCTCTTTTTTCGTCCCCAAATTTCCAATCACTTTTCATAGGCAATTCTCATATAGTGAAAATGACTATACAATTCCTATCCATAAGTTAAATCATGATTTTACACATATATAAATACAAAAGATGGGAGCCTTATTTATGAATAACAATCCACCTTCAACGCCCCCAAATCCAACGGAAACGAATAATAATGAAGTGAGCTTACAAACGTTACGCGTCATTGGGCTTATTGTACTAATTAGTGGCTACATATTAGTCACTCTTTCTGAAGTAGGCACATTAAAAAATCTTTTGCTACAGCCGGATACCACTCCGAATTTAGCTGAAGTTGATCCATTTTAAAAGCCATATGAAAAGCGGTTTCTAGCATCGCTTTTCATATCGTTTTATCCAATCTGGGACACATTTCTTTCACCCTCATACTTCTCTTTCCCTATCGCCTTCATAAATAATAAAATACTGCTCATACCAACGATAAAATACAGAGCACTCATGCCCCAAGATGCAAGAAATGAACCTAGCATAACACCTAATGCCCCGTTCATTTTTGCCACTTGAAAGACCATTCCGTTAATCGCCATATATGAACCTCTTGCCTCATTTGGCACCATATCTGCCATAATAGATTGACGCACTGGCACATACATCATCTCGCCTACCGTTTGGAAAAGCCCTGCAATTAATAAAATCCATAAACTATTGCTCGCTCCGAGTATTGTAAATCCAATTGTATAAATGAATAAACCTACATATAAGATTTTCAAATCGTTGAAGCTTTTCAGCATTTTAATAAGAAGTGCTGAACATAACACAACTAAAATTGTATTCTCCGCTGATATCCAGCTCAGCATGCGAATACCTGTTAAATCAAACGTAACACCATTCCCAAAGAAAAAGTGCACCGTTTCAAATTCTTGCTGCAAACGTACTCCTAAATAATTATTAATCTGAAACTCTAAAGATAACGTACATATACTTGCTGCACAAAAAATTAAAAACGCTCTATCTTTCATTACGACTTTATAACTATCCGCCATATCTTTTAATATATTTTTCTTCTCCACCGTTTTTCTAGCTACATACACTTCTTCCATATATACTGCCATTATATATAGAGTAATAATTGCAACAAGTGTTAATGCGATAAACAATTGTAATCTATAGTTTTCAAATAGTAGTCCTCCAAATATCGCTCCAATCGCAATGGATAAGTTAATTGCCCAGTAGTTAATGCTGTACATCACTTTTCGATTCTCAGGTGTACTCACATCAATTAACATCGCCTCTGTCGCAGGATTCATAAGTCCAGATCCTAAACTATTCACTAGCATAAAGATAAATGTTAACCAAGGTGAATCTACATAATCGGAATTTGCAATCCCCATACAAGCAATGGAAATGACTTGTATACTTTGACCGATAATCATAACCTTTTTACGACCAAGCCGATCTCCAACATACCCACCGTACAAACCAATTACTAATGAAGCTATGACATTAATAAGTAGTAACGCACCAGCAATCGCACTACCTAACTTTATTGAAAAATAAATCGCCATAAATGGAAAAATCATCGTGGACACAGTACGTGTTAAAAACGAAGTTATAATTCTAATCTTTATATTTCGATGCATACTCCAAAATCCCATTGTTTCCCCCTCCTTATGCTTATTTATTTTACTTTGAAAAAAAGGAAGAAAAAGGTTAGAATATTCTAAAGAGTTTCCCCTTTTATGATAGAAGGAAGTGTATATATGAAAATTATGGACTATTACATTAGACTAAGACTACATGCACAAGATCAACAGCATATGCGAAATAGCTTACAAGAATTAGCGGATGCTTTATATTGCAGTACGAAAAACGTAAAGATTTTATTAAAGAAAATGAGCGAGGAGCAATTAATTAGCTGGACTCCAGGGCGAGGCCGCGGGAATAAAACGGAAATTCTATTTATACATAATTTCGTAGAAGCGATTGAGTCCTATACAGATGAACTGTTAGCGCAAGAAAAATTAAAAGATATCTTTCTTCTTTTAAAAGAACCCCTACCCCTTGCACTTCAAAAAAAGATAGAAAATAAACTACATCATCATTTTGGATACGAACCTTCAAATGATATGTACGACATATTAAAGATTCCTATATCGAGAAAGATATTCCCCTTAGATCCGGCTTTTGTGGCTGTAACTACAGAGAGCCATCTTACGGGTCAAATTTTTGACACGTTAGTCGTTTATAACGATGTTACGGAAAAAATGGAACCACACATTGCGCATACGTGGGAATTAAGTGAAGACGGGCTTACGTGGACTTTTTATTTACGAAAGGATGTATATTTTCATAACGAAACAGTTTTAACTTCTAAAGATGTACAATTTTCATTTGAAAGACTAAAAGAAGTTCACTCTCCTTTTGAATGGTTAACAGAAGAAATTGTTCAAATTGAAACGCCATCACCACTGCAAATTCGATTTCATTTAGCAAAACCAAATTTATTTTTCTTACACTATGTAAGTTCCATACAACTAGCAATTTTGCCACATGATGCTAGTATTGAAAATCATCATTATATAGGTACTGGACCTTTCAAACTTGCTCATTACTCTGAAGATAATATCGTACTCGAAGCATTCACTCATTATTTTAAAGAGCGCGCATTATTAGACCGCATTGAATTTTGGGGTATTCCTGATCATGTACAAATCGATGCTGATTATGAACTACCAAATGAAGAAGAAAATGAAAGGCATGATATACAAATAGAAGAAATAGGTTGTATTTATGCTGGATTCAACTTTACAAAACCTGGTCCCCATCACGACATTTACTTTCGAAAGGCTTGGAGAGAACTATATGATGTTGAAACGATACTTCGTAGCATAGAGGGTAGACGAACAATTGCTGCATCAAGCTTTTTCCCTGAAAGAAGTCGCCAAGCTTCTAAAAGGTCTTACTCTTTAGAAAAAGCGAAAGAGTATTTAAAAAAGAGCACTTATAATGGAGAGACGATACATATTTACTTCTTCGCATTTAAAGATAGTGCAAATGATGCATATTTCTTAAAAGAACGATGTGAAAGTTTAGGTATACAAGTAGAGCTTCACCCCTTTCTCGTTTCAGATTATATGAACCGTTCTATCGATCAACATGCCGATATTATTTTCATGGGAGAAGTGTTTGCTGCCGATCATGAACTTGCATTCTTAAATGTATTCAAAAATAAAAGTTGCTTCGTAAACCGGTTCATGGACCCGCACTATGAAAAACAAATTAACTGTTTACTTGATACATTTTTACTAGAAGAAAATAAGGAGAAACGCTACGAGCTCATGTATGAGATTGAAGAATTTTTACAAACAGAACACATCATTTTATTTAACTATCACGTTTTAAAAAGAAAAACATATCCTTCTGCTTTAAAAAATGTAACAATTGATTCATTCGGCTGGGCAAATTTTGCGAAGTTATGGATACAGCCATCTACGTATTAAAGTATGAGTTTTTATAAAAGGAGAAGGTACTACATCCTTAGTAGTACCTTCTTCACATACAAGTATAAACTATTATTTAATTACTCCATCTAAATGATCTTTCAAGTTCAATAAATACTGCTCAATATCCGGATTCTTCACCACATCATAACAAGCAAAGCTCTTTAACGGGCTCATACCAAGAAACTTCTGCACGCGGTGTAAATGACTAAGCGTTGATTCTAGACTTTCCCCTTCAAAGAACTTCGTCTTATCTCCAAAAGAATTTTCAGGTGCATTCCAAGTTGTAGAGAACATATACTCTTTCTCTGTTAATAAACCACCTGTTCCATATTCATCTGCACCTTTAAAGAACAAACCGTATTCATACACTTCATCCATATACGTTTTAAATAAGCCCGGTACACTAAACCAATAAATTGGCGTTTGATAAATCACCACATCAGCCCATAAAAACTTCTCTTGTTCTTCTTTAATACTATAGCCATCTTGAATCGTTGTTGTTTTCACATGATGCTTCTCACTTAATACCGTTACCATATAATCAACTAACGTTTTATTTAATCGTCCTTCTTTCGTACCGTATTTTTCATGTCCATTTATAATAAATATATTTTTCATCACTTTTCTCTCCCCTATATAATTTACTCCTCAGCTACTAACCCAAGTTGTTGTTTCAGCGTAAGATTATCTTCTAAATGCCAGTCTTCTGTAATCTTTCCGTCTTTTACATGTAAAATATCAATTGCAAAAAAATCGATTTTTTTATCGTTATGCGTTCCTGTAAAAGAAAGACGAGCTGTTACTTTATCACCGACGACTAATAAATCTTCAATCTCGCAATGTATGTTAGGAACAACTTTATGAAAGTTTTGCGCCGCAAACTTTAATCCTTCCATGCCTTGTGGTCGCCCTTTCGGCAATGTATGATCGAAAAAATTTTCAGTAACAGTCTGCGGAATAAGCTCCTCTTTACCTGTATCCCAAAATGCATAAAAACGCTGCGCTGCATGAACCATTTCGGTCGCCTCCTTTTGACTTAATGAGGGATCAATTGTCATCGCTTTTGGCTTTGGCATTTCTTTTAATAACTGGACTTCCGTTTTTTCTTCCACGCCGCATGCTACAAGTACAATACAAACAACAAACAAACTAAGGAATCTAAACAACTTTTTTATCCCCATGAAAATCACCTCCTCCTCATCTAAACCCTTTGTATTTCGTATTGCTATTGTATATGCACTAACTTCCTTTATGGAAGTAATGATATTTTTTTCATATAGTTACCAAAAGTATAGTTATGTGATACTATAAAGAAAATTCAGCCAAAAAAATTTTATGGAGGCTAGTTCCATGAACAATATAGATTCAGTTGAATTAACGAAAGGTTTACCTGGCATACCTTGTCCTATCGCTAAAACGCTTAATGTAATTAGTACGAAATGGACATTTTTAATCATTCGTGACCTTCTTATCGAAGGAACATTACGCTTTAGTGATTTACAAAAATCAATGGATGGTATTAGTCCAAAAACATTATCGCTTCGACTAAAAGAATTAGAGTCTCAAGGCATTATAACGAGAAAAGTATATCCAGAAGTTCCGCCTCGTGTAGAGTACACATTAACGGATAAAGGAAAGCAATTAGAGGGGATATTTATTGAATTAAAACGGTTTGGATTAAGCTTATAAAACAAAAACCCCTTACCGTCGTAAGGGGTTTTATTACTTCGCAAAACTTTCAGCTAGCTGTTTCTCTCTCCACATAAATGTAATGCCGAGACCAACTATTAAAACAACTCCTGAAAATGCATATGGATAATGAATGTTCATATCAAATAATATTCCGCCCATCGCCGGTCCTGCTATATTTCCTAAACTCGTATAAGTTGAGTTCATACCAGCGACGAATCCTTGCTCTTTTCCAGCTGCTTTTGATAAAAACGTCGTTAAAGCTGGACGAAGTAAATCAAATGCAAGGAAAATGAAGCACGTAACGAGAAGTACAATCCAATAATTAAAGACTACAGTTGAAACGAACGCTAATACTGCACCTACAATTAAACATATTTGAATTAACACTTTTTCACCGAATATATCAACCAATTTACCAAACATAAATACTTGCACAACTACCCCAAAGATTGAACTAATTGTAATAATTGCTGCAATATCTTTCGGTGTAAATCCAAACTTATGATCAGAAAACAGACTAAACACAGTTTCATACGCTGATAAACCAAACGCAAGTACAAATACGATAATAAATGCGATTGCATACATTGGATGTAATGATTTCTTTAAATCACCAATAAAGCTTGATTCTTTCGTATTAGAAGAAATCTCTGCAAGCTCCTCTTTCGTTAACGGTTCTTTTAAAATAAAGATCGAAATTACACATGCTATAAAAGCAATTGCTGCTGCAACGAAAAACGGCACACGTATACCGTATTCTGCAATAAATCCGCCGATTCCAGGTCCTATAATAAAGCCGGTACTAATAGCAGCAGATAAATATCCCATCGCCTTTGGACGTTCCTGTATAGATGTAATATCCGCAACATATGCCGTAACACCAGGCATAATAAACGCAGCACTAATTCCACCTAACACCCTCGCTGCATAGAGCATCCATACATCTGTTCCTAATCCAAACAGAAGCTCTGAAACACCAAAAATAAATAATCCAATGATGATCATTTTCTTCCTACCATAAAGGTCGACCCACCGACCTGTAATAGGTGAAGCAATAAGCTGAGCCATTGCAAACACTGCAACGAGATATCCCATCGTCTTACCTGTTAAACCCATATCATTCATAAAGGACGGCATAACCGGAATGATTAATCCAATCCCTAAAAAAGCGATAAATATATTACTCAAAAGAATGACCAATACCATCTTTTGTTCTTTTATCGGTTTCTTCACTTTTAACACCTCTTCCCGTAAGCTCCTCTCAAAAAATAATGCCCAAGAAGCTTTTTCTTTATCCTGCTATTTGTGGGCTAATCATGAGTAGAGATGCCCCCACTCGTTAGAATTTCACTATATCCTTCCACACATACATACGCATTAGGTGAATGACTATCATTCAGTTTTCCTCAAAAATGAACCTACCTTCTCAGACAGGTTCATCTCACTATTTCTTTATATGTAATGCATGTGTTAAAAAATCTAGTACTTCTGCCTTTTGTAGCTCCACTTGCTCATCATCTTTATGATCATATAAATACACTTGTTCCGCTGCTGATTCAACTAGAGCGATAAATAACTTCGCTGTTCGCTCTGCGTGAACCGAATCACGAATTTCACCAGCTTCTTTCGCCCCACTTAAAAATTCACTTAGCCACATATAAAGAGGCTCATACACAGCTTCCCATTCTTTTATATGTTCCGTAGATGCAAGACCCGCATACATTAAAGCTTGTATTTCACGATATTCCGCTATGAAGTGAAACACCGCATCTATTACTTGCGTAACTTTACTTGAAAAAGGCGCATCGTTTTGCACTTTTTCTTTCACTGCAAGGATCATCTTCTCAACCATCACTTCTGCTATTGCAGGCATAACAGATAACTTAGAAGGAAAATATAAATAGAAAGTTCCTTGTGCAATGCCAGCCAATTTCACGATATCAGAAATCTTCGTTTTTTCAACGCCCTTTTCCTGAAACACTTCAATAGCTGCATAGACAATTTTCTCTTTTTTATTCATCATCTAAACCCTTTCACACGCGTATTGAATGACTGTCACTCATTTTATAGAATAACTAGCTATACTGTCAATTATCGTGTACTTTTTACGATAAAAATCTCCTAACGACTTGTTAGGAGATACAGTATATCTTTACGAAAGAGCCTTTAACCCTGTCACGCCACATACAATAAGAGCCACACTAATGATACGTGCTTTACTTTTCGACTCCCCAAACAGGAACATGTTTAATAAAACGGCACCTGCTGTTCCAATACCAATCCAAACCGCATACGCGACACTTACTTGTAAAAATAAGAAAGATGTATACAAGAATGCAAAAGATGTAGCAAACCCACCTATATAAAGTGCACCATTTGCTAACGTTTTATCTTTACTATACATTTTAAGACCGATCACACCGACTATTTCACTAATTGCAGCACAAAATACGAAAAACCAACCCATCTTTAAGCAGCTCCTTCCACAGTTTCTTCTTTATTATCAGCTAGTTTTAAACCGATAACGCCGGCTACAACCATCACGATAAAGAATAATTTCCCTACACTGAAACTCCCGCCGAAAAGGAATACATCCATTAAGAAAGTACCTACCGTACCAGCTCCGGCGAAAACAGCATATACAGTCCCTGTTGCAAGATGCTCACACGCTTTAGAAAGGAAGTGAAAATCAACAGCGATAACGCCTAAAATAATAATCCAATGCCACCAAGTATCGGCTGTATTAAAACCAAACACCCAAAAAATTTCAAAGATACATGTTAATATGACATATAACCAAGCTCTATTCTTCATACCTCTCACCTCTTATGACTGACTATCAGTCATTTTTGTTTTAAAAAAATATACTCTTTCATCACTACTATATAAACAACTATCATCCTCATTTACCATTTATATTTGTTCCGTTTTCAAGCAAATGGCATCCTGCTACACAAAATGACTGAGTGTCATTCATAAATATTGTACATGAATATTTAAAAAACTGTCAATGCCAAAAATTTATTCCATCCGATTTGTATATTTCCTAATAACCTGTCAATACTGCTAGTAACATAATATTTTCTCCACTCCCCCTTGGAGAGATCCCTTGAATATGAACTGCACCCCAATTGTTAGACACAGTCTAACAATTGGAGGTGCAGTTTTTCTATGGCTAAATTTACAGCTGATGAAAAAATACAAATCGTTCTACGTTATTTGAAAGGAAATGAAAGTTGTCGAGAAATCGGTATAAGTAACACAATCATTCTGAATTGGGTAAACCAATATAAACAGAATGGTGTGGAAGCTTTTCTAAAACGGTGTACAAATTACACACAACAATTTAAACTAGACGTACTAAACTTTATGATTGAAAACGGTATGTCCTTATTTGAGACGGCAGCTATCTTTAACATTCCTGCCCTTCAACGATTTCTGTTTGGAAAAAACAGTTCGAAATACAAGGAATTGATGCCCTTCAATCTAAGAAAAAGGGGCGTCCATCCATGAAAAAAGATTCAAATAAACAATTAAAACAAGCGTTAGCTGAAGGGTCAGTTGAGGCACTTGAAGCACGTGTTCAACAGCTTGAAATGGAAAATGAGTACTTAAAAAAGTTGAATGCCTTAGTTCAAAACAAGGAAAAATCACGAAACAAGACAACGCGCAAGTAGTCTATGAATTAAGGCATAAATATTCGGTGAAGGCACTCGTGGAGCTAGCTGGTATTCCACGGATTACGTATTATGATTTAGTAAAAAAAAATGAATCTTCCGGATCAAGATGCCGATTTGAAAGCTGAAATTAAAGCGATTTATGAGGAAAATGAAGGTCGTTATGGCTACCGTCGCATTCGTGATGAATTAATGAATCGTGGTCAGAAAGTGAATCACAAGAAGATTCAGCGCATTATGAAAGAGCTTGGATTAAAGTGTGTTGTGCGTATGAAGAAATATAAATCCTATAAAGGAAAAGTCGGTAAAATTGCACCTAATATGTTAGAGCGTAATTTCTACACAGATGCCCCGAATCAAAAATGGGTAACGGGCATCACAGAGTTTAAATTGTTTGGAGAAAAACTGTATGTATCACCTGTATTAGACTTGTATAATGGTGAAATGATTACCTATACAATTGGTTCTAGACCGACGTATTCACTTGTTTCAGAGATGTTAGAGAAGGCATTAGAACGTTTACCTGAAAACCACCAACTACTGATGCATTCGGATCAAGGGTGGCATTATCAAATGAGACAATACGTCCGTACACTTGAATCAAGAGCGATTGTCCAGAGTATGTCTCGAAAAGGTAACTGTGACGACAACGCAGTAATAGAGAATTTCTTTGGGATTATGAAGTCGGAGTTCCTCTATATAAAAGAATTTGAAAGTGTAGAACATTTTAAAATAGAATTAAAAAAATATATCGATTATTATAATACGAAACGGATTAAGGCAAAATTAAAAATGAGCCCGGTACAATACCGGATTCCCTTTTATCAAGCTGCCTAATGAAATAACCGTGTCTAACTTTTAGGGTTCACTTCACTTTATAGCTGCTCTTTTTATTTTCATCTTTCATAATCCCAATCGCATGTTCACTTGATTCAAAATAAATATTTACTTATGCAATACTGTCACGATATTCCTCTCTATAAATTCCCAAAAAGCCATTTTGAATTCTTTTTAAATCTGATTTTCTTCGTTCTAAATCAGTAATGAGATGTGTAGCTTCTTCAGATTTCAAGCTATATATTCCTTTCTACAAAATAGCATTTTCACTCAATTATCATTTCACTTTTTTGTTCTACAATTCGATATGCAATATTTCATATTTCATTATTGCAATATCACTTTATTAACCATCTCATTATATAAACGCGTTTCTATTGTGCGTTAAATCAGCATTTGTAATTTAATTCCTTATTTAAAATATCTAGTTTTTATTTTTAAACACTATATTCGGATAATTATATTGGAATTTCTTGCTCTACACATCCAAATACATATTGTGTATTATGTAGGAGAAGAGTAATTAAAAGACTTACTCTTTGCTATTGAGGGAAGAGCCTGAGAGCCATATCAGGCTCTTCTTTGTTTATATGTCATGTATTTGAATTTTACAGTATGAAAAACTAATTGAAATTCTTAACAACATTTCATATTTGACTAAAATATAGATACCCACTATTACATAAATAATAATGGGCCCTTTTCTCCCTGAAAACTTCACCCAACATACCGAATCATCGCTACTTCATCACAATAATCTACCTTTGGACAATGCCTACAATCAATCCATACTTTCTCTGGCAATGCATCTCTATTCACAAAATCAAACCCGCACTTTTGAAAAAATTCCGTTTCATATGTTAAAGAAATAACTTTACTCACTTTTATTTTCGCTGCCTCATTTATTACATGGTTTACTAACATACGTCCAATCCCTTTCCCTGCATATGTATGCGAAACGACTAACGACCGGACTTCTGCAAGGTCCTCCCCTAACACATGTAAACCAGCAACTCCGACGATTTCCCCCTCTTCTTTCACAACATACAAACACTGTAAATATTGGTAGAGAGATAAAAGAGAACGCGGTAAAACCACTCCCTCTTTTGCGTAAATCTCAATGAGACCATAAATTTCTTTCACATCACTCGTAACCGCATTAAAGATTTTCATATTCTATCCCCTTGCCCCTAATATTAATATTTATAATTTAAAATGAATTTTAATACACAATTTTATATAATAATACATCTCTCTTTTCTCCTCGTCAATCACTTTATACAAACAAAAAACCAAGCGATCTAATCGATGCTCGGTCCCTCATTTCGTATCGGTAATACGGTCGAATATTTAATTTCACGAAGTGCTAAACTCGTCTGTATCTTTGTAATACCAAGCTTATTTAGCTTTCTAATAAACTGCTCTAATTCTTTACGATCACGATTTGCAACCTTTAATAAATAATCATACTCTCCTGTTAAGCAGTGACATTCTAACACTTCAGGCATCGCTTCTAATTCTTTTTCCAGCACTTCCAACTTGTCAAATTGATGAATATTCGTACTCATAAAAATAAAGCATAATAAATCAAAACCAAGCTTTTCTTGATTTAAAATGGCTACTTGCTTATCAATGAATCCTTCTCCATCTAATCTTTTTATTCTCGCATGCATCGCAGCTGGTGATAAATTAACACGTCGCGCAAGCTCTGCATTACTTACTTGTGACTCCTTCTGCAATATATCTAAAATTTGTACGTCCAAATCATCCAACACTTTAATAACTGACGACTCCATTACAATTCCCCCTTTTTCTTACCGATGATTATTCGAAAAAACACCTTACAACTTATATAAAACTGAATATCATTTCCAAAACACTATCTAAAACGAAACATTTTATCAACTTTTATCCATTATACAAAATAATATATTACACAATAAAGAAAAATGCTAAAATTATTTACAATTCACATTGATTACAACAAAGGGGATTTTAATATGCCTTATTTTTATATCTTTTTACTATTACTAACGAGCTTATTATGGGGAGGAAATTTCGTCGTTGGAAAATCACTCGTTGATCACGCATCTCCAATGACACTTACAAGTTTAAGATGGATGATTGCGATCGTTTGTTTATTACCGATGGTATGGTTTAAAGAAAAGAAAATCATTCCACCTCGTGCTGCCATACTTCCTTTAATACTAATGGGGATTTCAGGGGTCGCTCTTTTTAACATCTTTCAATTTCTAGCACTAGAGAAAACATCCGCAACGAATGTAGGGCTTATTTCTACATTAAATGCGATTTCAATCGCACTATTTTCTGTCTTATTTCTAAAAGAAAAAGTAAATACACTTCAAATTTTATCTATGATTCTTTCATTCTTCGGGGTTATCCTCGTCCTATTAAAAGGTAACCTTGCACTTTTATTTTCACTACATTTTAATAGCGGTGATTTATGGATGATTGCGGCTGTTTGCATTTGGGGAATGTATTCTGTTTGTAGTAAATGGGCAACAAAAACAACGACACCACTCATGGCCACATTATACTCTGGTATTTTCGGCGTTATTTTATTACTGCCATTTAACATTGGAAGCTTCACTGTTACAAATATCAACACTTCTTTTATAACATCACTTTTATATACGGGACTCATTTCCACAGTTCTTTGTATGGTATTTTGGAATGTTGGCGTACAAAAATTAGGAGCAACTACATCTGGTATTTTTCTAAACTTTAATCCCATTTTTACCGCTATTTTAGCATTCCTGTTCCTCGGTGAAGAACTAACATGGATACAAATTGTAGGGACAATAATCGTTGTGACAGGATGTTATTTATTTTCTCATTTCAAAACAGTTGCTGTTCAGCCAACTAGAGCTTTAATACGAAAACATTCGTAATGAAAAAACATCGTCATCTGAGTTGGCGATGTTTTTATTTATTCTTCATTTCTTTTATATACTGCTTTTCCTCTTCTGGTGATAAACGTTCTGTTGCCTTGCCAGTATCTCCACCTTGAAGGCTCCATAAAAAGTTGTGCTCCTCAACAGTTTGAGAAAAATCTCCTCTTTCCCATCTATTTATAATAGAAAATAACTTCATTTTATATTGAAAACCTGTACTATTTTCAATATCTCTTTTCACATTAGAAATTTCCTTGTTTGTCATTTCTACAAAACCCCATTTTTCAGAGGATTTTACCTTTTGGTGTACCATTTTGTGCATAGTAGAAATAATTTCACCTTCACTAACTTGTGAAGAGTCTTCTGCAATTTTCTTCTCTTTTTCGTTTGCCACTTGTTGGGTTTGAATATTTTTATTTTCTTTTTCCACATATGCAAGCAATTTCTTTCCGCCAACTATAGACGAGAAAATTACTATAATTGTAATGCATATACCTACGCCCCATTTAAAAAGCATTATCTCTTCATCGCTTCTCTAACAAGATGACTATCTACATACTGCTTAAACTTCACAATTTTTCCGTTCTCAAGTTGCCATACATGAACAAATTCTGCTTCAAATGATTTTCCCGTGTCTTTATAAACTCCTGAATACATACCTTCAGCAATAATTACATCTTTTCCGCTTACTTCATGATATGTATTTACACTCGCTTTATAATCATCCCATTCTGATCCCAATCGGCTAAATACATTTTCCATTATTGCTTCTACACCGATATAAGTTCCCCCGTACGGGAACCCTTCCGCCTCTGTCCATTCTACTTTTTCAGAGAGGGCTTCTGCTAAATGTTTTGCATTCGAAGAAGCTGATCCTTCATATGTACTTCGAATCATTTCTAAATTTGATTTAGGCATGTTACTTCCTCCCGTTTTATTTATTTTTTACACACAGTGTAACCGAAACTGTTACACTGTGTGTAAAAATATTTAAATTGTTTTATTCTTACTCTACACATTGTAATCAATATAGTTACAACAATGATTCAAGTCAACAATTTATTAATAAGTTTACTTCGTTTTCATTACTTTCTCTTTTACGAAACGATCTACATATCCTTCTGCTTTTACAACGAATAAATACGCACCCATTGATAATAATGCAAGATCTAATTCATATCCTGGGTTCTTTCCATCTCCTAATAAACCTGCTGCTCCATTTACCTTTACGATAGCTCCAGCTAAAATAAGAGCGAATAGCAATCCTACATATCGTACGCCTAAACCGATAATTAATAATATACCACCAACTAATTCAACTGTTGCTACGCCATATGCAAGACCGCCTGGTAAACCAATGCTTGTAAACCAGCCTGCTACGTTATCGATACCTGATTGAAACTTCGCTAAACCATGTGCAAAGAACGTTACTCCTAACACAATACGAATAATTAAATTACCAATGTATTGATTCATTTTGAACTCTCCTTTTTGTTTTGTTATGGTGAACTTTTATTCACAAGTCAAAACAATACGGTATTTCATTTCATTCGTCAAATACTTTTTTAAAGAAAACAAAAAACATTATCCCTTTTACGGATAATGTTTTCTTACAAAATAGTGCTAATTCAAGCTTTTACTCTATCGCACAAAAAAGTTGAAACATTTTTCCAGCACCAACATACGGCAATAAAGATATATCCTCTTCTACAACCATGCCAACAACGTTCACTTTCTCATCTACAGGCAAATCATGTATGGCAACTTGCATTTCTCCAGCATATCTACCGTACAATTCATTATCAATTGTAATGCTGCCTTTCTTTCTTGAAATGGTATGCATCGGCTGTAAAATCACTTTATGCTCTTCTCGCGATTCTACCGAGCGAATGACATCACGAGCTGGATCTAATCGATTCGTATGCACTTGCTCTACCATTTTTAATACTTCTTTATCAGTTATAAACGATTTGTACCGCAGCGGAATAATCCCTCTACTTGCACTCGCTATCTCTTGTACACTTTCTACACTTCCGCTTATATCCCCGATTAACACCTTATCGACACCACAATCTTGTACAAGTTCTAAGTACGCTTCAAGCGGGCGCATATTGCGGTGCTTTTCTAACGTTGGTAAGCCTTCATATAGCGGACCACGTTTTTCACCATCTCCCGGAATAAATGCCATCGTTTTTATTCCGCACTCATGTAAGTATTGATTTTGCTTTTGCAAGAAGGACTTCGCTAGTCCTGTTTCTGGACGCGGATAAAAATTATGCCACGCTTCTACATTCTCTATCCGTATCTTTTCAGTGATTAACTCTTTCCAAAATGAATCTGTAATCGTACTCGCATTTAAGGCTACTTTCATTTTATGGGATACGCGCGCGATTTCTTTTGGCGCAATGCCGTAGTCCATTCTTAAGCCTGTAATGCCCCAGTCCAATAGCTCCTCCACATTTTCATACGTCATCCCTAAATGGTGTAACGATTTTGGAGAAACATCGACCATTAATTCCATGTCATTTTCAAGAGCTTGCTTCCCAAGTATTTGAATTAACTCTTTATACGTAACAGGGTCATCTTCTGGTATATGAAGTGATGTAAAAATAGATGCAAACCCGTTTTTCTTCGCTACTTTTAGCCATTCTTCTTGTTTCTTTACTCGCTCTTTTGAAAGATAAATTGATACTCCTAGCATATGAATCTCCCTTTCTATGAATAAAAAAAGAGAAAGGAATCCCTTTCTCTATATGTTTTCTGCCATTTCTTCTTTAAATCCGAAGAAGTACGTAAAGATGAACCCGAACGTATATGCAACGACTAATCCAAGGAAATATAGTAAATATTTATTATCAGCAATTAACGGAATTAATGATAATCCTGATACACCAATTCCGAGTGCAGCTGTTTTCATAACTGCTTGGAATGCACCACCGACAGCTGCCCCTAAACAAGCGGTAAGAAACGGTTTCCCAAGTGGTAATGTAACCCCGTATAATAACGGTTCGCCAATTCCTAAAAATCCAACTGGTAATGCCCCTTTAATTACGTTACGAAGTCGTTTGTTTTTTGTTTTCACATAGATGGCGATCGCAGCTCCTACTTGCCCAGCTCCAGCCATTGCGAGTACTGGTAATAAAGGTGTTACGTGCGTTTGATTAATAAACTCCATATGAATCGGTGTTAAACCGTGATGTAATCCGACCATAACGAGCGGTAAAAATGTTCCTGCAAGTACTGCTCCCGCAAACGCGCCACCAATACTTAAAATACCATTAATTCCGCTTGTAATTCCTTCAGATAAGAAACCTGCTACTGGCTGAATTGCTAACATCGTTACGATACTTACGACTAACACAGTAATAAGCGGCGTTACAATAATATCAACTGCATTTGGTACAGCTTTTCGAACTTGTCTTTCCACTACAACCATAAGCCACGCTGCAAAAATAACGGCAAACAATCCGCCCCGTCCGGGTACGAGCGCTTCACCGAATAATTTTACAGTCGCCATCGCCGGGTTAAAAATTAAAATACCAGCAATTGCCCCAAGAACCGGTGTCCCGCCAAACTCTTTCGCTGTATTCCAGCCGACTAAAATGCCTAAGAATGTAAAGATACCGCCGCCAATGAGTAGCAACATTTGTAGCCACGTTGCATTCGGATCAGCACCTGCGTTTTTCGCAAAGTTAGCAACCCCGTTTATAATACCTGATGCAACAAGACCCGGAATTAATGGAATGAAAATACTTCCTATTTTTCTTAAAAAGTTTTTCACCGGTGTATTATTTTTCTTCTTAATCTCTGACTTCATCTCTTGGCCAAGATCTTCAAGGTGATGATCTGCCACCTCACCAATTCGGAGTCCCGTTAAACCTTCCATTTCAGCTGCTACTTTATTTACCGTCCCCGGACCAACGACAACTTGAAGCGTCTCATCTTCAATAACTCCCATAACCCCTTCAACCTTTTTCAAAAGGTCCATATTCACTTTACTTTCATCATGAAGCGTTAATCGTAGTCTCGTCATACAATGAGCAATGCCACGAATATTTTTTACTCCCCCAAGTTGCTCTGAAATTTCTCTGGCCATTCTCTCTTCTTTCTTCATAATAGAATCCCCCTCCCTATTATTTTATAGTGCCTTTTTTACAAACCCTTTCGCTTCTTTTAATTTCTGCAGTGCTTCCCCATACTCACACTGCAATAACACCATAACAATCGCAGCTTTCACGTTACGTTCTGCTTTTTCATAATGCTCTGCCGCTACTTCATAACTAACACCTGTTGCTTCCACAATAATTCGTTTTGATCGTTCTATTAACTTTTCATTTGTAGATTGCACATCTACCATTAAGTTTTTATATACTTTCCCAACACCAATCATAGATGCTGTTGAAATCATATTGAGCACTAATTTTTGCGCTGTACCAGCCTTCAAACGCGTTGAGCCTGTTAAAATTTCTGCGCCTGTTTCTACTTCCACATTTAGTTTTGCATATTTACTTATTTCAGCATTTTTATTACAGGAGATACTAGCTGTACTCGCTCCTACACGATTCGCGTACTTCAAGCCACCAATAACATAAGGAGTTCGACCACTTGCTGCAATTCCAATTACAGTATCTTTCTCATTTAATCCAATACTTTTTAAATCTTCTTCTGCTAATTCTTCGCGATCTTCTGCACCTTCTACCGCTTTAGTAAACGCTTTCAATCCGCCTGCTATAAATCCTTGCACCATTTTATCGTCTGTGCCAAATGTCGGCGGACATTCCACTGCGTCCAAAATACCTAAACGGCCACTTGTACCAGCCCCAATGTAAATTAATCGGCCCTCTTCTTCGAAAGATTTAATAACAGTCTGCACAACTTTTTCAATCTGCTCTATTTCATTTTCAACTGCTAATGCAACAGTTCGATCTTCTTCATTCATACTTTGCAGAACTTCTTTTATGCTCATCTCATCTAAATTCATCGTCTTCTCATTACGATGTTCTGTCGATAAATTTTCTAACATATTCCCACCTACTTTGAAATTTAATTTCATACTTTTATTATAACTTCAAGAAATTTAAAATCAATATTACTTTACTATTTTATGAAATTTAATTTCTTTTCATGACGAATTTATGTCCGTCCGTATGCAAAAAAGATGGGTTTCCCCATCTTCTCATTTCAACTTCCGTAATCGCAAAGCTTCTTCTTTTGTCTCCATAAATTGATCCAACACTTTATTACCAATACGATTAAAAGTAATCACATATAGAGCATCTATCATGTTCAATTGCGTCATTCTTGAAGCAATACTCGCAATACGATGATCTTGTTCTACATCTGGCATACAAAGACGAATATCCGCCTCTTTATATAACGGTGATGATTGATCGAGCTTCGTAATCGCAATAACTGTTGCACCTTGTCTCTTCGCGTATTGCGCCATTTCAAGTACATCTTTCGTACGACCAGATGTTGAAATTGCCACAAATATATCGCCTTCTTTTAAATTCGTCACAAGTGGCAACATCATATGAAAATCAGATAGCATCATCGCTGTAAATCCGAGCCTTGTAAATTTATAAGCTCCGTCCATCGCCGGAGTAGCTGATCCGCCTACCCCGTAAAAAATAATTTTATCGGCATTTACAATATGATCTGCAGCTTTTTCAAGTTCTTTTTTATCTATCGCCGTCACGCTCGCCTCAATTGCAGCTTTATTCACATACGTAACTTTATTAAACAAGTCGTACGGTCCATCTTCCGTATTCATCACTGAAAAATCGTTAATATTATAATCAGCAATCGTTAATTCGCGAACGAGCGCGATTTTAAATGCTTTAAAACTTCCGATTCCAATCGACTTACAAAAGCGAACAACACTCGCCTCACTTGCGCCCGCATTCGTTGACACTTCTTTCGTCGTTAAGTTCGGAACAATCTCTGCATTCTCCGTTATGTACATGGCAACCTTCTTTTCAGCTGGTGAAAATTGATCCATATTACTTTCAATTTTAAATAGTAACGTTGAAGCTTTCACTATTTAACCTCCACTTCTTACGGCTGCGTTTACTTATTTTCTCTTGCTTCAAGAAGGTAAAAACCATCATCGCCAGGAGGATGAAACACATTTACAATGCGATTCCCTTTTTGATAAACGGTTCTTTCCCCTTCTGTCCACTTCTTTTCCCAACCGTTCATCCAAATCGCAACATCAGGTAAAAAAGCAGTATATTTCAGCTTCTGGTCGTACTCACCATCTGCTTCTTCCGAGAAAATAGAAACCGGAAAATCTTTCACTTTTGATTCTTTCCATGCAGTAAATGGTATGCACAATAAAAGAAGTATAATTACACCTATAATCTTTCCCTTCGTAATCCTCAAACACATCCTTCTCCTTGTCATATCACATACATAGATTTTACCATAATTACAAACCTTTCATGCCACATGACTATTGCTTTTCCAATAAAAAAAGAGCTTACCTACATCAGATAAGCTCTTCCTCTTTACACGAAATATTTCTTTAAAAGCGGCGGCGTAATAATCGTCGTCAATATAACGACAATAACAATCGCTGTGAAATTTTCTTTCGCTAATAAATTCGCCGCAAGTCCATTGGCCGCGATAATAAGTGCCACTTCTCCGCGCGACACCATACCCGCCCCGATACTAATAGAAGATTGAAGGTTGAATCCTGTTAACCTTGCTCCTAAACCTGATCCAATTAACTTTGTGAAAATCGCAATAAGCGTCATAATGATAATGAACCAAAGCTGGCTTCCGATACCTTGAAATGTAATTTCCATTCCAATACTTACAAAGAACACTGGCACAAATATCGCATACGCAATCGGTTCAATTTTATGTTCTACTTCGTGCTTATACTCTGTTTGAGAAATGGCAATTCCGGCTGCAAATGCTCCAATAATACCTGCAATCCCCATCATTTCACTGTAATACGAAAACGAGAAACAAATGATAAGAGCTGCACTAATTAACGCTTCTGTTACACGAAGCGGCACAAGCATTTTCATAATCCATGGAACAACTTTCCATGCAATAAAAACGATGCTGACAAAGAAAATAATTTTCTTTACGATAACGAGTGTTATATTCACATCTTGCGTTCCTAAAAAGCTCATAACAAATGCTAATAAAATAACGACAATGACATCATCAAATACGGCAGCACCTAAAATCGTTGTACTTTCTCTCGTATTCATTTTCCCTAAATCTCTTAGCGTTTGCACCGTAATACTAACTGACGTTGCGCAAAGTAATAACCCTAAAAAAATTGCATGAGATTGTATTAGTCCAAACAGCAATCCTGTTACATAACCACCGATGAAAGGAAAAATAATTCCACCAGCTGCTACTGCAAATGATGATTTTAAATTCCGATTTAGTTCTTCTAAATCTGTTTCAAGTCCGGCCATAAACATAAGGAGTAAAACACCAATCTCACTCAGCTCATCAATCAGTTCAGAACTATTTATAATACCAAGTACAGCTGGACCGATAATAATACCGATAATTAATTTACCAAGTACAGAAGGCTGGCCAAGCCTCACGCTAATATCACCAGCTAATTTCGTACAAAGTAAAATGACGACAAGTTCAAAATAAAATAACATAGCATCTTCTCCTACTTTAACTTTAATCAGTGGGTCGTTAACCCTCGTCCATTCCTGCAAGTAGTTTCTCCTATTCATCCGCATTTTATTTGTCATATTTTTATTTGACAAAATATTCTGAATTATATTAAGATTAATCCAGCAATTTTAAAAACTACGCACCATAACTGTACCTCGATTTCCTTACATACTCTTTTCTAGTGGGCTCATACTACATTCGCAGTTATGGAAATGAAAAACGGGGGGAGAGTCCAAAGTGAAATCATTATTACGAAAAAAGGCGATTACTACTGAATCACCACGACAACTACAAAGAACATTAACCGCACTTGATTTAACGTTTTTAGGAATTGGCGCCGTAATTGGCACAGGGATTTTTGTATTAACAGGTATTGTTGCAGCGAAACATTCTGGTCCTGGTATTATGTTATCATTTCTTATTGCTGCATTTACTTGTGCTTGTGTAGCCTTTTGTTATGCCGAATTTGCTTCTTCTATTCCTGTCTCAGGAAGTGTGTATACTTACGCATACATGACAGTCGGGGAAGTCGTCGCCTTCATCGTCGGATGGTGTTTAATGCTCGAATATTTACTGGCAGTCGCAGCAGTAGCTGTCGGTTGGTCTGGTTATTTACAGTCTTTACTACAAGGATTTAACATCCATCTGCCCGCCATAATCGCCTCGGCACCTGGCGTAGGAAAAGGTGGTCTCATTGATTTACCAGCTGTTTGTATTTTACTCATCATTACTGGTCTTTTAAGTTTTGGTATACGTGAAAGCGCACGCATTAATAATATTATGGTTCTGATCAAGTTAGCCGTTATTATCGCCTTTATCGTAGCAGGTGCAAAATATGTAAAACCTGAAAATTGGACACCGTTCATCCCATTCGGATACGACGGTATTATTACTGGAGCTGCTACTGTATTCTTCGCCTTCTTAGGCTTTGATGCAATCGCAACCGCTGCGGAAGAAACGAAAAAACCACAGCGTGATTTACCAATTGGCATTATCGGTTCCCTTCTTATTTGTACTGTTTTATACATGATTGTATCTTTCGTTTTAACAGGTATGGTTCCGTATACACAATTAGATGTTTCTGATCCAGTTGCGTTTGCTTTGCATTTCGTTGGTGAAGATACGATTGCAGGACTACTCGCTGTTGGAGCGATGACTGGAATGACAACCGTTCTCTTAGTCGTTATGTATGGACAAGTTCGCGTTTCATATGCGATGAGCCGCGATGGCCTACTTCCAAAAGCGTTAGCACGTGTAAATAAAAGAGTGAAAATCCCTTTATTAAATACGTGGATTACTGGTGTTGTTGCCGCTTTATTAGCAGGACTTTTAGATCTGCACGTATTAGCGAATTTAGTAAATATCGGTACATTAACAGCCTTCACATTCGTTTGCTGCGCAGTACTTATTTTACGAAAAACACACCCTGACTTGAAACGCGGATTCCGTACACCTTTCGTACCTGTATTACCAGTTGTCGCTATTCTTTGCTGTTTATATTTAATGGCTAATTTATCTAAAACGACATGGATTAGCTTTATAGCTTGGCTTATAGTCGGTTTATGCTTCTATTTCTTCTACTCTAGAAAACATAGTCATTTAGCTACTGAAAAAGCAAACGATGAACAGAAAAAAGCATAACAAAATAGCTCGCCAATAAAACGGCGAGCTATCTTTCTGTATTATTATATTTTTTCGTTAACGATTGTAAAATGAAAAATATGCCGATGCAAGCTGTAAACGATGCCCAATTTCCTATCGGTGTTGAGTATTTAAAAACGCCAATACCTACAAGCAATAGAAAAATAATCACCTGATATATAAGCTTCCACTTTTGCATATATTCCCTCCTTTACTTCGTTCCCTTCTTTTTCTTCTTCCATGCATTTAAACTATCAAAGAAGAAGTTAATAAATAACGTGCCTAAACCCGCTAATAAAAACGTCATTAAAAATAGAACCCATATACTTTTTTCTTTTAAGAAATAATATCCTACAAGGAGCACAACCGCGATCCATACATATTCAAGAATTCTTTTTAACTTTTTCTCTTCCAAATTATTCGCTCCTTCATTCTATGCTACTTTTAGTATAACAAAAAAGAAGCCTATCATGATAAGCTTCTTTTCTTCACTCTTATTTGTTTATGCTTTTTTCAACGAGTGAAATCGCATATTCCATCGTACGGTTCATCGTTTCTACTTGTGCATCTTTTACTTTCGCATCTTTTAATACAGCTTCTGCCACTGTAATTTTTTGACTCAATGATTTCACTGAACCGTCCGTTACATTTGCAGCTTGCGCTTTTTTCAATACTGCTTTTGCAGATTCAATATTCATTTGTAATTTTTCTTTCAATGTTTTCGGTTGCTCTACTACTTTAGATTGTATAAATGTTTGATTTGCAGTTTTTAATTCATTATACGCTTGAACAATTTGTTCTCCCGTACTCGCTACATTTTCAAATACTTGTTTTGCATTATTATAGCTTTTCTCTAATTCTTGAAAAGCTTCCTTTGAATATTGACCTGGCTTATCACCAAATTCATACGTACCAGCTAGCACTTCTTTCACTTTTCCAAGCTCTTCAAATAACGCATTTACTTGCTCTAATTTCGTACGGTTAGAAAACTCATTGTACGCTGCTAATACTTCTGAAGAACTTAACGCTTTACTATATAATTTCGCAAGCGCGATTTGTCCATTTAACGGAATGCCACCATTCCCATTGCTATCAGGATCCGCTCCAAGTGCAAATGGTACATTTGGATGATACACTTTTCCTGTAGCCGGTTGGCTATTTACTTTTTTGCCATCGACATAAATAGCTACCTCACTTCCGTTATACGTTCCTGTTAAGTGATATGTTTTGTTTGCTTCTAATTGAACGCCAACACGTTTATAACTGCCACCAATGTGAGCCCATAATTCAACATATCCATTTCCTGTAGATTCAAAACCAATTCCGCCACTCTCTGTATTTTGCAAAATACCTTGTCCGCGAATTTCATTCATTGTAAATACTGTTTCTAAAGTAAACGTATTTGCAACTTTTTCTTTTTGTGCTGCTGAAAATGGAAGGTATCCAAATGTGTTTGCTTTTCCGTTTAATTTCATAACATTCTTTTTCAATGCTTTATCATATTCAATAGTCACATTGCCCTTCACATCACCTTTTGTACCAAATGGTGAATTGTCTTTAAATGTACCATCTGCAAAGTTCACATCGAAAACATCAGCCTTTGGTACTTTCACATTCGGGTCAATATTATCTTTTTTCGTAGTAATTTCCGCCGTTAATGGTTGTACACTTTCATTGCCAAATGAATCAATCGCAACTACTTCAAGTGTATATGTTTTCCCACCATCTAACCCTGCCAGTGTAAATGTGAGCTCTTTCGGCACTGGATCACGATAAAACTCTGAGAATGCCAACAATTTGTTCTTTATTTCTCCCGTTTGCTTATCTCTAGCTTGTACGCGATAAGAATGAACAAGAAGGTTATCCAGCGCTTGTGGGAATGTTACTGTTGCTGCATTTTCTGTTACATTTGATACCGCAAGCTTTGCATCCTTTGCAAAGTAAGGCTTTTCTTTATCACGATCTTCTACATGTGTAAATGTTTCTTTCTTTGCTGGTAATTTAATTTTCCAAGGCTCGCCTGTCCAAGAATTTGTATGGAAATCACGGCGATTAATCGTTACCTCTTTATCGTCTACTTCCACTAATAAGCCTTGGCTTAATGTACTAGCTCCTGGCGGTATATTCCCTTGTACTTTACCACCTTCAACTTCCATATAACTTACTGAAGATGTACCAACTGATGTAAAGTCTTTTTGATGAATCGATCTCGGGTCGTCTAACGGATAATGTGAATGGCCTGAAAATGTAATAACTTGTGGATATTCTTTTAACACCTCGTTAATTTTCGCACTATCTTTTGTTCCCCACTCTTGGCTACCATATACTGTATCTTTAATATGTTGGTGTAAAAATACGAAAATTGGTTTTTCTGGATCATCTTTTTGTGCCTTTGCCATTTCTTCTTTTAACCAATTAATTTGCTTATCTGAATAATATCCATGAGTTGTCCCATCTTCCGGAGACATAACAAGGAAATGATACCCTTTTACCACTTTGTGATAATAAATCGATTCCATTCCTGTTTTTTCTAAGAAACGCTTCTGTGCGCCCTCTACAGATAAACCGTTCCAATAATCATGGTTACCAAGAGAATTCATTCGCACAGCATCTTTATTTGCATTTTCATTATACACTTGCATGAAACGATCATATTGTTGCAGTGATCCTGAATCAGTAAAATCTCCCACAATTACAAACGCATCTTGTTTAGGTGCAAGTGTATTCAGTTGCTCGATTGCTCGTTTCCAGCGAAACGTATCATCCGTTCCACTATTCTTAATATGTACATCACTTACAACTGGAAAAACTATCTTCTTCTCACTCGGTGCCTTTTCTTGCTTCTTCTCTTCCGCTTTAACTGATGTACTCCACGGAAATGATACGAACGCTAATACAAAAACCATTAATAATCCAATAAGTCCTTTTACTTTTCGTAAAGCTGTTCTTTCCACATGAATCCTCCTCATATAATCAATTAATTACAATGATTATTGTACTGAACACATATTAACTTCATATAAATTAGAAATAAAATTTATTTAATTTTTGTAAATATACAGTCAATTTACTGTAACATCCAACATTATTTGTATTATCTTATACAACCATCTTTTGTCTAACAGACTCTTATTCATGATTATGAGTTGGACGCCTATTAAACAAACTTTCCTGAAATTTTTTGCCCCTTTATTAACACAACTATCGTTTTGCCACATTTAATAGTAATAAAAAGAAACTATGAAGGGAGGAGCTATTAATGGCTTGTAAAAAAAATATCGGCTGTTATGCCCCTTTATCTATCATTTGCCCTCCCTATGATCCACCTACTCCCCCTGACCCACCATCTTGTGAATTAGTCAACAATGAATTCGCTGGTAATTTTTTTATAACAAAAGAAATTCCACCGCCTTCTGAAGGTTCTACATTAATCTTATGGGAAGGAGATGGTGTACTTAAAATATCGGGTAATATTTCTGTGTATAATAGCACTAGTAGTACTGAAGCGGTTACAGTTCAAATTATTGGACAGGTGACAAATACTTTCACTGTCTATCCTGGCAACACAATGTCATATACAGGTCAATCATTACAATCTGTGGCAATTATTAATCTCCCAAATAATCCAATTCGGTATATAGAAGGAAAATATTGTTGTCAATTCTCATTTTGCTTTTAAAGTGATTTATGACCTCAACTTACAAACTATAAGAAAAAGCATACCATTTTGGTATGCTTTTTCTTATGAAATTGGATAACGTACTGTTAGACATAATTGCCCTTGACTTACTCCCGTTCCCGTTGTTACGATTTGAATTGTAGTAAAGTATCTTACTGTAAATGACCCACTACTTTGTGGTTGTACAGTACATTCGTAATAGCAGTTGCTACTACAGTTCCTGACCACGGACTACACACTTTATCTTGCACATAATTTTTATCTGGACAACAAGTTAAAGCTGACCCTGAGCACTCACAAGACATAGTTGTTTCCCCTCTCTCTTTTATATTCCCTATATGTGTATGTCCCCCAGAGTCTTTTGCCTGTACTATTCGTCTATTTTCAAAAAATATTCATGTGGCTAGATAGATTCCGTTTTGTTTCTTTTTTTCATAAATTTATAGATAAATATACCACCGACAACAATAATCACGACTAATAATATCGGTAGCATATATTGTCCAACAATATCCGCAGCCTTTTCCCAATGTGGACCTAATTTCATTCCAAAATAGACATATAAAGTCGTTAACGGGAACATTGCTACAAATGTATAAATACTAAATTTCCATATATTCATTTTTGCCATACCACATGGAACAGAAATAAGTGTTCGAACTCCCGGTACAAAGCGTCCAACAAATGCTACAACTGGTCCATATCTCTCAAAGAAATCATCTGCTTTTTGAATTTGTTCTTCTTTAATCAAGAAGTATTTCCCATATTTTATTAATAGAGGACGACCACCGTAATAACCGAGTGCATATAACGTTAATGGTCCTGTCGTTCCCCCAAGTGTTCCAGCTAATACAGCTAGCCAAAAATTCATATCGCCCTCGTACACCCAATACCCAACCATAGGCAAAACTACCTCTGCTGGAATAAATTCAAACGTTAAAGCCAATACAACTCCAAAATAAGAAAACTGCTTTAAAAACTCGATTATATCTAAAATCATTTGCTCCATATTTTCTACTCCAACTCCTATCCTACGTTTACGTTATGCTTTTCTTGTAATTGAACTGGCGCCATCTTTACAATTCGGTTCAGAATAAATAACACAATTCCAATATCATCTAAAATACCGATAAACGGTAAGAAGTCTGGAATTAAATCGAGCGGCATCGCTACATAACCAACTAAAAAAGCAATGGATAAGATTTTCTTCTTTATTGAAACCTCTTTTGAAGTAAAAAAGTCAAATAGGAATGGAACAAATCGACGAACATGAAATACAACTCTTAATCTACTAATCAGTTTTTTCATTTTTATTTCTCCTCTCTTTGTATACAAAAAGGCCCCTACCAAATATGGTAAGGGTCCTAAAAAAGACAATAAGGGGCCTTTACCATTGCTGGTAAAGGTCTCACTAACAACGAAACGTTGCCAATAAAGCCGAGGGTTTCTCCCTGTAATGACGACTTTACTGTAATAAGTTACTCCCCTTTATATACACAATTTTATACAATCACATTAAAATATTTTGGAGGGCTTGTCAATATATTTTATATCCCAATCCCTTCCGTAAAAAACAAAAAACGTATAGGAAATTTCTTACTATCTCATAATATACATAATCATTTTTGAACGAAAGGAGAGGCTTCATTTGCATACCGTCTGGAAAGGTGCACTTTCACTTGGACTATTAAATATAGGAATTAAACTATATAGTGCCGTAAAAGAAAACGATATAAAATTTTTAAGTCTCCATAAAGAGTGCTTGACACCTATTAAATATAAAAAATTTGCTCCTGATTGTACGGATGAAGAAATTGATGATAAAGATATTGTAAAAGCCTATGAATACGCACCTCATAAATACATTATTATGGATGAAAAAGAATTAGCTGCGTTGCAAAAAGCTCACGAACCACGATCCATTCGTATTATATCTTTTGTCCAAAATGACGAAATCGATTCTGTTCTTTATGACCGCTCTTATTTTATAGGCCCTACCCCAGGACATGAAAAATCATATTTGTTATTAAAAGAAGCTCTTGAACGTACAAATAAACTTGGGCTTATTCATATTGCTATTAGAAAAAAACAACATTTAGCTATTATCCGTAACTTTGAAGATGGACTTATGTTGCAAACCATTCACTACCCTAATGAAATTCGCGATATAACAAATACACCTAACTTACCAAGTAACGAAAATTATCCGATCCAAAAACAAGAACTCACCGCAGCAATTAATTTAATCCATCACCTTACAAACCCTTTCGAACAAGAGTTATATACAGACGAATATAAAGAAGCTCTTACCGAATTAATCGAAAATAAAATTGAACAACAGGAAAAAACGGAAACAATCTCTCCTGCTCCAAACATCATCAATATTATGGAGACATTACAGGCAAGTATTGAACAAGCAAAAATAAAAAGAGACTGGTCATCTCCCTGTCAAGTAGACAGTCATAAAAAGAGTATTATGCCACGGCCTTTTCCCGATATTCTATCGGGGAA